>NZ_VICD02000322.1 GCF_006546735.2 Marilutibacter maris | reverse complement strand
GCCGCCGCCGGCATGGTCGGACGGGAAGTGCACGGCATTGCCGGGATGGCCATAGGGATGCGCGGCGCGCTGGCCCGGCCCCTTCTTGCCCTGCGGCTTGGCGCCCTGGCCCTGGCCGCCGCCGGGACGTCCCTTGCCGAACTTGCCGGCGCCGCGCCCGCCGCCCGGATTGCGGTGGCCGTTGGGACCGGTCTCGACGCCATCGGGGACGTACCAGGTGCGGAACGCGGCCGGGCTGCCCTCGGGCAGCTTGGGGCCCTTCTGCTTGCGCTGCTTGAACGGCTTCTGCGACTGCTTGGCCGCGGCCTCGCCGCTGACGGTGAGGCCGCCATGGCCCTTCTTGCCGCCGCGGCCGCGACCGCGGTCCTCGCGGACATGGTCGAAGCGACGCAGCTCGCGGCCCTCGTCGGCGCGGCTGGGGCCGCCGACATAACCCTGGGTGCGGTCGCTGCCGGTCAGGTTGATGGTCGCCCGGGCCGCCTTGCGCTGGCCGATCACCGGCTGCAGGGTCAGCGCGGACGGCGTGCCGTCCTCCAGGCCCAGTTGCTTGCGCAGCGCTTCGACCCGGTCGCCCGCCAGCTCCTGCGAGTGGCCGCGCAGCAGTTCGCGCGGCAGGGTGACCTCGCCGTAGCGGATGCGCTTGAGGCGGCTGACCTGGCAGCCCTGCGACTCCCACAGACGGCGCACTTCGCGATTGCGGCCTTCCTTGACCACGACCCGGAACCAGTCGTGCGAGTCGGTGCCGCCGATGCGTTCGACCTCGTCGAACTTCGCCGGGCCGTCCTCGAGGGCGACACCGCGGCGCAGCCGGTCGGGGATGCTGTCGGCGACGTTCTCCTGGCCTTCCGGCGGACGCACGCGGCAGACGTACTCGCGCTCGACCTCGTAGGAGGGGTGCATCAGCGCGTTGGCCAGCTCGCCGTCGGTGGTTAGCAGCAACAGCCCGGTGGTGTTGATGTCGAGGCGGCCGATCGCGATCCAGCGGGCGCCCTTGAGCGCGGGCAGGGCCTCGAAGACGGTCGCACGGCCTTCGGGGTCCTCGCGCGTGGTCACCTCGCCCTCGGGCTTGTTGTACATCAGCACGCGTGCCGGATCGGTCAGCGCGCTGGCGACGAACTGGCGTCCGTCCAGCTCGACCTTGTCGCCGCCCTTGATCGACATGCCGACCTGGGCGACCTCGCCGTTGACCTTGACCAGGCCGTCGGCGATGCGCTGTTCGAGGGCGCGACGGGAACCGAGCCCGGCCTGGGCCAGCACCTTGTGCAGGCGCTCCTCGAGGCGGGGCGTGGGGGCGGCGGCGTCGCTGCCGGCGCGCTTGAGGGTGAGCTTGCGGCTCTTCGTATCAGTCATTTCTCTGCTCCGGCACGTCCTCTTCGGAGGCGGCCTCAGACTCGGGAACGGTCGTCGTCTCGACGGCGTTGGCGATGGCCTCGGGCGGTACGCCCGCGTCCACTTCCGGTGCTGCCGAAAGGTCGTCGTCAGCCTCGGGCTGCGACGCCATTTCGTCGTTCTCGTCCGCCGCGCGCTCGCCCGGCGCGGCTTCGGGTTCTTGTGCGGCCTCGGACGGGAGCGTCCCGTCGTCCTCCGCGGTAAGGGGGGATGGGTTCTCGTTGTCGCCCGCGTCGGCGTCGGCCTCGGTTCCGGCGTCGGCCTCGTTCGCGGCGTCTTCCTGGGGGGCGGTCGCGATGCCACCGGCGGCGATCGCCTCGCCTTCGCCGGGCGCGGCCGACGGCTTCTGGCCGTCGTCGAATTTGAGCTGGGGTTCCAGCTCGCCGATCTCCTTGAGTTCGGACAGCGGCGGCAGTTCGTCCAGGCGCTTGAGGCCGAAGTAGTCCAGGAACACCTTGGTGGTGCCGAACAGGGCCGGCTTGCCGGGCACGTCGCGATGGCCGACGACGCGGATCCATTCGCGCTCCTCCAGCGCCTTGATGATGTTGCTGTTGACCGCCACGCCGCGGACCTGCTCGATCTCGCCACGGGTGATCGGCTGGCGGTAGGCGATCAGGGCGAGGGTCTCCAGGGTCGCGCGGGTGTAACGGGTCTGGCGCTCGGTCCACAGGCGCGCGACCCAGGGGTGCACGTCGCCCTTGACCTGGAAGCGGAATCCGGAGGCGAGCTCGACCAGTTCGACGCCGCGCTCGGCGCAGCCCGCCTGCAGCGTCTCGATCGCGTTCTCGACGCTACCGTTGGGCGCCGGCTCGTCCTCGGGGAACAGCGCGTGCAACTGGGTCAGCGTCAGCGGCTGGTTCGCCGCCAGCAGGGCGGCCTCGACGATCCGGGTGATGAGCGATTGATCCATGCGGTGCTTCGGAATGGTTGGGGTCGGGGACGGCCGCGCCTCAGGCGGGCTCGTCGTCGTCGAACTCGCTGCTGAGCTCGATCTGGCTGGGGTCGTCCAGCACCGCCAGCGACTTGACGTAGATCGCCGCCAGCGGCGCCTCCTGGACGATGTCGACCAGTTGCTCCTTGGCCAGGGTCAGCAGGCCGAGGAAGGTCACCACCACGCCGAGCTTGCCTTCCTCGACGGTGAACAACTGCTCGAAGCGGTGGAACTGGCCGTCGTTGAGCCGCTCCAGCAGCTCGCCCATGCGTTGACGGACGTTGAGCGCGTCGCGCTTGATCGCGTGCTGGGTGTACAGCTCGGCGCGCTTGAACACGTCGTGCAGCGCCAGCAGCATCTCGCGCAGCTCGACCGGTGGCGGCAGCCGCACCGCGGCCCGGTCGGGAACGAAGGCCGCCGCCGGCGCGGTGTCGCGATCCTGGCGGGGCAGGCCGTCCAGGTCCTCGGCGGCCTTCTTGAAGCGTTCGTATTCCTGCAGCCGGCGGACCAGCTCGGCGCGCGGATCCTCTTCCTCGCCTTCCTCGGCCGGCGGCCGCGGCAGCAGCATCCGCGATTTGATCTCCGCCAGCATCGCGGCCATGACCAGGTAGTCGGCGGCCAGCTCGAAGCGCATCTCGTGCATGGCCTGGATGTACTCGACGTACTGGCGGGTGATGTCGGCGACCGGAATGTCGAGGATGTCCAGGTTCTGCCGCCGGATCAGGTACAGCAGCAGGTCCAGCGGTCCCTCGAACGCCTCCAGGATGACTTCCAGCGCGTCCGGGGGGATGTACAGGTCCTGCGGGATCTGCAGCACCGGCTGGCCGTGCACCACCGCCAGCGGCATCTCCTGCTGCTGCGGCTGGGCCGCGGCGGACACCGTCTCCGCCTGCGCTCCGGCTTCGGCCGTCGCGACGCCGCCGTCGGACGACGGGGCTCCGTTCTCGGCTTCTGGCTGCTCGGTCGCGTCGGGCGCGGCTGTCTGGGTCATGCGTGGGCGGCCCCTCCTGGGGCCTTGCGGTTCGGCCTTGGCGGCCGCTGTGTTGCGGATCGCGACCCGTCGGAGACGGATCGAGCGGTGCCGTCGACGCCGGGATGCCCCGGAGCCTGGATCGGCCACGGGCGGATTGCCCATGAGTGCGACGGACGAGATGCGACAGACTGCATAAAGGTCGATGCGGCGCGGAACAGCCCCAATGGCCCCGACGCGGGCCGCGCGGCGGAGGAGGTGCGGGAGTCGTTACGGCCCGGGCAGGTGTGCGGCAGCGACGCACCGGTGGGTGCATTGCGTGACGACGGCGTGGGGAGCCTGTCGTGACGGGCCGCTGCGTTCCGGCCTCTGGCTATTGACAACTAGGGTAAGGGCTCGCGGGAAGCCTGTCCAGCGGCTGTGGGGCGATCGGCCCCAGGCCCTACAATGCCGGTTCAGCGCCGGAGCCGGCGCAGGCATCGTGGAGAGGACCCGGACGGCATGTGGTACGTGATCGAAGGCTATGACGGTGAAGAGGTGCTGGAGCGGCGCATGGCCGCCCGGGCCGGGCATCTGGCGCGACTGGCCGCGCTGCGCGACGAGGGGCGGCTGATGCTGGCCGGCCCGTGTCCGGCGATCGATGCCGAGGATCCGGGGCCGGCCGGTTTCAGCGGCAGCCTGGTGGTCGCCGAGTTCGAATCGCTGGACGCCGCCCGGGCCTGGGCCGATGCCGACCCCTACGTCGGGGCCGGGGTCTATGCCCGGGTCGAGGTGAGGCCGTTCCGCCGGGTGCTGCCATGAAGCCGCTGCCGCCGGTCATGCCCGGTTCGCTGCCGCGCGAGCAGCGGGTGCCGGCGATCCGTGCCGCGCTGGAGGCGGCGCTGGCGCCGGTCGAGCTGGAGATCGTCGACGACAGCCAGCGCCACGCCGGCCATGCCGGCGCCCGCGACGGGCGTGGCCACTTCCGGGTCCGGATCGTCAGCCAGGCGTTTGCGGGAATGGCCCCGATCGCCCGTCACCGGGCCGTCTATGCGGCCCTGGGCGGGCTGATGGAGACCGACATCCACGCCCTGTCGATCGAGGCCTCGGCGCCGCCGATCGGCGCCTGATCGATGCCGCGCCGCAACATTTTTCGATCGAAAAATCCCAGTTGAAACAAGGATTTGTGAGCCACCTCGGGATTTTGCGAACGCGACTTTACACAATTTGATGAAAACGTTTACAGTCGCCCCGCACCACGCCGCGGAGGGGCGGTCCGAGCTTGGCAAACGTCACCATCAAAGATGTCGCGCGCGCGGCCAGTGTATCGGTCGCCACCGTCTCGCGGGTACTCAACGGTCACGACAATGTGACCGAGCACGTGCGCGACCGGGTGCTGTCGGTCGCCCGTGAGCTGCGCTACACCCCGCATGCCGCCGCCCGCAGCCTGAGCAGCCGTCGTACCCAGGCGCTCGGGGTGGTGCTGCCGGACCTGCATGGCGAGTTCTTCTCGGAGTTGATCCGCGGCATCGACCAGGTCGCGCGTCGTCACCGTCTGCATCTGCTGCTGTCGAGCTACCACGGCGACGTCGAGGAGCAGGGCACCGCGTTGCAGGCGATGCGCGGGCGCGTCGACGGCCTGCTGGTGATGTCGCCGTACACCGCCGCTTCGCAGAGTCTGGAGGACGCGCGCTCGCTGTCGCAGCTGCCGGTGGTGCTGATCAACAGCCAGTCCGGCGGCGCCGCCGGCACGGTGCTGGGGGTCGACAACCACGGCGGCGCCAGGGTGATGGTCGAACACCTGGTGTCCGGTGGCCATCGCCGGATCGCCTTCATCGCCGGGCCGGAGGACAACTTCGACGCCCACGAGCGCCTGCGCGGCTACCGCGATGCGCTGGCGGAGCTGTTGCCGGACACCGCCGAATGGATCCTGCGCGGCGACTTCGACGAGGCTTCCGGGCATCGTGCCGGGCGCGAGCTGATCGCCGCGTCCGAGCGTCCCGACGCGGTGTTCGCGGCCAACGACATGATGGCGCTGGGGTGCATGTTCGCGTTCCTGCAGGCGGGCATCGACGTGCCCGGCGAGATCGCACTGGCCGGCTTCGACGACATCCCGTTGGCCGGCTACGTGCATCCGGGCCTGAGCACGATGCGGGTCAACATCGCCGAACTGGGTTCGCACGCGACCGAGCTGCTGGTCGCGGCGATCGCCTCCAAGGAGCCGGTAACGGAACCGAGGCGATGGCTGGCGACCGAACTGATCGTGCGCGAATCCAGCGGTCCGCCAGGGCGGCGGACTTCCAGTTAGCCCGGAGTGGGCGCAATGCGGTTTCACCATGGCTTGCTGTCGTCAGCCATTTTTTGGACTTTGCATGTAAACGGTTTCAAAGCTTGAGACATTTCTTCGGAGAGAGGGGAAAGGTTCATGAAGCATCAAGCAGTCAACAAGCGCCAAGCGGTCAACAAGCGCCGTGACGCGTTCCATCCACGACCGGGCGTCCTGGCCTGCGCGCTGGCCGGGTGTCTGGCCATCGCTTCGCCGGCCGCGCTCGCGCAGAGCACGTCGGCGATCATCCACGGCCAGGTCACGGTGGACGCCGCGCCCGCGGACGGAGCGACGGTGACGGTGACCAATACCGCGACCGGCCTGTCGCGCAGCGCGCAGACCTCGGCGTCGGGCGGCTACAGCCTCGCTGGCCTGCCGCCGGGCACCTATCGGGTCGAGGTCAGCGCCGGCGGCGGCAGCACCTCGCAGTTGGTGACCGTCCGTGTCGGCCAGACCGCGCGGCTCGACCTGAGCGCCGGCGGCCTCGCCGAGACCGGACCGGTCGACGCCGCCACCGACCTGGACACGATCACCGTCACCGGCACCCTGCTGGCGGAGACGCGGACCTCAGAAATCGCGACCTACGTGTCGCAGAAGCAGATCGAGGCGCTGCCGCAGAATTCGCGCAACTTCCTCGCCTTCGCCGATACCGTGCCGGGCATGCAGTTCGTCACTCCCGCGAACGGCCAGGAAAGCCAGCTGCGCAGCGGCGCGCAGGGTGCCAGTGCGATCAATGTCTACATCGACGGCGTCGGCCAGAAGAACTACGTCACCCCCGGTGGCATCACCAGCCAGGACGACAGCGAGGGCAACCCGTTCCCGCAGGCGGCGATCGGCGAATACAAGGTCATCACCTCCAACTACAAGGCCGAGTACGACCAGATCAGCAGTGCCGCGGTCACCGCGGTGACCCGCTCGGGCACGAACGACTTCCACGGCAGCGTGTTCTGGGACCGCAGCAGTGAGGGTTGGACCTCGCCGTCGCCGCGAGAGGAGGCCGAAGGCGTGAAGGACGAGGAGTCGGTCGATCAATATGGCCTGACCTTCGGCGGACCGATCATCCGCGACAAGCTGCATTTCTTCATGGTCTACGAGGGCAAGGACATCCTGCGCCCGGCGCCGGTGCTGCCGCCGGATCAGTTGACGCCGGCCGATGTCGCCGCGCTGCCCTCCGAGATCAGTTCGCAATACCGCAGCGCCAGCCGGCCGTTCAACCAGGACACATATTTCGGCAAGCTCAGCTGGCAGGTCTCCGATGCGCACCTGATCGAGCTGATCGCACGCGAACGCCGCGAGACCGGGGTGCTCGGCATCGGCGGGGTCAATGTGCCCAGCGCCGGCACCGCGCTCAACAACGACGAGAGCCGCTACGACCTGCGCTCGGTCTACTCGACCGTGAACTGGCTCAACGACGCTCACATCACCTTCGAGGAGGCGTCCTACAACCCGTCGCCGGTCACGCCGATCTCCAGCAACCGCTATACGGTCGTCAACCAGGGCAACAATGAATTGCAGGTCCTCAACACAGGCGGCGGTCCCAGCTTCCAGGACAAGGGCCAGAAGGGCTGGGGCTTCCAGGACGACCTGACCTTCTTCGGTTGGGAAGGCCATACCCTGAAGATGGGCGTGAAGTACAAGCAGGTCGATCTGAAGGCGTTCCAGCAGTTCCCGCCGTTCCCGCGTTACTGGTACGACGTGAACGAGAGCCTGACCCAGCCGTACCGGGTCGAGTACACCACCGCGCGGATCGGGCGCGACCCGTTCGTGGAGTCCAAGAACAAGCAGTTCGGCATCTACATCCAGGACGACTGGGAGGTCACCGACAGACTGACCCTGAACCTCGGCATCCGCTGGGACTACGAGCGGATTCCCAGCTACACCGACTACCGGCTGGATCCGGACATCGCCGCCGCGCTGCGCGGCTGGAGCAACATCCAGAACACCGACTACGACATCGAGGACTACATCAGCGACGGCGGCAACCGCAGCGACTTCAAGGGCGCCTGGCAGCCGCGGCTGGGCTTCTCCTACGACCTGTCCGGCGACCAGCGCCACGTGATCTTCGGTGGCGCCGGCCGTGCCTACGACCGCAATCTGTTCGACTACATGGCGCGCGAGTACTACGGCGGCGCGTTCACCACCTTCCGCCTCAACTTCCCGTCACCGACACATTGCGATCCCGTCCTCGCAACCTGCACGCCGTTCGACCCGGCGCTGCTGACCCCTGAGGGCCTGGCCGCCTATGCGGCCGCCAATCCGGTCGCCGGCGGCGAGGTGCAACTGCTGAACAACGACCTGAAGACACCGTACTCGGACCAGTTCAGCATCGGCATGCGCAATATCGTCGAGTGGTGGGGCCACGACTGGAACACCTCGGTGACCTTCTCGCATATCCGCAGCCGCGACGGCATCTACTTCCATCTCGGCAACCGGCGTCCGGACGGCAGCTTCCACGAACGCGAGGATCTGGGGCAGACCTGGGGCGGTACCCCGTGGGGTTTCGGCATTCCCGGCTATGGCAGTCTGATCCTGGCCGACAACGGCTTCGAGTACAACCTGAACTCGTTGCTGGTCTCGCTGGACAAGCCGTTCACCGAGGCCTCGCCGTGGGGCTTCAATCTGGCCTACACCTACAGCGATGCCGAGGAGAACCGGCCGCGCGCCTCGGAAGGTGAGACCTATCTGTTCGATTATCCGTTTGCGACCGACCGGTTCTACCCGTCGACCGGCGTGCCGGAGCATCGCCTGGTGCTGTCGGGGATCTATTCGCCGGGCTGGGACCTGACCTTCAGCGGCAAGCTGGTGCTGGAGAGCCACAAGCCACGAGCAGCCAACAACTGCCTGAATTCGCCGTTGCCGGCCTCCGAGCCCAACTACCTGTGCTACTACGACCCGTACACGCCCGACGGTTCGATCGGCTACAAGCGCTTCGACCTGGCCGCGGAGAAGCGCTGGAATACCGGGAGCGACGTCTCGTTCAAGGTCCGCGCCGACCTGATCAACGTGTTCAACTGGGCCAACTGGAACCAGTTCGACGGTCGCTACGGTACCGGCCCTGACGGCCGCCTGCCGGTCAATCCGGACCTGGGCCAGCGCACGGGCAACGAGATCATCGAGCCCTCGCGCACGTTCAAGTTGTCGTTCGGCTTGGACTGGTAAGCCAGGGCTGGAAGCCCGTCGCGGTACCGGTCGCGTGTTCGTGGCCGGTGCCGAACGGGGTGTGCACACGGCCGTACGGCCGCGATCGAGGAGGGAAGCTTTGCTGTCCAGAGCCGGTGCCCTGAACACAACCGCCGCAGCCGTCGCGGGCACCCGCGCCGGCTGGCGGTGTGCCGTGCTCGCCTGCCTGCTGGTGCTGTTGGCCGGGTGCGGC
This sequence comes from Marilutibacter maris, assembly GCF_006546735.2. Taxonomy (GTDB): domain Bacteria; phylum Pseudomonadota; class Gammaproteobacteria; order Xanthomonadales; family Xanthomonadaceae; genus Marilutibacter; species Marilutibacter maris. The sequence continues at coordinate 20,449 of NZ_VICD02000322.1, read as the reverse complement.
CAGCAGCGCGACGACCGCAGCGTGGTCCGGTTCTGGGCGATGGGCTATGAAGGCGAGGTGGTGGCGCGGCTGGTGCCCGAGTTCGAGCGTCGTCATCCGCACATCCGGGTCGAAGTGCAGCAACTGCCGTGGACGGCGGCGCACGAGAAGCTGTTGACTGCGTTTGCCGGCGACGCGCTGCCGGACGTGTGCGCGCTGGGCAACACCTGGATTCCGGAATTCGCCCTGCTCGACGCGCTGGAGCCGCTGCAGCCGATGCTGACACGCAGCCCGGCGATCGATCCGGCCGACTACTTCGACGGCGCCTGGCAGTCGGGAGTGATCGAGGGGCGGGTCTACGCGGTGCCGTGGTACGTCGAGACCCGGTTGCCGTTCTATCGCAGCGACCTGCTGGCCGCGGCCGGCATCGCGCAGCCGCCGCGGGACTGGGCCCAGTGGCGCGAGGCGCTGGACGCGCTCAAGCGCCAGGCCGGTCCCGGCCGCTATTCGATCCTGCTGCCGCTGAACGAGTTCGAGCCGTTGCTGAACCTGGCGATCCAGCAACCCGACCCGCTGCTGCGCGAGGACGGGCGCTACGGCAACTTCCGCAGTCCCGGCTTCCGCCGCGCGCTGGCGTTCTACAAGGAAATGTTCGACCGCGGTTGGGCGCCGCCGGTCAGCAACACCCAGATATCCAATGTCTGGGACGAGTTCGGCCGCGGCTACTACGCGTTCTACGTCAACGGGCCGTGGAACATCGCCGAGTTCCGCAAGCGCCTGCCGGCCGAGCGCGCCGACGACTGGATGACCATGCCGCTGCCCGGCCCGGATGGTCCGGGCGCCTCGGTGGCCGGCGGCACCAGCTTCGTGCTGTTCCGGCAGTCCGACAACAAGGCCGCGGCGTGGCAACTGGTCGAGTTCCTGTCCGATCCGCAGGTGCAGGCGCGCTTCCACGCGATGACCGGCGACCTGCCGCCGCGCCGCAGCGCCTGGACGCACGGCGAGCTGGCCGCGGACCCGTACGCCACCGCCTTCCGCCAACAGCTCGAGCGCGCGCGACCGGCGCCGCGGGTGCCGGAATGGGAGCGCATCGCGCAGGAGATACGCCTGGTCGGCGAGCAGATGGTCGGCGGTCGCTACACGGTCGAGGAGGCCGCCGCCGAACTCGATCGCCGCGCCGACGCGATCCTGGAGAAACGGCGCTGGATGCTCGACCGCCACGCCGCCGGAGGCGCCCGATGAACCGCGCCGGCCTGGCCGGGTGGGTGTTCGCGGCGCCGGCGCTGACGGTGATCGGGCTGTTCTTCGCGTTGCCGGTGCTGGCCGCGTTCGCGCTGAGCCTGACCGACTACGACATCTACGCGCTGGCCGATCCGGACAATCTGCGTTTCGTCGGTCTGGACAACTATCTCGCCCTGCTGCATCGGCCGCTGTTCTGGCAGGCGCTGGGCAACACCCTGTACTTCGTGATCGTCGGGGTGCCGCTGTCGATCGCGGTGTCGCTGGCGGCGGCGCTGTTGTTGAACTCGCGATTGGCGATCGCCCGGCCGCTGTTCCGCACCGCGCTGTTCGCGCCGGTGGTCACCACGGTAGTCGCGGTCGCGGTGATCTGGCGCTACCTGTTCCACACCCGCTACGGGCTGGTGAACTGGGGCCTGTCCTCGTTCGGCATCGATCCGGTCGACTGGCTGGGCAGCCCGCAGTGGGCGATGCCGACGATCATCCTGTTCGCGGTGTGGAAGAACTTCGGCTACAACATGATCATCTTCGTCGCCGGCCTGCAGGCGATTCCGGAGGAGCTGTACGAGGCCGCGCGCATCGACGGCGCTTCGCCCGCGCGCCAGTTCTGGCACGTGACCCTGCCGATGCTCGGACCGGTCCTGTTGATGGTCGCGATCCTGACCCTCAGCGGCTACTTCCAGTTGTTCGCCGAGCCCTATGTGATGACCCAGGGCGGGCCGCTGCAGAGCACGGTCAGCGTGCTGTACCTGATGTACGAGGACGGCTTCAAGTGGTGGAACCTGGGCACCGCGTCGGCGGTCGCCTTCGTGCTGTTCGCATTGATGGCCACGACCACCAGCGCGCTGTTGTGGCTGGCCCGGCGCCGGGGCATGGAGTGAGCCGATGAGCGGACCGCGACTGGCCAGGGCGACCGTGATCGGGCTGCTGATCGGCATGGCGACGCTGAGCCTGGCGCCGCTGTTGTGGATGCTGTCGGTGTCGCTGATGCAGCCCGGCGAGGCCGCGCATTTCCCGCCACCGCTGCTGCCGTCCGATCCGACCCTGCACAACTACCGCGAACTGTTCGCCCGCGCCGGGCTGGGCCATCACCTGGCCAACAGCGCGCTGGTCGCGACCGTCACCACCGCGATCGCGCTGTTGCTGAACACCCTGGCCGGCTACGCATTCGCCAAGCTCCGCTTCGCCGGCCGCGAGCGCGTGTTCAGGGCGCTGTTGGCGGCGCTGGTGATCCCGGCCCAGGTAGCGATGATGCCGCTGTTCCTGATGCTCAAACAGGTCGGCCTGGTCAACAGCTACGCCGGCGCGATCGTGCCCGGCATGGCCGGCGTGTTCGGCATCTTCCTGGTCCGCCAATACGCGCGTTCGATTCCCGACGAGCTGCTGGAAGCCGCGCGCATCGACGGCGCCGGCGAGTGGCGGATCTTCGCGCAGATCGTGTTCCCGCTGCTGCGTCCAATCGTGGTGACGCTGGCGATCTTCACCTTCCTGGCGGTGTGGAACGACTTCATGTGGCCGCTGATCGTGCTCAGCGACGACAACCTCTACACCCTGCCGGTCGCGCTGGCCTCGCTGTCGCGCGAGCACGTGCAGGACAGCGAGCTGATGATGGCCGGCTCGGTGGTCACGGTGCTGCCGGTGCTGGTGTTGTTCCTGTGCCTGCAGCGCTACTACCTGCAGGGCCTGCTTGTGGGCAGCGTGAAGGGATGAGCGCCGATCCGGGCTCCCCTCGCCAGTCCCGTCCGACCAACCGGAGAGAGAAGTGAGTGCAATGAGATCAACCCTGGGTACCGCGATCCTGGCGATGGCGCTGACCGTGCTGGCGGGCTGCGGAGGTTCGCCGACCGCGCCGACGGAGGAGGGCGGCGATACCGCGACGCAAGCGGCGGACGCCGCCGCCATGACCTTGCCGGCCGACGACGACGCCTTCCTCGACCTGGTCCAGGAGCGGACCTTCCGCTGGTTCTGGGAGGCGACGCCGGAGAACGGGCTGACCCCGGATCGCTGGCCGTCGAAGACGATGTCGAGCATCGCCGCGGTCGGCTTCGCGCTCAGTGCCTACCCGGTCGGGGTCGAGCGCGGCTGGGTCACCCGCGAGCAGGCGCGCGAGCGCACGCTGGCGACGCTGCGCCTGTTCTGGGAGGCCCCACAGGGTCCCGAGCCGACCGGCCGCGCCGGTCATCGCGGCTTCTTCTATCACTTTCTCGACGCCGACAACGGCCATCGCTACGACAACTCAGAGCTGTCGTCGATCGACACCACATTGCTGCTGGGCGGTGTGCTGCTGGCGCAGGCCTACTTCGACGGCGACGACGCGGACGAGGCGGAGATCCGCTCGCTGGCCGACCGCATCTACGGTCGCGTCGACTGGAGCTTCTTCCAGAACAACCCGCCGCTGGTGACGATGGGCTGGCGCCCCGGCAAGGGCTTCGGTCCGGCGCAGTGGAAGGGCTACGACGAGTCGTTGCTGCTGCAGGTGCTGGCGCTGGGATCGCCGACCCACGCGTTGGACCCCGGGCTGTACCCGCGCTTCACCTCGACCTACCAGTGGGCCGATTTCCAGGGCCAGCCGCACGTCAACTTCGCGCCCTTGTTCGGCCATCAGTACTCGCATGTCTGGATCGACTTCCGCGGCATCCAGGACGACTACATGGCCGAGCGCGGCATCGACTACTTCGAGAACTCGCGTCGCGCCACGCTGGCCCAGCGCGCCTATGCGATCGCCAACCCCGGCGGCTGGCGCGGCTACGGCGAGAACGTCTGGGGCCTGACCGCCAGCGACGGGCCGGGCGGCTTCACCGCCACCATCGACGGCATCGAGCGCCAGTTCCATTCCTACTGGGCCCGCGGCGCCGCGCACGAGGACATCCGCGACGACGGCACCATCGTGCCGACCGCCGCCGGCGGCTCGGTGCCGTTCGCGCCGGAGGTGACGATTCCGGCGTTGCGGGCGATGGCCGAGCGCTACGGCGACAACCTGTTCACCGAGTACGGCTATCTCGATGCGTTCAATCCGAGCCTGGACGAGGCCGGCATCCCGGTCACGCGCGGCCGGATCGTGCCGGGGCAGGGCTGGTTCAACGACGATTACCTGGGCATCGACCAGGGGCCGATCCTGCTGATGATCGAGAACCATCGCAGCGGCATGATCTGGGAGCTGATGAAGAAGAGCCCGCCGATCGTGCGAGGCCTGTGCCGGGCCGGCTACCGCGGCGGCTGGCTTGAGGGGCGCTGCGAATGAGCGCGCCCGCAACGAGGATGAAGATGCGCCGGCTGCGCTCGGGGATCGCCGCGTTCGCGATGGCGCTGGCAGTCGCTATCCCGGCGGCCGCGGCGGAGGACGAGGCCGAGTCGGCCCTGGTCGAGTCGCTGCTGGCGAAGATGACCCTGGAGGAGAAGCTCGGCCAGCTCAACCAGCCGCGCGGGCGCTGGGGCCAGACCGGTCCGCAGGTGCAGGAGGGCGGCGAAGACCAGATCCGCGCCGGCCGGATCGGTTCCTACCTCGGCGTGCACGGCGCCGACTACACCCGGCGGATGCAGAAGATCGCGGTCGAGGAGTCGCGCCTGGGTATCCCGCTGCTGTTCGCGCACGACGTGATCCACGGCTTCCGCACGATCTTTCCGGTGCCGTTGGGCGAGTCGGCCAGCTTCGACGTCGATGCGATCGAGAATGCCGCCCGCATCGCCGCGGACGAGGCGACCGCCGCGGGCCTGCACTGGACCTACGCGCCGATGGTCGACGTCGCCCGCGACCCGCGCTGGGGCCGCATCGTCGAAGGTTCCGGCGAGAGCGCCTATCTGGGCTCGGTGCTGGCGGCCGCGCGGGTACGGGGCTTCCAGGGCGGGGACCTGCGCGCCGACGACACCCTGATGGCCACGGCCAAGCACTTCGTCGCCTACGGTGCGGCCGAGGGCGGTCGCGACTACAACATCGCCGACATTTCCGAACGGACCCTGCGCGACGTCTATCTGCCGCCGTTCAAGGCTGCCGCCGACGCCGGTGCGGCCTCGATGATGGCCGCCTTCAACGAGGTCGACGGGGTGCCGATGCACGCCAATGGCCGGCTGATCGACGGCGTGCTGCGCGGCGAGTGGGGCTGGGACGGCATCCTGGTCAGCGACTACACCGGTGTGCTGGAGCTGATCCCGCACGGCGTCGCCGGCGACCGCGCCGAGGCCGGCGTGCGCGCGCTGGAGGCCGGCGTCGACATCGACATGGTCAGCGACATCTATGTCGACGACCTGCCGGCGGTGGTCCGTGCCGATGGCCTGGACGAAGCGCGGGTCGACGCGGCGGTGCGGCGGGTATTGAGGGCCAAGTACCGCCTGGGCCTGTTCGATGACCCGTACCGCTACAGCGACGACGCCCGCGAGCGCGAGCGCATCCTGCGTCCCGAATACCGCGCCGCCGCCCGCGACGTCGCCCGCAAGTCGATGGTCCTGTTGAAGAACGCCGGCGACCTGCTGCCGCTGGATCGCGATGCCGCCGGCACGATCGCGGTGATCGGTCCGCTCGCCGATGACAAGCGGGTCATGCTCGGCGGCTGGGCCGCGGCCGGCCGCGCCGAGGATGCGGTGACGCCGCTGGAAGGCATCCGCGAGGCGGTCGGGCCCGGGGTGCGGGTGCTGCACGCCCGCGGCGCCGACGTCGAGGGCGACGACCGTTCCGGCTTCGACGAGGCGGTCGCGCTCGCGCGTCAGGCCGATGTGGTGCTGATGTTCATCGGCGAGCATCACGACATGAGCGCGGAGGCGCACAACCGTACCACGCTCGACCTGCCCGGCGTGCAGCAGGCGCTGGTGCAGGCGGTGCACGCGACCGGCAAGCCGGTGGTGGCGGTGCTGTTCAACGGCCGGCCGTTGTCGATCGGTTGGCTCGACGCCAACCTGCCGTCGATCCTCGAGGCCTGGTTCCCGGGCATCGAGGCCGGACACGCGATCGCCGACGTGCTGTTCGGCGACCACAACCCGGCCGGGCGGCTGCCGGTGACCTTCCCGCGCAACGTCGGCCAGATTCCGATCTACCACGACCACAAGAACACCGGCCGTCCGCCGTCCGAGCAGGAGAAGTACACCTCCAAGTACATCGACGTGCCGTGGACGCCGTTGTACGCGTTCGGACATGGACTGAGCTACACCCGCTTCGACTACGGCGATCTCGCGGTCGATAGCGCGCGGGTGGCGGTCGGCGAGCCGGTCACGGTCGCGGTCACCGTCACCAACGTCGGCAAACGGGCCGGCGACGAGGTCGTGCAGCTGTACCTGCGCGACGACGTCGCCAGCGTGACCCGGCCGGTGCGCGAGCTGCGCGGCTTCCGCCGCATCCACCTGCAGCCGGGCGAGCGGCGTCGGATCGAGTTCGTGTTGACGGCGGAGGCGATGGGCTTCCATGACGCCGGCGGCCGGATCAAGGTCGAGCCGGGTCGCTTCACCGTGTTCGCCGGCGGTAGTTCCGACGATGTGATCGAAACCGGATTCGAGGTGGTGCCCAGATGATCGGGATCAGCCGGATGCAGGAGCGACGCGGTGGCCGTCGCATCACTCGTGCCGCCGTCGTGCTGGCGTCGTGCGCGTTGCTGGCCTTGTCGGCCTGCGGCGAGCCCGGCGCCGGTGACGGTCCGGTCGGTACCGGTGCCGACGCCGAACGCGGCGGGGCATCGGCGGCCGCCCGGCCGCGCAACGTGGTGTTCATCCTCAGCGACGACCACCGCTACGACTTCATGGGCTTCATGCCGGACGCGCCGGAGTGGCTGGAAACACCGGCCCTGGACCGGATCGCCGCCGGTGGCGCGCATGTCCGCAACGCCTTCGTCACCACCTCGCTGTGCTCGCCGAGCCGTGCCTCGATCCTGACCGGGCAGTACGCCCACCGTCACCGGATCGTCGACAACACCTCGCCGATTCCCGAGGGCACCCGCTACTTCCCCGAGTTCCTGCAGCAGGCCGGCTACCGCACCGCCTTCATCGGCAAGTGGCACATGGGCGAGGTCGACGACATCCCGCAGCCGGGCTTCGACCATTGGGTCAGCTTCCGCGGCCAGGGCGCCTACCGCGACCCGGTGCTGAACGTCGACGGCCTGCGCCGTCAGGAGAAGGGCTACACCACCGACCTGTTGACCGATCACGCGCTGGGCTGGCTGCGCCGGCACCGCCAGACCGAGCCGGGCAAGCCGTTCTTCCTGTACCTCTCGCACAAGGCCGTGCATGCCGAGTTCGAGCCGGCCGAGCGCCATCGCGGGCGCTATGCTGACGCGCCGATCCCGTATCCGGAGACGATGCCGGCCGAGGCCAACCGCGACAAGCCCGACTGGGTGCGCGCGCAGCGCAACAGCTGGCACGGCGTGGATTACATGTACCACGGCGATATGGAGTTCGACGGCTTCTACAAGGCGTATACCGAGACGCTGCTGGCCCTGGACGAGAGCGTCGGCCGGGTGCTGGATTACCTGGAGCAGGCCGGGTTGGCCGACGACACCCTGGTCGTCTACATGGGCGACAACGGCTTCCTGCTAGGCGAGCACGGCCTGATCGACAAGCGCCATGCCTACGAAGAGTCGATGCGGGTGCCGTTGCTGGCCTATGCGCCGGGGTTGATCGAGCCGGGCACGACGATCGAGCCGATGGTGCGCAACATCGACATCGCCCCGACCCTGCTCGACCTGGCCGGCGCCTCCACCACGATCGACATGGACGGCCGCTCGGTGATGCCGCTGCTGCGGGGCGAGCCGGTCGACTGGCCGCTGGAGATGCTCTACGAGTACTACTGGGAGCATGCGTTCCCGCATACGCCGACGGTGTTCGCCTTGCGCGACCAGGACTTCAAGTACGTCTACTACCACGGCGTGTGGGAGAAAGACGAACTCTACGATCTGGGCAACGACCCGCACGAGACCCGCAACCTGATCCTCGACCCGGCCCAGGCCGAGCGCGCGAAGGCGATGAAGGCGCGGATGTGGGAGCTGCTGGAGCAGACCGGCGGCATGTCGATCCCGCTCAAGCGCGCGGGGTCGTGGCAGGCGGCGGACCGGAAGCCGGAGCCGTGAGCCGGGCCGGCCGCGTGTGGACGGGCCGGAATGCGGCGATGCTGGCGGCACTGGTGGCCGTCGCCGCATTCGCCGCCGGCTGGTGGCTGATGGCACGGACCGGGCGGGCGCCCTTGGCGCCGCCGCCGGTCGCCGCGCCGGGCGGCATGGTCTACGTGCCTGGCGGCAGTACCCGGATCGGTGCCGAGGACGGCCTGCCGATCGAACGGCCGGTGTTCACCGCCGAGGTGGCGCCGTTCTTCATGGATACCCATCCGGTGACCGTCGCCCAGTTCCGCCAGTTCGTCGATGCGACCGCCTACGTGACCGAGGCCGAGCGACTCGGCGATGCGGCGGTGTACGACTCCGGCAGCGGCGGCTGGCGGCTGGTCGCGGGCGCGGACTGGCGGCACCCGCGCGGGCCGTCGGCGACGGCGGCCGTCGATGATCATCCTGTCACCCAGGTGTCCTGGAACGATGCCGTCGCCTACGCCGGATGGGCCGGCAAACGTCTCCCCACCGAGGTCGAATGGGAGCACGCCGCGCGCAATGCGCGCGACTCGCGCGACCGCTATGCCTGGGGCGACGCCCTGGTCGAGGACGGGCGCCACCGCGCCAATACCTGGCAGGGCGCGTTTCCCGGTCGCGACAGCGGCGAGGACGGCTATCGCTCGACTTCGCCGGTGGGTGCGTTCGGTACCACCGAGCTGGGTCTGGCCGACATGGGCGGCAATGTCTGGGAGTGGACCGCCGACTGGTTCCGCCCCTACGCCGAGCGCGGGCGGCCGTTCGAGCCAGGTCCCGCCAGCGAGAAGAGCCAGCGCGGCGGTTCGTTCATGTGCCACCCCAGCTACTGCCACGGCTATCGCGTTTCCGCACGCAGCCACTCCACGCCGGACAGCGCGTTCTTCCACGTCGGCTTCCGCCTGGTGAAGGACCTGCCGGCCGCGGATGCCGGAGCGTGAGCGTGGCGGGGAGGCGGTGCGCTCCGGCCCGGCGGCGCATGCCGCGGTCTCCGCGCTCGCGCAAGGCCCGGCCATGGGCGTCTGGCGGTGCAGGCGTGACCGTCCGCTTCGGCGCGCACACCGGCGAGACGATCATCAATTCGCTGCATCTGCGGCGGCGCTGACCAGGAGGCAGGATGCAGGATTCCAGGAATCGCTCCAGCAATCGTTCTGGCAATCGGGGGCGCGGTCGTCGCGGGGCGAGCGGGTGGTGGGCGTGCGTGTTGAGTGTCGCCGCCGCCTTGCCGCTTGGCGCGACCGCATCGGGGTACAGCTTCCTCGGCGACCTGCGCACGTTCGAGCGCGACGACGCCGGCGCTACCGCCAGCTGCGACGGTGCCGCGCTGCGGCTGCACTTCGTCGAGGACGACGTCGTCCGCGTCACCCTGCTGCGGGAGGATCGCCGGCCGCGTCTGCTGACCCATGCACTGGTCGGGCGCGAGCCGGACCCGGTCGAGGTCACGGTCGAGCGGGGCGAGGACATCACCGTGCTGGCGACCGCGGCGATGCGGGTCGAGCTGGCGCACCGCGGCTGCCGCATGACCGTGTTCGACGGCGCCGGCCACGTGCTGGTCCAGGACGACTCTGGCATGGGCACCGGCTGGGACGGCAACGAGGTGCGGACCTGGAAGCGCATCGCCGGGGACGAGCGTTTCTTCGGCCTCGGCGAGAAAAGCGGCGATGTCGACAAGCGCGCCCGCGAATGGGTGATGTGGAACTCCGACACGCCCGGTTACGGCGATGCCAGCGATCCGCTGTACCAGAGCATTCCGTTCTTCGTCGGCCTGCGCGAGGGACGCAGCTACGGTGTCTTCCTCAACAACAGCCACCGCAGCCGCTTCAACCTGGGCGCCGGCAATCACCGCTACTACTCGTTCTCCGCCGAGGGCGGCACGCTGGACTACTTCGTGTTTGCCGCGCCGAGGATCGCCGAGGTGGTCGCCGACTACACCGCGCTGACCGGGCGCATCCCGATGCCGCCGCGCTGGGCTCTGGGTTTCCAGCAGAGTCGCTGGAGCTACTACCCGGACAGCGAGGTGATGTCGCTGGCGCGGCGTTTCCGCGAGCGCGGCATCCCCGCCGACGTGATCTACCTGGACATCCACTACATGGACGGCTACCGGGTGTTCAGTTGGGACCCGCAGCGCTTTCCGCGCCCGACGGCGATGCTGGACGAGCTCGGCGACATGGGTTTCAAGCCGATCGTGATCGTCGACCCCGGCGTCAAGGAAGACCCGGACTACCCGATCGCCCGCGAAGGTCTGGCCGGCGACCATTTCGTCCGCTATCCCGATGGCGAGACCTATGTGGGCTCGGTCTGGCCGGGCCGTTCCTATTTTCCCGATTTCGCCCGCGCCGCCACCCGTGCCTGGTGGGGCGGGCACCTGGCGCGGCTGCGCGAGCAGGGCGTGCGCGGGATCTGGAACGATATGAACGAGCCGGCGGTGTGGGGCAAGGCGTTCCCGAACGAGGTACTGATGCGGGACGCCGACGGCGCGGCCGATTTCAAGCGCATGCACAACCTGTACGGGCACCTCATGGCGCAGGCGACCTACGAGTCGTTGCGCGCGGCGCGTCCGGACGAGCGTCCGTTCGTGCTGACCCGGGCCGGCTTCGCCGGCACCCAGCGTTGGTCCGCAGTGTGGACCGGCGACAACGTCGCCAGCTGGGAGCACCTGCAACTGGGCATCCGCATGATGATCGGTCTCGGCTTGTCCGGCGCGGCGTTCAACGGTACCGATGTCGGCGGCTTCGAGGGCACCCCCTCGGGCGAACTGTTCGCCAGATGGATGCAGGTCGGTGCGTTCTCGCCGTTCTTCCGCGCCCATACCGCCCACGACACGCCGGGACAGGAACCGTGGTCGTTCGGCGAGCGGATCGAGGCGGTCGCGGCCGACGCGATCCGCCAGCGCTACCGTCTGATGCCCTACCTGTACACCCTGTTCCACCAGGCCCACGACAGCGGTGCGCCGGTGCTGCGGCCGCTGTTCTGGCATCACCAGGACGATGCGCAGGCCTATGCGCGCGAGTGGCAGCACCAGTTCCTGGTCGGTCGGCAGCTGCTGGTGGCGCCGGTGACCGCTCCGGGCGTCGCCCTGCAGAAGGTCTATCTGCCGGCCGGGCGTTGGATCGAACTGGGCACGGGCGAGGTGTTCGAGGGCGGTCGCGCGGTCGCCGTCGAGACGCCGCTGGAGCGGCTGCCGGTATTCCTCGCCGAGGGCGGCATCCTGCCGTCGCAGGAGGCGATGCAGTACGTCGGCGAACGCGACAGCGGCACCCTGACCCTGGACGTGTTCGCCGGAGCGAACGACGACGGCTTCGATCTGTACGAGGACGACGGCCGCAGCCACGATCATGAGCGCGGTGGCTACCGGCTGACCCGGCTGCGAGCGCAGCGCGACGACGGCGTCCTGCGCCTGGATCGCGAGGTCGTCCACGACGGCCATCGGGTGCCGGCGCGGATGCTGGAACTGCGTCTGCACGATATCGCCGAGCCACCCGTCGAGCTGAGCCTGGACGGCACGCGCCTGCAGGACAAGGCCTGGCATCACGACCCGGCGACCCGGGTCCTGTCGGTGCGGGTCCGCGAGCATGGTGCGCGCCAGAGCCTGCTGGCACGATGGTGATCGTGACGATGCAGCGATACCTGCACGGGAGAGGGCGATGAAGGCGAGGAGCGCGTGGCTGTTGGGTCTGGCGTTGATGTGCGCCGCCGCGCTGCCGGCGAGCGCCGCAGAGGCGCCAACGCTGCGGGTGATGAGCTTCAATCTGCGCTACGCCGACGAGCGTCCGCCCAATGCCTGGTCGGCACGACTGCCCTTGGTGCTGGAACTGCTGCGGCGCGATACGCCCGATCTGGTCGGTACCCAGGAGGGGCTGTACCGGCAATTGGTCGACCTCGATCGGGGCCTGCCGGAGCACGACTGGATCGGCCTGGGCCGGGAGGGCGGCAGCCATGGCGAGTTCATGGCGGTGTTCTATCGCCGCGACCGCCTGCAGCCGCTGGAGTACGACCATTTCTGGCTGTCGGACACGCCCGGGACGATTGGCTCGCGCAGTTGGGGCAACCGCATTGCGAGGATGGCGAGCTGGGTCCGCTTTCGCGATCTTGGCAGCGGCTGCGAGCTGTACGTGGTCAACACCCATCTCGACCACGAGACAGCGGACGCCCGCCGCCACGGTGCGCGGCTGCTGCTGGAGCGTATCGACGGCTTCGAGCCGGGCATCCCGGTGCTGCTGACCGGCGACTTCAACACCGGCCCGGGCGATGCGGCTGCGGCGGTCGACGGCGTCCACGCGCGGCTGACCGGCGAGGGCGGCTTCGTCGACAGTTGGACCGCGGCCGGTCATGACGAGCCCGGCTTCGGCAGCTTCCACGACTACGGCGGAACCGCGAAGGCCGCGGGCGGCGTGCGCATCGACTGGATACTGGCCCGCGGCGCGCCCGGCGTCCGCGACGCGGCGATCGACACCTTCGCCCGCGACGGTCGCTACCCGAGCGATCACTTTCCGGTCAGCGCCCGGGTCGAGTTGCCGCGCTGCCGCTGAGCGGGCGGCGTACCCACAGGAGCGGCGCAAGCGCCGCCCCTCCCATGCCCTCGTAGGCGCGGCGCAAGCCGCGATGAAGCTTTCCCGGGAAGGCCTGATCGCGCGGCTTACGCCGCTCTTACGCGTTGCCGCTGGGACCGGCGGAGACAGCCGCCCGTGCGATTGCCGCGGCGCCGAGCAGGCCCGGTTGCGGATGCACGACCGCGATCACCGGTACCCGCGCCATCGTCGGCGCCAGCCGGCCCTTGCCCTCGAAGCGCTGGCGGAAGCCGGGTTCCTGCAGGGCCGGCAGCAGGTGCGGCACCAGGCCACCGGTGAGGTAGGCGCCGTCCCATGCGCCCAGGGTCAGCACCGCATCGCCGGCGGCGGCACCGAATATCCGGCAGAACAGCGCCACCGCCCGCAGGCACAGCGGATCGCCGCGTTCGGCGCCGAGGCTGACCTGTGCCGGCGCCAGCGGTTCGCCGGCGTGGCCCTCGATCTGCGCCAGCGCGTGATGCAGGTTGCTCAGTCCGGCGCCGCTGACCAGGCGTTCGTTGGAGATCCGTCCAAAGCGCGCGCGCAGCCGCCGCAACACCTCGATCTCCTCGTCGCTTTCCGGCGCGAAGCCGGTGTGGCCGCCTTCGCTCTCGATCGGACAATAGCGGCCGTCGCGCCGCAGCAGGCCGCCCACGCCCAGGCCGGTGCCGGGGCCGATGATCGCGTAGCTGCGGTCGCGGCCATGGCGGTCGCCCGAAGGCAGCGCCCGGGCCGGCACGCCCCCGATCGGCACGACGTCGGCCGCGGACAACGCGGTGACCGCCATCGCCTGGGCGACGAAGTCGTTGACCAGCGACAACCGCCGCAGGCCGAGCGTGTCCCGCAACTGCGATGCGCGGATCACCCAGGGAAGGTTGGTGATCCGGGCCTGGCCGTCTTCGACCGGGCCGGCGACCGCGATCACCGCCTCATCCACGGCGGCACCGGCCTGGGTCAGATAGTGGGTCGCGGCGTCGGCCAGCGAGGGGAATCGGTCGGCTTCGTAGGTACGCAGACTGTCGGCGACCAAGGGCGTCGTGGCGTCGGCGTCGGCCAGCGCGAAACGCGCGTTGGTGCCGCCGATGTCGGCGACCAGCGTCCGGACCCGACGGCCACCGTCGCGCGCGCGCGCGCCGTCGGCGCGTGCCTCGCGGGTGGAGACCTTCATGCGCGAGGTGCCGACGCGATCATCAGGGCAGGGGTTCGGCCAGGCTGCGCCCGTGGCTGCGGATCACTCCGGAGTACCAGTGCGCGCTGTCCTTGGGCGTGCGCTGCTGGGTCGCGTAGTTCACGTGGACCATGCCGAAGCGCTTGGAGTAGCCCAGCGACCATTCCAGGTTGTCCAGCAGCGACCACAACATGTAGCCGCGCACGTCGACGCCGGCCTGGATCGCATCGTGGATCGCGCCGATGTGCTGGCGCAGGTAGGCGGTGCGCAGCGGGTCGCGGACCCGGCCGCGGCCGTCGGCATCGACCTCGGCGGCCGGCGGGTCGTACATCGCCGCGCCGTTCTCGGTGATGTAGACCGGGGTGTCGCCGTAGGTCTGCTTGAACCACACCAGCAGGTCGGTCAGTCCCTTCGGATAGAACTCCCAGCCGGTCTCGGAATAGGTCGCTAGCGGTTGGCGCACGCTGCCGGCCTTCAGCGGGTAGCTGTCGTTGGCCTCGGTGACGCCGCGGGTGTAGTAGTTGATACCGACGAAGTCGAGCTTCTGCCGGATCAGTTCGAAGTCCTGTTTCGGCCATTCCGGCCAGGCGGCGCCGAACACGTCCTCCAGTTCCTCCGGATAGCGGCCGAGCAGGGCGGGGTGCAGGTACTGCTCGTTCATGTAGGCGTGCGCGCGACGGGTGGCGACGCGATCGGCCTCGGAGTCGGACGCCGCGTACTTGGGCTCGATGTTCACCACCAGGCCGATCTCGTGCGCGCCGATCTCGCGGTAGGCGCGGACCGCGGCGCCGTGCGCGCGCATCAGGTTGTGCGAGGCGATCGGCGCCTCGAACAGGCTGCGATGACCCGGCGCCAGCGCGCCGTGCAGGTAGCCGCCGTCGGTGATCACCCACGGCTCGTTGAGGGTCACCCACTTCTTCACTCGTCCGTCCAGCGCCTTGTACATCACCGACGCGTACTCGGCGAACCAGTCGGCGCTGTCGCGGTTGAGCCAGCCGCCGCGATCGTCCAGTGCCGCCGGCAGATCCCAGTGATAGAGGGTCAGCAACGGCTCGATGCCGTTGGCGAGCAGCTCGTCGACCAGGCGCGAGTAGAAGTCCAGGCCGGCCTGGTTGATGCGGCCGGTGCCCTCGGGCAGCACCCGCGCCCAGGCCACGCTGAAGCGGTAGGCCTGCAGGCCCAGGTCGCGCATCAGCTTCACGTCGTCCTTCCAGCGCCGGTAGTGGTCGCAGGCGACGTCGCCGGTGTCGCCGTTGAGGGTCATGCCGGGGGTGTGGGCGAACCGCGTCCAGATGCTCGGGCCGGCGCCGTCGGCCAGCGGCGAGCCTTCGATCTGGTGGGCGGCGGTCGCGGCTCCCCACAGGAATCCATCGGGAAAGACGGGGGCTTGGCTCATCGACGGGCCTCCAGACAGGTATGTCGGTTGGGAATGTAAACGATTACATGGCAGGATAGCCGAGCCCGGCGACAATTGCACCGTCGCCCCTCACAGGATTGGATTGCCATATGGCCCAGGTCTCGCTCGAGCGTCTGCGCAAGGTCTATCCCAACGGCCACGTGGCCGTGCACGAAGCGAGTTTCGAGGTCGGCGACGGCGAGCTGCTGGTCCTGGTCGGCCCGTCGGGTTGCGGCAAGTCGACCCTGCTGCGGATGATCGCCGGGCTGGAGGCGATCAGCGACGGCGAGCTGCGCATCGGCGGCACACGGGTCAACGAGCTGTCGCCCAAGGACCGCGACATCGCGATGGTGTTCCAGAACTACGCGCTGTATCCGCACATGACCGTGGCCGAGAACCTCGGCTTCGGACTGAAGCTGCGCGGGATGCCGAAACAGGACGTGCAGCGGCGGGTGGGCGAGGCGGCCGAGATGCTGGAGATCGCGCCGCTGCTGCAACGGCGGCCGGCGGCGCTGTCCGGCGGCCAGCGCCAGCGGGTGGCGCTGGGCCGTGCGCTGGTGCGGCAGCCGCGGGTGTTCCTGCTCGACGAGCCGTTGTCCAACCTCGATGCCAAGCTGCGCGCCGGCATGCGGGTCGAGATCGCGCGACTGCAGCGGCAGATCGGCACCACGATGATCTACGTCACCCACGACCAGGTCGAGGCGATGACCCTGGGGCAGCGCATCGTGGTCCTGCGCGACGGCCGCATCCAGCAGATCGACACGCCGATGGCGCTGTACGAGCGCCCGGCCAACCTGTTCGTGGCGGGCTTTCTCGGCAGCCCGGCGATGAACCTGATCGAGGGCGACTGGGTCGCCGCCGGCGAGGGCGGGCAGCTGCGGATCGCAGCGGACATGGCGCTGGTGCTGGCGGATGCGCCGGCGGTGCCGGCGGGGCGGGTCACGCTCGGGGTCCGCCCCGAGGACCTGACCCTGGCCGAAGCCGGTGCCGGGACGCTGCCGGCACGGGTGGAGGTGGTGGAGGCGGTCGGCAGCGAGGCCTTTCTCAACCTGGACTGCGGCGGCCGTGCGCTGGTGGTGCGGGTGCCGCCGCGCGACCTGCCGCGGGTCGGCGACCGGGTCCACTGGCGCCCGCTGCCGGAACGCCTGCATTTCTTCGATCCCGCCAGCGGCGACCGCCTGCCGAGCTGAACCGTCCACCGCCGCTGGCGGCGGATGCCCGGGGAGCGGGGGCGCTTCCGGCACCGCAGGCCCGTTATACTGCGGGGAGTGCGACTTTCGGGTCGCATTGCGCCTATATCAGTCAATGACTTGGGTGCGATAATTAATCCAATACCTAATTTCGCGTGCGGCCGATG
Organism: Marilutibacter maris; assembly: GCF_006546735.2. Taxonomy (GTDB): domain Bacteria; phylum Pseudomonadota; class Gammaproteobacteria; order Xanthomonadales; family Xanthomonadaceae; genus Marilutibacter; species Marilutibacter maris. The sequence continues at coordinate 3,717 of NZ_VICD02000322.1, read as the reverse complement.
CCGCCCGCCAAGGGTGACTGCGACGAATGCGTCTGTCCACGATCAAGCTGTCCGGTTTCAAATCCTTCGTCGACCCGACCACCTTGCACCTGCCCACCAACATGACCGGTGTGGTCGGGCCCAACGGTTGCGGCAAGTCCAACATCATCGATGCGGTGCGCTGGGTCATGGGCGAAAGCTCGGCCAGCCGCCTGCGCGGCGACTCGCTGACCGACGTGATCTTCGCCGGTTCCTCGGCGCGCAAGCCGGTCTCGCAGGCCATGGTCGAGCTGATCTTCGACAACGCCGACCGCACCATCACCGGCGAGTACGGCGCCTACGATGAAATCTCGGTCAAGCGCACGGTCAGCCGAGACGGCCAGAGCCAGTACTACCTCAACGGCGCCAAGTGCCGCCGCCGCGACATCACCGACCTGTTCCTGGGCACCGGCCTGGGGCCGCGCAGCTACTCGATCATCGAGCAGGGCATGATCAGCAACATCATCGAGGCCAGGCCCGAGGAGCTGCGGGTCTACCTGGAAGAGGCGGCCGGCATCTCCAAGTACAAGGAGCGCCGTCGCGAGACCGAGAACCGGATCCGCCACACCCGCGAGAACCTCGATCGCCTCAACGACCTGCGCGAGGAGGTCGGCAAGCAGCTCGAGCACCTCAAGCGCCAGGCCCGCCAGGCCGAGCAGTACCAGGCGCTGCAGGCGGAGCGCAAGATCAAGGACGCGGAGTGGAAGGCGCTCGAGCACCGCGCCCTGGACAACCGGCTGCAGGCCCAGCGCGAGAAGCTGGCTCAGCAGGAGACCCGTCTGCAGCAGTTGATCGCCGAGCAGCGCGAGGCCGAGCGCGAGATCGAGACCGGCCGTGCGCGGCGCGAGGAGGCAGCGTCGGCGCTGGGCAAGGCGCAGGCGGCCAGCTACGAGGTCAGCGGCGCGCTGGCCCGGATCGAACAGCAGATCCAGCACCAGAAGGAGTTGTCCACGCGCCTGCAGCGTGCGCGCGACGAGGCGCAGTCGGCCCTGGCCGAGCTGACCCAGCACATCGGCCACGACCAGTCGCAGCTCGACGTGTTGCAGACCGCGGTCGGCGAGGCCGAGCCGCGACTGGAGCAGTTGCGCGAGGAAGACATCGCCCGCCAGGACGCGTTGCGCGATGCCGAGACCCGCCTGGGCGAATGGCAGCAGCGCTGGGACGAGCACAGCCGTGCCCAGTCCGAGGCGGTCCGCGCCGCCGATGTCGAGCGCACCCGTATCGAACATCTCGATCGCCAGGCGCTGGACGCCGAGCGCCGCCGCGAGGCGCTGGCCTCGGAGCGCAGCGGTCTCGACCTCGACGCGCTGTCGGAGGCGTTCACCGCGCTGGAGGAACAGCACGAGACCCAGAAGCTTTCGCTGGACTCGCTGACCGAGGCGCTTGAAGCGCGCAAGGCGACCCTGGCCGAGGTCCAGGAGCAGCAGCGCTCGACCCAGGGCGAGCTGGCCGAGGTCCGCAAGCAGGCGCAGGCCGCGCGCGGCCGGCTGTCGTCGCTGGAGACTCTGCAGAACGCGGCGCTGGGCCAGGAGCAGGGCGCCGCGCTGGAATGGCTGCGCGCGCGCGGGCTGGACTCCGCGGCCCGGGTCGGCGAGAGCCTGCAGGTCGAGGCCGGCTGGGAAAACGCGGTCGAGGGTGCGCTCGGACAGCTGATCGAGGGCGTGCTGGTCGAATCGCCGGAGGCGCTGGTCGATGCGATCGGCGAGCTCGGCGACGGCCGCCTGGCCCTGGTCGAACCCAAGAACGACGCGGTCGATTTCGCGCCGACCTCGCTGGCCTCGAAGGTGCGCGGTCCGATCGCGATACGTCGCATCCTGTCGCGCCTGCATGCCGCCGAGGATCTGGTCGCGGCGCGGGCGATGCTGCCGATGCTGGGCGACGGCGAATCCATCATCACCCGCAACGGCGAGCGCCTCGGCGCCGGCTGGGTGCGGGTGCTGCGTTCCGGCGCGGCCCAGCAGGGCGCCTTGCTGCGCGAACGCGAGATCCAGTCGCTGCGCGGCGAGATCGAGACCCTGCAGGCGCGCGAGCACGAGCTGGAGTCGTTGCAGGTGCAGTTGCGCGACCGCGCGCTGGCCTCCGAGCAGCAGCGCGAGGACGCCCAGCGGACCCTGTACATGGCCCACCGCAGCGTGTCCGAGCTGGCCGGCCAGTTGCAGAGCCAGCAGGGCCGTCTGGACTCCGCGCGCGGACGCATCGAGAAGATCGACGCCGAGCTTTCGCAGTTGAGCGAGGCCGCCGAGGCCAGCCGTGAGCAGTCGCGCGAGTCGCGGATGCGTCAGGAAGAGGCGGTGATGAGGATGAGCGAGCTGGAGGACGTCCGCCAGCAGCTCGATGCCGAGCGCAGCCGCCTGCACGAGGCCCGCGACCAGGCCCGGACGCTGGCGCGCGAGTCGCGCGACACCGCGCACGCGCTGGCGCTGACCCTGGAGACCCAGCGCACCAAGATCGCGGCGCTGACCCAGGCGCTGGACCGCATGGGCGGTCAACGCGGCCAGCTCGACAACCGCCTGGAGGAGCTCACCGAACAACTGGTGGACGGTGACTCGCCGGTCGACGATCTGGAACAGCAGCGCCAGGTCGCGCTCGAGCAGCGGGTGCAGACCGAGCAGGAACTGAACCAGGCGCGGACCACGCTCGACGGCATCGACGCCGACCTGCGCCGGTTCGAGCAGGTGCGCCAGCAGCGCGACGAGCAGGCCCTGCAGCAGCGCGAGGCGATCGGCCAGCGCCGGCTCGACCAGCAGGCCCTGCTGTTGAAGGCCGAGCAACTGGTGGAGGCGGTCACCGAGGCCGGCTTCGTGCTGGAGGACGTCGCCAACGGGCTGGCCGAGGAGGCCGAACCGTCGGTCTGGGAAAAGTCGGTCAGCGACATCGACACCCGCCTGCGCCGGCTGGAACCGGTCAATCTCGCGGCGATCGCCGAGCACGCCGAGGCCGAGCAGCGCAAGAGCTATCTCGACGCCCAGGACACCGATCTGACCGGGGCGCTGGAGACCCTGGAGGACGCGATCCGCAAGATCGACCGCGAAACCCGTGGCCGTTTCAAGGACACCTTCGACCGGGTCAACTCCGGCGTCCAGGAGCTGTACCCGCGTCTGTTCGGCGGCGGTCACGCCTACCTGGAACTGACCGGTGAGGACCTGCTCGACACCGGCGTGGCGATCATGGCGCGTCCGCCCGGCAAGCGCGTATCGAACATCTCGCTGCTGTCCGGTGGCGAGAAGGCGATGACCGCGGTGGCGCTGGTGTTCGCGATCTTCCGCCTCAACCCGGCGCCGTTCTGTCTGCTCGACGAGGTCGACGCGCCGCTAGACGAGGCCAACGTCGGCCGTCTTGCGCAGATGGTCAGCGAGATGAGCGAGCAGGTACAGTTCCTGTTCGTCACCCACAACAAGGCGACGATGGAAGCGGCCATGCAGCTGTCCGGCGTGACCATGCGCGAGCCCGGCGTCAGCCGGCTGGTCTCGGTCGATCTGGCCGAGGCGGCGCGCCTGGCCGGTGCCGCATGATGCCGCCGGCCGCCATCGCCCGTCGTCCCGCCCAAGCAAGGAGCCCCTCCGATGTCTGAAGTCTGGCTGTTGCGCCTAGGCATCCTCATCGCCGGCCTGATCCTGCTCGCAGCGATCTATTTCTTCGGCCGTCCGAGCAAGCCCGGGCAGGGCACCCGGCGCCGTCGCGAGTCGCGCGAGGCGGGCG
>NZ_VICD02000321.1 GCF_006546735.2 Marilutibacter maris | reverse complement strand
GCGCCATCGCGCGCACCGCCGGCATCGCCCTGACCCCGCCGACGCTGCTGGCCTGCTCGCTGTGGACGGTATCGGAGGACTGCATCGCGCCGACCACGGTGCCGCTGTCGGCACGCTCGCCGGCGGCCTCGGCCGGCGCAGGCGCGGGCGCCTCGGGTGCCGGTGCCTCGTCGTGATCGCCGCCGCCGTGGTGATGGCCGGTGTCCTGGCCCTCGGCGCGCTGCGGCATCGACGGGTCGATCTCGAACTCGGCCAGCATCTTGCCGGTGATGATCACGTCGCCGGCCTCGCCGGCCAGCTTCAGCACCTTGCCGGAGACCGGCGAGGGCACCTCGACGACCGCCTTGGCGGTTTCCATCGACACCAGGTTGTCGTCCAGGCGGATGGTGTCGCCGGGCTTGACGAACCACTCGACGATGGTGGCGTCGGGCAGGCCCTCGCCGAGGTCGGGCAGCAGGAAGGTCTTCTTGTCGCTCATGTCGGTCCTTGCAGGTCGATCAGCCGTTGGCGAGGGCACGCTTGGCCGCGGCGACGATGCGGTCGACGCCGGGCAGGTACTTCATCTCGAGACGGAACAGTGGGATGTGGGTGTCGTAGCCGGTGACGCGCTCGACCGGCGCGAGCAGGTCGTACATCGATTCCTCGGCCAGGCGCGCGGCGATCTCGGCGCCGAAGCCGGCGGTCTTGGGCGCCTCGTGCACGATCACGCAGCGGCCGGTGCGGGACACCGACTCGGCGATGGTGGCGAAGTCGAGCGGGCGCAGGGTGGCGACGTCGATGACCTCGGCGCTGATGCCCTCGCCGGCGAGCTTGTCGGCCGCCTCCAGGGTCTCCTTCACCTGCGCGCCCCAGGTCACCAGGGTCACGTCGCTGCCGTCGCGCAGCACGTAGCACACGTCCAGCGGAAGCGCCTCGCCGTCGTCGGGCACGACCTCCTTGTACTGGCGGTAGATGCGCTTGGGCTCGAAGAAGATCACCGGGTCGGGTTCGCGGATCGCCGCCAGCAGCAGGCCGTAGGCGCGCGCCGGCGAGGACGGCATCACCACCCGCAGGCCGGGCACGTTGGTGAAGATCGCCTCGTTGGCCTCGCTGTGGTGTTCCGGCGCGCGGATGCCGCCGCCCCACGGCACCCGCAGCACCATCGGGCAGGTCAGGCGGCCGCGGGTGCGATAGCGGAAGCGCGCCGCGTGGCAGACGATGTGGTCGACCATCGGATACATGAAGCCGTCGAACTGCGCTTCGGCGACCGGCTTCATGCCCTGGCTGGCCAGGCCGACGGTGAGGCCGGCGATGGTGGTCTCGTCGAGCGGGGTGTCGAGCACGCGTTCGGGGCCGAACTGCTGCTGCAGGCCGGCGGTCGCGCGGAACACGCCGCCGTTGACGCCGACGTCCTCGCCCAGCACCAGCACGGTGTCGTCGTTGCGCATCTCGTAGGCCAGCGCCTGGGTGATCGCCTCGATCAGGGTGATCGCGGCGGCGGCGGGCGCCTCGGCGGCGGCGTTGGATGGAGTCGCGGTCATGGTCTCGGCCTTGTTCATGCGCGTCCCTCGCGACGGATCGCCGCTTCGCGCTGTTCCAGCAGGTCCGCCGGCGGATCGGCGTAGAGGTAATCGAACATCGCCTCGACCGGCTGCACCGGGGTCTCCAGGTAGGCGTTGATCTCGACGTCGACCTTGCGCGCGCATTCCTCCGCCCAGGCCTTCTCCTCGTCCTCGCTCCACAGCTTCTGCGCGGTCAGGTAGTTGCGCAGGCGGACCATCGGGTCGCGGGTCCAGGCGTCCTTGACCTCGGCGTCGTCGCGGTAGCGGCGGGCGTCGTCGGCGGTGGTGTGGTCGTGCAGGCGGTAGGTCATGAACTCGATCACGCTGCCGCCCTCGCCGTTGCGCGCGCGCTCGGCGGCGCGGCGCATGCCCTCGAGCACGGCGATCAGGTCGTTGCCGTCGACCTGTAGGCAGTGCAGGCCACCGGCCAGCCCCTTCTGCGCCAGGGTCTGGGCGCCGGTCTGGGCCGAGCGCGGCACCGAGATCGCCCAGCCGTTGTTGACCACGCACAGGATCAGCGGCAGCTGGTAGGCGCCGGCGGAGTTGAGCGCGGCGTAGAAGTCGGTCTTGGACGAGCCGCCGTCGCCGCAGCAGGCGACCGCGAGCTGCTTCTGCCCGCGCAGCTTGAACGCCAGCGCGGCACCGGCCGCGTGCAGGCACTGGGTCGAGATCGGCACGCTCCAGGCATAGTCGTGGCGCGGCACGGCGAAGTCGTTGCCACGCTCGTCGCCGCCCCAGTACAGCAGGATCTCGCGCGCCTGCACGCCGCGCATGAACTGCGCGCCGTATTCGCGGTAGCTGGGCGCGAACACGTCGGCTTCCTGCATCGACGCGCCGATGCCGACGTGGGTCGCCTCGTGACCGAGGCAGGCGGCGTAGGTGCCGAGCTTGCCGGTGCGCTGCAGGCGGATCGCCTTGTCGTCGAAGGTGCGCACGAACAGCATCTGCTTGAACAGCGGCAGCAGGGTCTTGGGATCCTCGAATGCCGGCGGCAGCTTGCCGATCGGCTTTCCTTGCGGATCGAGGTATTGCAGGTACTCGATTTCGAACTTCGCGGCGACGGTCATCGCGACTGGTTCCCGTAAAACATGATCGTCCGATGATAACCAAGCCGCCTTAAGGGACCGTTGCGCGCTGCGACATGCAAGCCTGCGGCAAAAGCGCTAGGCGCGCGGGGGAGGTGGGGCGAGCGGAGCCGGGCCAGGCGCCTCCATCCCGTAGGAGCGGCGTAAGCCGCGATGGGCCTTCCCATGAATGCTTCATCGCGGCTTGTGCCGCTCCTGCGACGTACCGTTGCCGTTCGCGCGACCGACGAGGCTGTCCAGATTCGCGACACGTCCTACCCCATCCCTACTGGCACGAAAAAGGGCGCGGCCGTGTCGGCCGCGCCCTCGTGGTTACCGCCTTGGGCCGTGCTCAGTGACGGCGGCCGTAGGCGTGGCCGCGGCCGAAGCGCACGTCCAGTTCGTCGTGGTTGTTGCCGCCACGCGGGTCCGGCGTATCGGAGTCGACCTCGGCGCTGAACGACAGCGCCTGGCCACGTCGCGGATGGCCCGGGACGATCACCGCGAACGCCAGCCACTGGGTGCCACGCGCCATCTTGCCTTCGCGCAGGCACTCGGCACGGAAGCCGCTGGCGGTGGCGGTGGCGCGGCTGCACGACCAGCCGCGCGGGGCGGCGATCGCGGCACGGTTGGCCTCGACGTTGCCCTCGACCACCAGGCGCACGTTGTTCGCCGCATCCGGACCGGCGTTGCGCACCGGCGCCAGGAAGGTCGCGATGGTGTTGCGACGCAGCGGGCGGGCATCGCCGATCAGGCGCACCGACAGGTCGGCCGAGCCCAGGGCGGCGACCGGGACGCTGACGCTGGCCTGGTTGTCGGCGTTGGCCGGGTCGTTGACCTGCGACTGGGCGGCGACGCCCACGCGCAGCGCGTCGCCCGCGCTGGAGGCGGGGACGATCGCGTCGATCGCGAACGCGGCACTGGCACCGCTCGCGAACGAGGCGGTGGTGCAGGTCAGGGTGGTGCTGTCGGCATCCTGCACCGGCGCGGCGCAGGTCCAGCCGCTCGGGATGCTGGCCGGAGCCGGCACCAGCAGGGCATCGAACACGAACGCCACCGCGGTCGAGGTCGCTTCGCCCGGACCGGCATTGGCGACGCTGGCATCGAAGCGGACACTGTCGCCGACCTCGGCGCCGGCGCTGGCCGACGAGGCGGTCACCGACAGGTCGGCGCGACGGAAGTCCGGCACCGCGATGCGCAGGCGCACCGGGTCGTGGTCGGACGAGCGGATCGCGATGGTGGCGTCGTCGAAGTTGTCGACGCCGAAATCGGCATTGATGCGCGGGTGATCGATTTCCAGCATCGCCGAGTCCATCACCAGGGTCTCGTTGACCAGCACGTGGTCCAGCGTCTGCGCGTTGCCGGCGAACACGTACGAGTAGCGCTCGGCCGGATCCGGGATCAGCTGCGAGCCGTCGACCAGCGGCGTGGTCAGCGGGCTGTCGACCCAGGTCAGGACCTGGTCGGCCGGCGCCGCGTCGCCGCGGACGATGCCCATCACGTCGACGTAGCCGTCGTTGACCTCGAAGGCATTGAAGTCGCCGACCAGCACGATGCGCTCGTTCGGGTCGTTCTGCTGGAACTGCTCGACCAGACCGGCCAGGTAGGCCGCCTGGGCGCCACGCTTGGCGCGCACGCGCTCGCTGGTCGTCGCCCAGCCGCTGCTGCCCGGCGAGAAGTCGTCGATGCCGTTGAGCGAACGCAGGTGGTTGACGATCACCGTCACCGGGTAGGCGCTGCTGCCGTCCTGGCGGATGCGCGCACGCAGGCGCAGCGGCGGACGGTCGTTGAGCAGGCTGGTGCTGCCGTTCGGGTTGTTCAGCAGGGTGTCTTTGCCGAACTGGGTCACGTCCAGGACCTCGACGCGGGCGAGGCCGCCGTCGACCGCGCGCGAGCTGACCAGGAAGCCGACGTTGATGCCGCCGATGTCGTTGCCCGGCTCCAGATAGGGCACATAGCCCGGCGCCGTGGGGCAGTTGGCGTCGATGCGATCGGACAGCAGTTGCAGCACGCGGGCGTTCTCGACCTCGACCACGCCGATGATGTCGGGCGACTTCAGGTAGTCGCAGACCGCCAGCGCGGCCTTGGCCAGGCGCCGGTCCAGCGCTTCCGGGGTCAGGGTCGTCGCGCCATTGCCGTCGGCGATCTCGTCGAACAGCCGCAGCATGTTGAAGCTGGCGATGGTGACCTCGTCGTAGGAGGCGTCGTTGACCGCTTCGGGCAGGCGGCCGCCGGCGACGGTCGGCGGGGTGCCGACGTCGGGCAGCAGCGCCCAGGTGCCGGAGTAGTAGTCGAGCACGCCCAGCAACCCGGCGATCTGCGCATCGGCGTCGACCGACAGCGGCGCCGAGCCGATCTGGCCCCAGCTGCGTACCATCAGCCGCTCGGGATTGGTGTCGAAGCGCGGCGGGTTCTTGTCGCCCGGAATCTGGATCGCGTCGAGCACGCCGATGCCTTCTTCGCGGAACGGACGGGCGATGCCGGGCAGGGTGACGTGGAACACGCCGTCGGTGGAGGCGCGTGCGTCGTTCTCGTCGATCCTGCCGCCGGAACCGGAAACCGCGATGGCCTCGGCGACGCTCACGCGCATGCCCTCGAGCTTCTCCAGGGCGCCGGGCAGTGCGTCGGGGCCGAGATCGGTCGCGGTCAGTTCGATCGCCGCCGGCAGTGCGGCGCCATTGCCCAGCACTTCGATCGTCGGCGACACCAGCTCGGTGATGCTCAGCTGGTTGGCGTCGGAGAACGGGGTGAACTCGGTGACCGTGCCGGTGACCCGCAGGCTGTCGCCGACCGCGACGGTCGGGGCGCTGCCGGTGTAGACGAAGATGCCGTCCGAGGTGGCCGGGTTGCCGTCGTCGTTGGCGCTTTGCAGGAAGAAGCCGTTGTTGAACTTCAGCGCGGTGACCACGCCCTCGGTGATCACGGTCTTGTCGACGTGCGTCGAGACCAGGCCATCGCCCTGGATCTGGGCGATCGTCAGCGCGACCGGGGGTTCCGGCGGATCCGGCGGCTCGGCGCCGCTGTTGCGCGGATCCGGCGCGCCGCGGTCGAAGTCGGCGGCGTTGTCGTCGCTGTCGACGCTGCCGTCGCCCTTGCGCAGCGCGGCCGAAGTGTTGTTCAGCGACGGGGTCGCGGCGGCGCCCTCGAAGCAGTTGGCGCTGCCGAAGCCGACGAAGTCGACCACCACGGTCTCGCCCAGCGGGCAGGTGCCGCTCAGCGCGCCGCCGCCGTTGACCAGGGCGACCTTGCCGTTGCTGGAGGACATGCTGATCGTGCCGATCGCGTCGGGCGTCGGCAGGTCGGCGGTACCGCCGGAGCCGGCGGCCTGCTGGACCAGGTAGAAGCCGCCCGGGGAGATGCTGCCGGACAGTTCGGTGCGCTGCCAGGAGCTGCCGCTGGAGGAGGCGTACTGGACGCTCCAGCCGCTCAGGTCGACCGCACTGGCGCCGTTGTTGCGCAGTTCGATGAAGTCGTTGCGATAGGTGGCCCCGGAGTTGCCGCCGCCGCCGTAGACCTGACTGACGACGACCTCGGCGTGGGCCTGGCCGGCGAACGTCGCCAGCGAGGCCACCCCCAGGACGGCCACGAGCAGACGGCCGCTTGAACGGCCGGATGAGATATGCATGAATTCCTTCCCCATAAAGGTTGTGGGCGCCCGTCCCCCTGTTGGGACCGACCATGGTCCCGGACGGCACGGGACACGTTAGCCTGAGCCGCGCCGGTTTCAAAACCATGACCGGCGGGGCCCGGCCGGGCGGCTCCGCCGGCCGTCGGCCGCGTCGATGCGCTACGCTTGCGCCCCCGCGCAGGAATTCCCCATGACCGTCGACAAGAACGAACGCGAGCTGGAGTCCGGCATCCATACCGACCTGTCGGGCCGGATGAGCTACGGCGGCTATCTGCACCTGGACCGGCTGCTGTCGGCGCAGGAGCCGCTGACCCGCCCCGCGCACCACGACGAGCTGCTGTTCATCATCCAGCACCAGACCTCCGAGCTGTGGATGAAGCTGATGATCCACGAGCTGACCGCGGCGATCGCCCATCTGCAGCGCGACGAGGTCTGGCAGTGCCGCAAGATCCTCGCCCGCTGCAAGCAGGTGATGCGCCAGTTGACCGAACAGTGGTCGGTGCTGGAGACCCTGACCCCGTCCGAGTACATGGGTTTCCGCGAGACGCTGGGGCCCTCCTCGGGCTTCCAGTCGCTGCAGTACCGCACCATCGAGTTCCTGCTGGGCAACAAGAACGAGGCGATGCTCAAGGTGTTCGCCTACGATCCGCAGGCGCAGGCGGGCCTGGAGCGGGTGCTGCTGGCGCCGAGCCTGTACGACGAGTTCCTGATCTATCTGGCGCGTTTCGGCCACGCGGTGCCGGACGCCCACCTGCAGCGCGACTGGCGCCACACCCACGTGCACGACCCGGCGCTGGTGCGGGTATTCGAGGGCATCTACGAGGACACCGACCGTTACTGGCGCGAATACGCGCTGTGCGAGGACCTGGTCGACCTGGAAAGCCAGTTCCAGCTGTGGCGCTTCCGCCACATGCGCACGGTGATGCGGGTCATCGGTTTCAAGCGAGGCACCGGCGGTTCCAGCGGGGTGGGCTTCCTCAAGCAGGCGCTGGAGCTGACCTTCTTCCCCGAACTGTTCGACGTGCGCACCTCGATCTCGCCGTCGGCCGGATATGGCGGCGGAGAGGCCGCGCCCGACCGGAGCTGAGGCCGCCAGCTGCTAGGATCGGCCCGCCCGGCGTGTCGAGCGCGGGTCCGATCCATCCAGCCAGGAGCTTCCATGCCCGAGCCGACCGCCACCCCGACGCCCCGCGGCATCGTCACCCGTTTCCTCGATGCGGTCGAACGCGTCGGCAACCGGCTGCCGGACCCGGCGATGCTGTTCCTGTTGCTGATGCTGGCGGTCTGGGTCGCTTCGGCGCTGCTGTCCCAGGTCAGCTTCGGCGCGATCGACCCGCGCAGCGGCGAGCCGATCCAGATCCGCAACATGCTCGGTGGCGATGCGCTGGTCGAGTTCATGGCGCAGATGGTGCCGACCTTCGTCAACTTCCCGCCGCTGGGCGTGGTGCTGGTGGCGATGCTGGGACTGGGGGTGGCCGAGCACACCGGCTTCATCAGCGCGGCGTTGCGGGCGATCCTGACGGTCACCCCGCGCGTGCTGCTGACGCCGATGCTGATCGCGGTCGGCGTGCTCAGCCATGTCGCGGTGGACGCCGGCTACGTGCTGGTGATCCCGCTGGGCGCGGTGATCTTCTACGCCGCCGGGCGCCACCCGCTGGCCGGCGTCGCCGCCGCCTTCGCCGGCGTGTCGGGCGGCTTCTCGGCGACGATGTTCGTGCCTTCCAGCCTGGACCCGTTGCTGGCCGGGCTGACCCAGGCGGCCGCGCACATCACCGATGCCTCGGTCCAGATCAACCCGCTCAACAACTACGTGTTCACCACCGCGTCGACCTTCCTGGTGGTCGCGGTCGGCTGGTTCCTGACCGACCGGGTGATCGAACCGCGCCTGCGCGGCACCCAGGTCGATGGCGACCCCGCCGACATGCCGAAGATGGAGCCGCTGGCCGCCGCCGAGGTCCGTGGCCTGATTGCCGCGCTGGTCGCGACGGTGCTGGCGATCATGCTGTTCGTGGCGACCCTGCTGCTGCCGGGAACGCCGTGGGCGGCGCCGGCGGACCAGGTGTTGTCGGGGGTGAATCCGCTGCTGACCGCGGCGGCTCCGCTGATGCGCTCGATCGTCGGCCTGATCTTCGTGTTCTTCCTGATTCCCGGCGTCGTCTACGGCTACGTGTCCGGCAGCGCCGGCTCGCACCGCGACATCATCAAGGGCATGAGCAAGGCGATGAGCGGGATGGGCTATTACGTGGTGATGGCCTTCTTCTGCGCGCAGTTCATCTATGCCTTCGGCCAGAGCAACCTCGGCGCGCTGCTGGCGATCGAGGGCGCGAGCCTGCTGCAGGCGATGAACCTGCCGATGGGGATGACCCTGGCCGGCATCGTCCTGCTGTCGGGCTTCGTCAACCTGATGGTCGGGTCGGCCTCGGCCAAGTGGGCGCTGATCGGCGCGGTGATGGTGCCGATGCTGATGCAACTGGGGGTATCGCCGGACCTGACCCAGGCCGCCTATCGCGTCGGCGACTCCAGCACCAACATCATTACCCCGCTGATGCCGTACTTCCCGCTGATCGTGGTGTTCTGCCAGAAATACGTGAAATCCAGCGGAATCGGCACCCTGATCGCGCTGATGCTGCCGTATTCGATCGCCCTGCTGGTGTTGTGGACGGCGTTCCTGCTCGCCTTCTGGGCGCTGGGGCTGCCGTTGGGGGTCGGGGCGAGCTACGTCTATCCGGCCGGGTGAGCGGTCCCCGCCCGGGCTTTTGTTGCGTTGCAGCAATACGCCGCTGGTTTGACGCGGGGCCGCGGCGTCGGTAATCCTCGCCCGTCCCGTGTGTCCAGCGCGGGCGCATTCATAATTCTTAAGAAAGACTTTCTTACGGGGGAGACCGCATGAGCGGAACCGCATCGCAAACGCCGGGGCAGGGAGCCGCCATTCCGGAATTCAAGCAGATCATGGGGCATCCCAAGCCCTTGTGGATGCTGTTCATGTCGGAGTTCTGGGAACGCTTCGCGTTCTACGGCATCCGTTGGGCGATGGTGCTGTACATCGTGGCCCAGTTCCACGCTGGCGATCCTTCCGGAGAAAAGCCCGCGAGCGAGTTGTACGGTGCCTATCTGGCCCTGGTGTACGCAGGTGCGATCTTCGGCGGTTACGTCGCCGACAAGCTGATCGGCTTCCAACGTTCGATCCTGGTCGGTGCGGTGTTCATGGCCGTGGGCCTGTTCATGCTGACCTCCCCCTCCCAGAGCCTGTTCAACCTCGGTCTGGCGACGATCATCGTAGGCAACGGCTTGTTCAAGCCGATCATCTCGACCATGGTCGGCAAGCTCTATGCGACCGGCGACGCGCGCCGCGATTCGGGCTTCACCATCTTCTACATGGGCATCAATATCGGCGCGATGATCGCGCCGGTGATTACCGGCATTCTCGCCAAGCAGATCTTCGGTACCGAAGAGGCCCCGCACTACCAGTGGGTGTTCATCTCGGCCGGTATCGGCATGCTGCTGAGCCTGGTCTGGTTCTGGTTTGGCCGCAGCCAGCTCAAGGGCATCGGTCTGCCGCCGGCAGGGCAGGAAGGTCTCAGCCGGATCGCGATGGTCATCGGCCTGGGCGCGGTCGTCGGCATTCCGCTGTTCTATACCCTGCTCACGATCGATGCGACCTATTTGCAGTACATCCTGATGGCCTTGTTCATCGTGCCGGCGGTGATGTTGCTGGCCGAGGGGTTCCGTGAGGGGCATGTGGCACGCGACAAGGTCGCCGCGTTGCTGATTATCTTCGTGTTCAACGTGCTGTTCTGGATGTTCTTCGAACAGGCCGGCAGTTCGTTCACCTTCCTCGCCGACAAGATCGTCAACCGCGAGTTCGGCGACTGGACCTTCCCGCTGGAGTGGTTCCAGTCGGTGAACTCGGTCGCGATCATCACCTTCGCGCCGATCATGGCGTGGATGTGGGTGAAGATGGGCAAGGCCAACCCGTCGATCCCGCGCAAGTTCGGCCTCGGCTTGTTCTTCAACGGCTTGGCCTTCCTGCTGCTGATGGTCGCGCTGTCGAGCATGGTCGACGGCAACGGCAAGATCCCGTTCTGGACGCTGTTCATGGTCTACGTGATCCAGTCGGTGGGCGAGCTGTGCCTGTCGCCGATAGGCCTGTCGATGACCACCAAGCTGGCGCCGCACCGTCTGGCGGGCATGGCGATGGGCTGCTGGTTCCTGTCGATCGCGATCGGAAACAATCTGGCCGGCATTTTCGCCGGGCGCGTCAGCGGTTCCGGCGGCATGACGGTCGAGTCGGCGCATGCCGGCTACACGTTCGGCTTCTGGGCGCTGGCGGGTGCCGGCGTACTGCTGTTCGTGATCGCGCCGCTGATCAACAAGTTGATGCACGGCGTGAAGTGACGGCCTGACCGTCATCGAACCCGGCGACGGCGGCCCTCGGGTCGCCGTCGTCCGTTGTGGGGATGCGAATCGGGAAGTGTCGTGTTGCGGCTCAGTCGCCGTCGAGCAGGGCCCGGGCCTTCAGTCCGACGAAGCGGCGGCCGGGGTTGTCGCCGGCCAGCCATTCGTCCGGCGGGAACAGTTCGAACAGGCCGACCTTGATCAGGGTCGGCACCGCCAGTTCGAGCTGGCGCTCGACCTCGCCGCGTTCGCCGGCGTTGTACAGGCCGATGTTGTGCAGCATCGTGGCGACGGTGCCGGTCTGCACCGTGCTGCCGTCCTTGAGTCTGACTGCGGGGAGGCTTTCGCCGTCGGCGACGATCTTGTGGTTGATCCCGGCCAGGTCGGCGGTGTGCGTGGGGGCGTCGGACATGGAAGCGGTCTGTGCGATGGCGACGGCTCCCGATCTGGGGGCGCCGCCGACCATGGGCAAGCCGCGCTGTCTCAGCCGCCGGCGGCCTCGGCCTCGGCCTGCAGTTCCAGTTCGTCGAGCCGGTCGAGCAGGTTGAACAGCACCGCGCGCTCGGCCTCGCTGATCCCGCCGAGCAGGCGCCGTTCGAAGTCCAGTGCCAGCGGCGCGACCTCATCGTAGATCCGGTAGCCGTCCTCGCTGAGGCTCAGCACCGAGCGGCGGCGGTCGTCGTCGTGCATCTCGCGGACCAGGCGCCCGGCCTCGACCAGGCGCGCGACCGCGCGGCTGACCGCGACCTTGTCCATCGCGGTGCGTTGGGCGACCTCGTTGGCGGACAGGTCCGGGTAGCGGCCGAGCACGGCCATCACCCGCCATTCGGTGATGCCCAGCGCGAACCGCTCCGAATAGACGCCCGCGATCGCCGAGCTGACCCGGTTCGACAGCACCGACAGGCGGTACGGCAGGAAATGCTCGAGATCGAGCTGGGCATGGGCCGGGGCTTGTGGAGCCTTGCCCGTGGGCGGATTGGCGGTCGGCTTGGAGCTGTTCATCTCGTACGATGGCCTTGCGTATGGTTTCATTTGAAACTATAAAGCGGGGATGTGGATCGTCGCCGTCCGTGTCGTTGGTGGCGGTTCCTCTCCATCCCCAGGGCAGACCCTGCCCCCAGCAGACACCAGGAGTCCCCCATGAGCGTCCAGCCCAACCTTGGCATGCAGGTCACCACGTTCGAGAATCCGCTCGGCATCGACGGCTTCGAGTTCGTCGAATTCGCCGCGCCGGCCGGACAGGGCGAGGCCCTGCACGACTACTTCCGCAAGCTCGGCTTCACCGCCGTGCTGCGCCACAAGCGCCGTCCGATTACGGTGTATCGGCAGGGCGGTGTCAACTTCCTGGTCAACGAGGACCCGGACAGCTTCGCCGCGGACTTCGCCGCCAAGCACGGCCCGTGCGCCTGCGGCTTCGCGATCCGCTTCAAGGAATCGGCCGGCAAGGTGTTCGACACCGTGGTCAGCAACGGCGGCGAGGCGGTGACCGACAAGGCCGACAGCAAGGCGGTCGAGGCGCCGGTGGTCAAGGGCATCGGCGACTGCATGCTGTACCTGGTCGACAAGTACGGCGACGCCGGCAGCGTCTATGGCGACGACTATGCCGCGATCGAGGGCGCCGACGCCAATCCGGCCGGCTTCGGTCTGACCTTCATCGACCACCTGACCCACAACCTGTACTTCGGCAACATGGCCAAGTGGTCGGACTACTACGAGAAGCTGTTCAACTTCCGCGAGATCCGCTACTTCGACATCAAGGGCGCCAAGACCGGCCTGGTGTCGAAGGCGATGACCGCGCCGGACGGCATCGTGCGGATTCCGCTCAACGAGTCCAGCGATCCGAAGTCGCAGATCAACGAGTACCTCGACGCCTACAAGGGCGAGGGCATCCAGCACATCGCCTGCTTCACCGACAACATCTACGACACCGTCGAGGCGATGCGCGCGGCCGGCGTCGAGTTCCTGGACACCCCGGACACCTACTTCGAGGTGATCGACCAGCGCATTCCGGACCACGGCGAGGACGTGCCGCGGCTGCAGAAGAACAAGATCCTGATCGACGCCGATCCGGAGACCAAGCAGCGCAAGCTGCTGCAGATCTTCACCCAGAACGCGATCGGACCGATCTTCTTCGAGATCATCCAGCGCAAGGGCAACGAGGGCTTCGGCGAGGGCAACTTCCAGGCCCTGTTCGAGTCGATCGAGCGCGACCAGATGAAGCGCGGCGTGCTGTAACGTCCCTTCGCCGCGGGGCCCGTCCCAGGCAGGCCGGGCCCTGTCGTTGCATGTTCCCGTAGGAGCGGCGTGAGCCGCGAGACAGGTCGATCGCGGCTCACGCCGCTCCTACATCAACCCTGTTCCCGGATCGAGGCGGGACGCGCATGGAATCGAACGGTTACCAATCCGGTTTCGGCAACGAGTTCGCGAGCGAGGCGGTCGCCGGCACCCTGCCGGTCGGACGCAACTCGCCGCAGCGGGTCGCGCACGGTCTGTACGCGGAGCAGCTGTCCGGTACCGCCTTCACCGCGCCACGCGCCGAGAACCGCCGCAGCTGGCTGTACCGGATCCGTCCGGCGGCGATGCACGGCGCGTTCGAGCGGATCGATATCGGCACCTTCCACAACGACTTCGGTGACGGCCCGGTCAGTCCCGACCAGATGCGCTGGAGTCCGCTGCCGATGCCGTCGTCGCCGACCGATTTCGTCGACGGTCTGTTCACCATGGCCGGCAACGGTTCGCCGGCGGGCCAGCATGGTGTCGGCATCCATCTGTACGCGGCCAATCGCGACATGGACGGGCGCTGGTTCTACGACGCCGATGGCGAGCTGCTGATCGTGCCGCAGTCGGGGCGCCTGCGCGTCGCCACCGAGCTGGGCATGATCGAGATCGAGCCGCAGGAGATCGCGGTAATCCCGCGCGGCATCCGCTTCGCGGTGTCGCTGCCCGACGGCGAGGCGCGCGGCTACGTGTGCGAGAACTTCGGCGCGCTGCTGCGCCTGCCCGACCTGGGACCGATCGGCAGCAATGGCTTGGCCAATCCGCGCGACTTCCTGACTCCGAACGCGGCCTACGAGGACGTGCAGGGCAACTTCGAGCTGATCGCCAAGTTCCAGGGCCACCTGTGGCGGGCGCCGATCGGACATTCGCCGCTGGACGTGGTCGGCTGGCACGGCAACTACGCGCCATACAAATACGATCTGCGCCGCTTCAACACGATCGGTTCGATCAGCTACGACCATCCGGACCCCAGCATCTTCCTGGTCCTGCACTCGGCCAGCGATACCCCGGGCACCAGCAATCTCGACTTCGTGATCTTCCCGCCGCGCTGGCTGGTCGCGCAGGACACCTTCCGGCCGCCGTGGTTCCACCGCAACATCGCCAGCGAGTTCATGGGCCTGGTGCACGGCGCCTACGACGCCAAGGCCGAGGGCTTCGTGCCCGGCGGTGCGTCGCTGCACAACTCGATGAGCGGGCACGGCCCGGATGCGGCGACCTTCGAGAAGGCCAGCAGCGCCGACCTGTCGCAGGCGGACGTGATCGTCGACACCATGGCCTTCATGTTCGAGACCCGCGCGGTGCTGCGGCCGACCCCGCAGGCGGTCGAGGCCGGGCATCGCCAGCGCGACTACCAGGCCTGCTGGGCCGGCCTGAAGAAGCACTTCACGCCGCTGCGCTGACCGTCCGCTGGCGGACGTGCCGGGGGCCTCAGGCCCGCGACCAGCGGGCGCGCTCGGCATGCAGCGCCAGCAGGTGGGATTCGGGCAGGATCTCGGTCAGGCGATCGGCGACCCGGTGGGTATAGGACGGGTTGCAGGTGGCATGGATGTGGCGCAGCGCGTCGAGCATGCCGGCGACCGTCCCGTCCGGGTCGCGGCTTGCCTGCAGGGTGGCGGCCAGGGCCGCGGCATCGGCGTTGCGCAGCAGTTGCAACAGGCCGATCACGTACATCTTCGACGCGGCCAGCGAGCGCCGGGGGGCGCTGCGCAGGGACTGTTGCGTGGCCGCTGCGGGCGAGGGTGTGGCGGTCGCACCGAAGGCCGGGGCCGGCGTGTCGTGCGGCAGGCGAGCGGGGGCCTGCGGCGCGCCCTTCGGCATCGATGCCGCCGCATCCAGGGGCGAGCGCGGGCGCCGGTTCGCGACCAGATAGTCCTCGCGCAGCAGCCGTTCGACCGCAGCGCGGGCATCGCCGCCGAGCAGGCCGACGATCTCGTCCAGATCGCGCTGGCCGTTGCTGATGATCAGCGCGCGCCGTTCCACGGTACTGAGCCGGGCCGAATGGCCGGTCAGGGCGGCATGGGCTTTAGGCGTCTTGTGCAGCAGCATCGCAGGCCCCCGCTGAGTGCGCGCCAGAGGCTAGTGACGGCAGGTTAAAACGCGATTACATTCGCGTTCCCCGCGTGCGATGCGGCACAGGAATCGCTGGAATCCGTGACGTGTTCCTCGTGTCCGGGGGCGGGTCGCCGCCACCTCGTTCGCGCCGGCTGCACATGGGGAGCCGCTAGTCTGTGCCCCTTGTCCGTCCGTCAAGCCATGAGAGCGCCCATGAGAACACCTGCGCAGACCGGGATGCTCCGGTCCCAGTCGAACGCACCGTATCCGTTGCCCGTGGGCGCGCGCCCGGCGGTGCCTGCGGCCGCGCTGGCGGCGATGCTGGCGGCGGCGGTCCTGCTGGTCGGCTGCCAGCGTCACGACGATGGCGGAGATGCGGACGCGATCGTTGACGCGACGGATGCGCCGGCGGCGAGCGCCGACGCCGCCGCGCCGGTTCCCGGCGATGACGATGATGGCGCGCCGCAACAGACGCTGGCGCTCGACGACCAGCCGGCCGAGGACGTGCCTCCGGCCACCGCGTCGGGCCTGCAGCCGCCGCCGTCGCGCGAGACCGGTCCGGCCCGGGTGGACGGGTACGGGCCGCTGCGCATCGGCATGACCGCCGAGCAGATGCGCGCGGCCTGGACGGAGCAACCCGCGCTGGCCGCGATCGGCGAACCGGCCGAGGGCAGCAACTGCCACTACCTGCGCGCCGGCAGCGGCGGGGAGAGTCCGGCGTTCATGCTCGAAGACGACCGATTCGTGCGTTACGACGTCTCCGACCCGGACATCGAGGCGCCGGGCGGCGGCCGCGTGGGCGTGCAGGGCGATGCGATCCGCGCGCTCTACGCCGGCCGCTACGAGGCGATGCCGCACAAGTACGTCGAGGGCGGGCAGTACCTGCGGGTGACCGGCCTGGGCGCGGGCGATGCCGGCGGCGGCGACGGCGTACTGGTGTTCGTCGTCGACGCCGATGGCCGGGTCAGCGCCTGGCGCGCAGGCCGCGCGCCGCAGGTCGACTACGTGGAAGGTTGCTCCTGAGCGGCCGCAGGCACGGACGCTCGCCGTCGCGGCATCGTGGCTAGAATGGATCGACGCGGGGGCGCCGTCAGGCCCGGCCCGCGCCGACCGACTGCGTAGGGGAGCGTCAGATGTCCGCAACCATCCTGTGGTTCGTGCTCGGCCTGGTGCTGCTGGCGCTGGGCGGCGATTCGATCGTCAAGGGCGCCTCCGGCCTGGCCCAGCGGATCGGCGCCTCGCCGTTCGTGGCCGGACTGGTGCTGGTGGCGTTCGGCACCTCGCTGCCGGAACTGGCGGTCAATCTCCGGGCCGTGGTCGACGGCCAGCAGGCGCTGGCGCTGGGCAACGCGGTCGGCAGCAATATCGTCAACTTCGGTCTGACCCTGGGCGCGGCCGCGGTCGCGGCGCCGCTGCTGGTGCGTTGGCGCGCGCTGTCGCCGCTGCTGCTGCTGTTGCTGCTGGGCACGCTGGCGGTGATCGGGCTGTCGCTGGACGGCGGTCTCGGCCGGATCGAGGGGGCGGGGCTGCTGGCGGCCTTCGTCGCGGTGCTGGCGTTCGCGCTGGCGCGCACCCGCAACGAGGCGCCCGAGGTGCAGGACGCGATCGCCGCCTACGCGCAGACCCGGACCGCGCTGGGGCTGAACCTGCTGCGCTTCGCGGTGGCCGCGGCGCTGCTTTACTACGGTGCCGGGCTGGTGGTCGACAACGCACTGGCGCTGGGCGCGGCGATGGGCATGACCCCGCTGTTGACCGGCCTGCTGCCGGTGGCGATCGCCACGGCGCTGCCGGAGGTGGCCGCGGCGATCGCGGCCGCGCGGCGTGGGCAGGGCGACATGGTCGCCGGACATGTGATCGGCTCCAGCCTGTTCAACCTGCTCGTGGTGGTCGGTGCGATGGCGCTGTGGCAGCCGTTGCCGATCGCCGCATCGTTCGTCCGCTTCGAGCTGCCGGCGGCGCTGCTGGTCGCGTTGATGCTGGTGCCGATGCTGCGCGGCGATCTGCGCATCAGCCGCGGCGAGGGCGGCGTGCTGCTGGCCGCCTGCGCCGGCTGGGTCGGTCTGGAGCTGCTGTTCCTGTACGGCTGAGCAGGCGCCGGCGAGGGGCTATCGCGCGCTGGCGAACCGTTCGCGCACGAAGGCGGCGCGAGCGGTCGCTTCCATGTCGCGGTCCGCCTCGCGGTCGATCTGCTCCAGCCGCGCGCGCAGGCCACGGCGGTTGGCGACCTGGATGGCCAGGCCGGGGCGGGCGTTGAGCTCCAGGATCAGCGGTCCCTGCTCTCGGTCGATCACGATGTCGACGCCGAGGTAGCCCAGGCCGGTCAGCTCGTAGCCGCGTGCGGACAGTTCGAGGATCCGGTCCCAGCCCGGAATCTCCACCCCTTCCAGCGGTTCCAGGCTGTCGGGATGCTTGTCGACCGGATGGCCGTGCCAGACCCCGTGCGTGGTCAGCCCGGTGGCGATGTCGATACCGGTGCCGACCGCGCCCTGGTGCAGGTTGGCCTTGCCGCCGGAGGCGCGCGTGGGCAGTCGCAGCATCGCCAGCACCGGGAAGCCGCGCTGCACGATCACCCGCACGTCGGGCACGCCCAGGTGCGAGATCGCGTTGAACACCGAGTCCGGCCGCACCCGGTATTCGATCATCGCGCGGTCGGGGCGCCCGCCGAAGCTGTACATCCCGGACAGGATGTTGCCCAGGTGGTAGACGATGTCCTCGCGCGCCATCCGCGCGCCGTTGATCTTCAGATAGCCGTCGCCAAGGCGTCCGGCCACCACCACGATGCCGTCGCCGCCGGCGCCGCGGGCGGGCTTGATGACGAAGTCCTCGCGTCCCTCCAGCAGGCGCTCGAAGCGGCGCGCGTCGTGGTAGGTCGAGACCACGCCGTAGAGGTCGGGCACCGCCATTCCGGCGTCCAGCGCGAGCTGCTTGGTGAGCAGCTTGTCGTCCACCCGCGGGTACAGCCGGCGCGGATTGCGCTCGGCGATGTACAGCGCGTTGCGCGCGTTCATGCTCAGCACGCCGGCACGGCGCAGCTCACCGGGCCAGGCGAACCACCTCATCGCCGCGCCCCCTGGGCGAGCGCGCGGAAGCGCAGCAGCTCGCTGAGACGGTAGCCGGTGTAGCGGCCCATCATCAGCGCGACCGCCAGCACCAGCAGCAGCACCTCGGGGAACACGAACACGAAGTACTCGACCCGTGCGTTGTACATCGCCAGATAGCAGGCGATCGCCACCGCCAGGCTGCCGATCGCCTGGGTGATCGCATCGGCCGGGCCGTGCTCCTCCCAGACGATCGAGATGCGCTCGATGGTCATCGCCATGATCACCATCGGGAACAGCGCCACCGACAGTCCGACGTCGAACTCGAGCCGGTGCGCCAGCATGCTGACCAGCAGCATCAGCATGATCACCACGATCACCACCACCGCCAGTCGCGGCACCAGCAGCAGCTTGAGGTGTTCGAGATAGAACCGCACCGCCAGGCCCAGGGTCACGATCACCGAGAACAGCAGCACGCCGGAGGCCAGGTCGGTTTCGCGGAACGCCAGCGAGATCAGCACCGGCATGAAGGTGCCGAAGGTGCGGATGCCGACCACGTTGCGCAGGATCACGATCAGCAGGATGCCGATCGGCACCAGCAGCAGCGAGCGGTAGACGTTCTGCACGTGCACCGGCAGGTTCGACAGCGAATAGGCGCTGACCGGCGAGCCGACCAGCTCGGTCTGCCGGCCGACCATCTCCAGGGCCGGCTCAAGGCTGCGGGTGACCGAGAACTTGAGCTCGGGATGGCGCGCGTTCTCGACCGTGAACAGCGGCGCGTCGCCGTACCACCAGATCAGGAAGTCGGACGGGTAGCCGTGACTGGCGTCGGCGGGGTTGATCGCGATCCAGCGCTCGCCGTTGTTGACCTCCAGCCAGGGCTCGGGAACCGGGTCGCGGATGCCTTCGGCCAGATGGATGCCCCAGACCATCCGCGCCGGGATGTGGGCGCCGGCCAGGACATGGATCGAGGTCCGGGTCAGCTGTTCGCGGGTCGCCGGCTGGGGCAGCAACAGCTGCACGTTCTCGTTGGGGGCGGGGCCGGCGAGCATCTTCACCAGCAGCGATGAGAAGGTCGCGATGTCGGCGGACTTGCTGCGGACCTCGTCGAGGATGGCCTCGACCGCGGCCCCCTCGAGCTCGCCGTACTCCGGTGCCTGGTCCAGCGCCGGAACCGCCTCGTCCACGGTCTCGCTCTGGTGTCCGGACAGGGTCGCGCGGTAGTACAGCGCCTGCTGGCCGGACGCTCGGCGGATGCTCCACAGCGCCAGCCGGTTGTCCTCGCGCTCCTCGGTCTGCACGCCGTAGCCGCGCGAGACGAAGTTCTCGTCGAGGATCAGGAAGCCCGGTGGGTTGGCCGGGATCGCGAGTTCGGCCTTGATCGCACGGCCGTCGGGCTCGAAGCCCAGGCGCGCTTCCACCACCCAGCTCTCCACCTCCTCGGCCGGTACCAGCGGATACCCCAGCACGCGGGCCTTGTAGGCGATCAGCCCGATGGCGGTCGCCGCCAGCAGGGTGGCGAGGATCCTGAGGTGCCAGCGATTCATGCCGCTTCCGGGCCGACCGCGTCAGCGGCGTCGGGACTCAGCATTCCCTGGCGCCGGCACGATGGCCGCTGGATGAAGGTCTCGCCGGGGTCGACGACGACATGGCCGGCCATGAAGTTGCGGCCGACCAGCACCGGGTACACGAACGAACTGCGGTCGACCAGGGTGAACTCCTGCCTGCGGTAGACCGAGCCCAGGCACATGCCCAGCTCGATCACCGGCCGCCGCTGGGTCGACTCGTCGTGGCGGCGGATGCGGACGTAGCGGACCAGGCGCGACTCGAACGACTCCTCGACGTCGTGGTCGACGTCGCGGACCACGAAGCGGACGTGGCGCTTGCCATCCTTCTTGAACACCTCGATGTCCTCGGCGGTCAGCGAGGAGGTGGTGGCGCCAGTATCCAGCTTGGCCTTGAGTCGCAGCGGCCCGCGGCCGATGTCGACCCATTCGATCCAGCCGAGGATGTCCTTGCTGTTGGCGTCCTGCGAGTCGCCCGCCAAGGCGGCCGGCGCGAACGCCAGCAGGCAGGCGACGTAAAGACTCGCAATGGATCGGGTCATGATTTTCCGTCCGGATTGGCTTGCAAACCGGTAATGCTACTGTGCCCGGAGCGCATTTTCGCCGGATCGGCCGCTCCGGCTGCGCCGAAATGGGCAGCCAGTTCAGCTTCGGGCCCGCGGCCCGGGCGGTCAGTGGCCGGCTTCGTCCGGCTCCCGCCCGGAGACGCCGCCGGTTTCCGCGTCGGGGCGCGGGGGGCGCCGCTGCAGGCCGATCTTCAGCGCCGCCAGCGACATCAGGTGGGCGCTGACCGGAGCGGTGATGAACAGGAACAGGGTGACCAGGATCTCGCGCAGGCCCAGACCGTCGCCGATCCAGGCGTGGTAGCCGATCGAGGCCAGCAGGATGCAGCCGACCCCGAGCGTGGTCGCCTTGGTCGGCCCGTGCAGGCGCTTGAAGAAGTCCGACAGCTTGACCAGGCCGAGCGAGCCGACCAGCACGAAGCCGCTGCCGATCAGCAGCAGCGCGGCGAGCAGGTATTCCAGCGCGGCGTTCATTCGACGATATCCCGGCGCAGCACGTACTTGCTGAGCATCACCGTGCCGACGAAGCCCAGCATCGCGATCACCAGCGCGGCCTCGAAGTAGATCGACGAGCGCAACTGCATGCCGAACAGGATCAGGGCGGCGATGGTGTTGATGTAGAGGGTGTCCAGGGCGAGGATGCGGTCGGGCACCGACGGCCCGGCCAGCAGGCGGTACAGGCTGAACAACATGGCCAGGGCGACCATGTACAGCGAGGCGGTCAGCGCGTGATCGATGACGGTCACGGGAAGATCTCCTTCAGCAGCGACTCGTAGCGTGCCTTGATCTCGGCGACCTGGGCGTCGGCGTCCTTCAGGTTGAAGCAGTGCACCAGCAGGAAGCGGCGATCCCCGGTCAGCTCGGCCGAGACCGTGCCGGGGGTCAGGGTGATGATGCTGGCCAGCGCGGTGATGCCGTGGATGTTGGTCAGTTCCAGCGGAATCCAGACGAAGCCCGGGGTCAGCACGCGCTCCGGGCCGAGGATGCGGCGGGCGACCTCGATGTTCGACAGCAGCATGTCCCACAACACCCGCCGGGTCAGCGCCAGCAGCGCGATCGTGCGGCCGAAACTGGCGCGCTCGGGTTCGAGCATGCCGGCCAGCCACGGCAGCAGCAGGGCGAGGATGATGCCGATCGCCAGCTGGCCGGGCGAGAAGTCGGCGACCAGAAGCAGCCACAGCAGCAGTACCGCCAGGCTCAACGGCGGCGAGGTCAGCAGGCGTCTCATGGCGAAGGCTCCCGCAGCTGCGGCGCGGTGGCATGCGCCGCGTGGATGTAGTCGGCCGGCGCCAGCAGTTGTCCGGCCGCGGCATCGGTGTAGCGCATCAGCGGACCGCCGAACACGGTCATGCCGATGCCGTAGGCCAGCAGCAGGACGACCGCCGCCACCTGCGCGCGCGACGGCGGCGCCGGGACCGGGGTGGTGTCCGGCCACGGCTGCGCGCGCCAGAAGGTCTGGCTGGCGGTGCGCGCCAGCGCGACCACGGTCAGCAGGCTCGTCGCCAGCACCACCGACCACACCCAGGCCACCGCATCGGCGGGCACCGCGTCGAGCAGCATCACCTTGCCGAGGAAGCCCGACAGTGGCGGCATGCCGGACACCGAGATCGCGGCGGTCGCGAACAGCAGGCCGAGCATGGCGTTGTGGCGCAACGGGCCGGCGACGTCGAGGTTGTCGCCGATCGCCCCGCGCTGGCGGCGGATCAGGTCGACCACCAGGAACAGCGCGCCGGCGACGAAGGTGCTGTGGACCAGGTAGTACAGGCCGGCGGCGATCGACCCGGCGGTGTTCAGCGAGATCGCGATGAACAGGGTGGCCGCCGAGGCGATCACCAGGAACGCGACCAGCATCCGCAGCGATTTGCTCGCCAGCGCGCCGAGCGTCGCCAGCACCAGGGTCAGCAGGCCGGCCGGCAGCAGCCATTCCCAGGCCCAGCCGGCGAGCGCGCCGGCCTCGCTGCCGAACACCAGGCTGTAGACCCGCAGCACCGCGTAGACGCCGACCTTGGTCATCACCGCGAACAGCGCGGCCACCGGTGCCGGCGCGCGCGAGTAGGCGTTGGGCAGCCACAGGTACAGCGGCACCAGCGCGGCCTTGGCGCAGAACACCACCAGCAGGACGCCGGAGGCGGCGCGGATCAGCGCCAGGCTGGACGGGTCGGCCTGGCCGACGCGTTGGGCGAGTTCGGCCATGTTGAGGCTGCCCAGCAGGCCGTACAGCAGGCCCAGAGCGATCAGGAACAGGGTCGAGGCGGTGATGTTGAGCACCACGTAGTGCAGGCCGGCGCGCATCCGTGGACCGCGACCGCCGCTGAGCAGCAGGCCGTAGGAGGCGATCAGCATCACCTCGAAGAACACGAACAGGTTGAACAGGTCGCCGGTCAGGAAGGCGCCGTTGAGGCCGGCCAGCTGCAACTGGAACAGCGCGTGGAAGTGGATCGCGCGGCGGTCCCAGCCGGCGCAGGCGTACAGCAGGCAGGCGCCGGCGAGCAGGGTCGTGGTCAGCACCAGTAGCGCGCTGGTGCGGTCGGCGACCAGGGCGATGCCCAGTCGCGCCGGCCAGTCGCCGACCAGGTACATCGAGATCGTATCGGCGTCGGCGGCGCGCACCAGGGCGATGGCGACCAGGGTCAGCACCGCCATCGCCAGCGCCGACACCGCGCGCTGCACGGCGATGCCGCGACGCTCGGCCAGCAGCAGCACCGCGCCGAACAGCAGCGGCAGCAGGATCGGCAGGACCGGCAGGTGGGCGCCGAGGGTGGTGAGGGTTCCGGCGGTATCGATCGCTGCGATCACGGCATGCCCTCGCCGCCGGCATCGACGTGGTCGCTGCCGTTGTCGGAACGGCTGCGCATCGCGATCACGATGGTCACCGCGGTCATCGCGAAGGCGATCACGATCGCGGTCAGCACCAGCGCCTGCGGCAGCGGGTCGGTGTAGTGGGCCAGGGTCGGCGCGATCGCCTTGCCGGCCTCATCGACCTGCAGCACCGGCGGCTTGCCGATCACCAGCCGACCCGAGGAGAAGATCAGCAGATTGGTCGCGTACGACAACAGGGTCAGGCCGAGGATCACGTCGAAGCTGCGCGCGCGCAGCAGCAGGTAGACCCCGGCGGCGCTCAGCAGGCCGATCAGGCTGGCGAGGGCGAGTTCCATCAGGCGTCCTCCCCTGTGGTGGCGGGTGAATCCGGCGCCGGCTGGGCGCGCCGGACCGGTGGGCGCGGCGGATTGACCGTGCCCATCATCGACAGGATCAGCATCGCGCCGCCGAACACGACCAGGTACACGCCGGTGTCGAAACCGATCGCGCTGGCCAGCGGCACCGTGCCGATCAGCGGCAACTGCGGCTCGACGTGGCCGCTGGTCAGGAACGGGTAGCCCAGCAGCATCGGCGCCAGCCCGGTCGCGGCGGCGATCAGCAGGCCGATCCCGATGCAGCGCACGTAGTTGAAGCCAAGCCGCGACTCGACGTACTGCGAGCCCAGCAGTACGTACTGCAGCAACAGCGGCACCGCCAGCACCAGGCCGGCGATGAAGCCGCCGCCGGGCGCGTTGTGGCCGCGCAGGAACAGGTAGGCCGATACCGCCAGCGCCAGCGGGAACAGCAGATGGCTGAGGTTGGACGGCATCGGCAGCGGACCGGCGACGCCGGGCACGACCTCGTCGGCGGCGATCCGCGCGCGCCGCAGCAGCGCGTGCACGACCAGGCCGGCGATGCCGAACACGGTGATCTCGCCGAAGGTGTCGAAGCCGCGGAAGTCGACCAGGATCACGTTGACCACGTTGCGGCCGTAGCCCTCCGGCAGCGAGCGGGCCAGCAGTTCGGTGGCGACGGTGTCCAGCGGGCGGGTCATCATCGCGTAGGCCAGCGCGCCGATGCCGGCGCCGACCACCAGCGCGATCGCGCCGTCGCGCCAGCGGCGGGCGGCATCGTCGGTGCGCTGCGATTCCTGCGGCAGGTAGTTCAGCGCCAGCAGCATCAGCGCGATCGTGACCATCTCCACCAGCAACTGGGTCAGGGCCAGGTCGGGCGCCGACATCAGCACGAAGATCAGGCTGACCGCCAGCCCGACCGCGCCGATGACCAGCAGCGCCAGCAGGCGCTGGCGATGCAGCAGCACGGTCCCGACGGTCGCGGCGATCGCGACCAGCCACACCGCCCAGCCCAGCACCGGCATCGGCTGGCTGGCGCCGACGCCGTCGGCGAGGGCGGCGAGGGTCGGCAGGCCGGCGATCGCGATCAGGGCGATCAGCACCCACCACAGCGAACGCTGCAGGCTGCCGTCGGTGACGTGGAAGGTGAAGCGGCGCGCGCTGGTCAGCAGGGCGCGGGTGTTGACCCGGAACAGGTGGCGGCCCAGCGCGTGGCGGGCGACCGCGTGCAGGTTGATCAGCCGGCGCAGGCCCAGGTACAGCAGCGCGCCGCCGATCACGCCGCCGAAGCTCATCAGCAGCGGCAGGTTGATGCCGTGCCAGATCGCCAGGCTGTACTCGGGCACCGCATCGCCGAGCACGCCGTGGGCGGCGGTCGCCAGCACCGGCGCGATCGTCCAGGCCGGCACGATGCCGACCGCCAGGCACAGCACCACCAGCACCTCGACCGGGATCTTCATGAACCGCGGCGGCTCGTGGATCTCGCGGTCGACCGCGCGCGGACCGTCGCCGAAGAAGGTGTCGTGGACGAAGCGCAGGCTGTAGGCGACGCCGAACACGCCGGCCAGGAACGCGACCACCGAGGCGGCGATCCGCATCCCGGCGTGGCCCTCGATCTCCAGCGCCAGGGCGAAGAACATCTCCTTCGACAGGAAGCCGTTGAGCAGCGGGATGCCGGCCATCGCCAGCGCGGCGATGATCGCCAGGGTGCTGGTGAACGGCAGGTAGCGGCGCAGGTTGCCGAGCCGGCGCATGTCGCGGGTGCCGGTCTCGTGGTCGATGATGCCCGCGGCCATGAACAACGAGGCCTTGAAGGTCGCGTGGTTGAGGATGTGGAACAGGCCGGCGACCACCGCCATCGGCGTCGACAACCCGAACAGCATCGTGATCAGGCCCAGGTGCGAGATCGTCGAATAGGCCAGCAGGCCCTTGAGGTCGTGCTGGAAGATCGCGTTCCAGGCGCCGACCAGCAGGGTCGCCGCGCCGATGCTGGTGACCACGTAGAAGAACAGTTCGGTGCCGGCCAGGGCCGGGTGCAGGCGCGCCAGCAGGAACACGCCGGCCTTCACCATCGTCGCCGAGTGCAGATAAGCCGAGACCGGGGTCGGCGCCGCCATCGCGTGCGGCAGCCAGAAATGGAACGGGAACTGCGCGCTCTTGGTGAAGATGCCGGCCAGCACCAGCGCCAGGATCGCCGGATACATCGGGTCGGCGCGCAGCTGGTCGCCGGCCGCCAGCACCGCGTCCAGCTCGTAGCTGCCGACCACCTGGCCGATCAGGATCACGCCGCCGAGCAGGGCCAGGCCACCGGCGCCGGTGATGGTCAGCGCCATGCGCGCGCCCTCGCGCGCCTCGTTCTGCCGCGACCAGTAACCGATCAGCAGGAACGAGCTGATCGAGGTCAGCTCCCAGAAGATCGCCAGCAGCAACAGGTTGCCGGCGATCACCATGCCCAGCATCGAGCCCATGAACAGCAGCAGGTAGCCGAAGAACTTCGGCGCATCCTCCTCGGCGCTGAGGTAGTAGCGGGCGTACATCACCACCAGCACGCCGATCGCCAGCACCATCAGCGCGAACATCCACGCCAGGCCGTCCATCCGCAGCGAGAACGCCAGTCCCAGCTGCGGGATCCAAGGGTGCACCGATTGCGGAATGGTGCCGTCGAGCACCGCCGGCGTCAGGGTGGCCAGCAGGCCGAGTCCGATCAGCGGGGCGGCGCCGGCCAGCCAGGCGGTGGTCCGGCGCGAAGCCGAACGGTGCAGCAACACCACGATGGCGAACACGAACGGCAGGGCTAGCAGCAGTTCCAGCATCTCGCTCCTGGGGCCTGCGCGACTTCCTCGGGAATCTCCCTTTGGAATCAAGCGCTTCAGGGGTTGGGGGAGGTGGGCGACGCCGGTTCGCCGTCGCGGCCGGCCATTCTACCCGAAGGTATCGCGTCGCCCGTTGGGGCGGTTCGGCCGCAACGCTCGGTATGCTGTGCGGATGATGGTCGATGTCCGCCCCATGCCGGTCGAAGCGCTGGTCGAAGCGCCGAATGAAACGCCGAATGAAACGCCGCCCGCGCGCGGCCGCAACGGTCGCGAACGCCTGCCGTGCGCCGGGCGCTGATCTTCGGCGCCAGCGGGCAGATCGGGCAACCGCTGCTCGCCCGCCTGCGCCGCGACGGCTGGGCGGTCACCGCGCTGACCCGCGCCGCGCCGCCCGGTGGCGATGCCGGGACGGTGTGGCTGCAGGGCGGGTTCGAATCGATGCCGCCGTTGCCGGAACGGGTCGACGCGCTGATCAGTGCCGGCCCGCTGGACGCGTTCGCCCGCTGGTACGCGGACGCTGCGATCGTGGCGCCGCGGGTGATCGCGTTCGGTTCGACCAGCGTCGAGACCAAGCAGGATTCCGCCGACGCGGCCGAGCGCGACGTCGCCGGTCGCCTGCGCGAAGGCGAGGCCGGTGTGTTTTCCTC
>NZ_VICD02000320.1 GCF_006546735.2 Marilutibacter maris | reverse complement strand
GCCCCGCCCCAGACCGCGATCGCGACCAGGGCCGGCGGCAGCAACAGATAGCCCAGCCAGGTCTCGATCCCGGCCCGCTCGCGATGGTCGTGGGTCAGCCGCTCCATCTGCAGGGCGAAGGTCGGCGGCGGCTCGGGCAGCGGCGCGCTGCGTACGGCGTGGTAGACCGCGCGGTAGCGCTGCTCCGACGGATCGCCCGCCCCCGGGCGCTCGGCCGCGGCCTGGCGCTCGACTTCGCGGGCATGCGCCCGGGCATCCTCGATGGGGAGATCGGAACGACGGTTCATGATGGACAGGCCTCCAGGGATTCCAGGTGCCGGCGCAGGCGCAGGCGGGCACGGAACAGGTAGTTCTTGACCGTACCCTCGGGCAGATCGGTGATCCGCGCCACCTCGGCGATACCCAGCTCCTCCATGTGGTACAGCGTGATCAGGGTGCGCTGCAACGGCGGCAGCGCTTCGATGGCCTCGTGCATGCGGCGCATCAGGTCGGCATCGGCGACGGCCTCGGCCAGATCGAAGCCGTCGCCGACCTGCTCCAGCGGCGACGGACCGTCCGCGTCCGGCTCCACCATCGGCAGGCGCCTGCGCTGCATGTGGCGACTGGCGACACTGAAGGCGATCCGTCCGATCCAGGTCGACAGCGCGCTCTCGAAGCGGAACTGGCCCAGCCTGCGATGCACCTGCAGGAACACCTCCTGGGCCAGCTCGCGGGTGTCCTCGGGCTGCTGCACGATCCGGTACACCAGGTGCCAGACGAGCTTCTGGTTGCGGCTGACCAGGGTTTCGAACGCCCCCGGCCGACGCGCGAGCACCGCCGCGACCAGGGCCCGGTCGTCCGCGCGCGCTTCATTGTCGCCACCTTCGCTCATTGAGGATTGGAGACCTCCACTCGGCGAACGGTTGCAGGCGGCGTGGATCTTTTTCGCGAATCTTTTTTCGCCGGACGGTGCAACCGGTCCGCGGCCACCTGTATCCATCTTCCGCAACCGGGGCAATGGTGCCCCGAGGAGCTGACCCGATGGCCGACATTATTGCCCTCTTCATCCCGATGGTGTTCGCCGCCTGCATCGTGATCGCCATCCGCGTGGTGGTGAACGCGCGCCTGCGCCGACGCCTGGCCGAAACCCACGCCAGCGAGGAGCTGGTCCGACTGATGTTCCTCTCCGACCAGGAGAACAGCCGCCTGGCCTCGCTCAAGTGGGGCATCGTGCTGATCCTGACCGGCATCGCGTTCGGCATCATCGATGTCGCCAACCTGACCTACGACGACCCCGCCAGCTACGGCGTGATCTTCGCCGCGATCGGCCTGGGCATGGTCGGCTACCACCTGCTGCAACGCCAGCGCGACTGACCGCGACAGCGCTCGCGGTCGCCGCCGCGGCGGCCGCGACGTCCCGAAACCGGCGCACGGCGGCCTGTCCCGGCCGCCCGCCGCACCCGCACAAGGAAAATCCTCATGAAACTCAGCCTCGCCCTGAGCGGCCTGCTGTTGGCCGGAATTCCGCTGACCGGCCACGGCTCGACCGCCGTCGACGGTGCCGACGCCGTCCCCGCCGGCCTCGACACCAGCGTCGCCACCGCGCTCGAAAGCACCCGGGTCCCCGGTGTCGCCATCGCCCGGATCGAGGACGGCCGGCTCGCCTGGACCGGGACCTGGGGACGGCGCTCGCCGACCGCGCCGGTCGACGCCAACACCGTCTTCAATGTCGCCTCGCTGACCAAACCGGTATTCGCGACGATGGTGCTGCGCCAGGTCGCCGCCGGCGAGGTCGACCTCGATGCGCCGCTGTCCGCGCACTGGGTCGACCCGGATGTCGCCGACGATCCCCGCCACGAGGCGCTGACCGCGCGGATCGCGCTGAGCCACCAGACCGGACTGCCGAACTGGCGCGGCGACCGTCCGCTCGCCTTCGGCTTCGCCCCCGGCACGCGGCACGAGTACTCGGGCGAGGGCTTCGAATACCTGCGCCGGACGATCGAGCGCCAGTCCGGGCAGCCGCTGCGCACGCTGATGCGGACCGCGGTGCTGGCGCCGGCCGGGATGGACGCCACCCACTTCGGCTGGGACGAGAGCATCGCCCCCGACCTGGCCACCGGCTTCGACGCCAAGGGCGAGCCCTATCCGGACGACGGCCTGCGCGAACGCGATCCCAATGCCGCCGCCAACATGTTCACCACCATCGGCGACTACGGCCGCTTCACCGCCTGGGTCGCCGGCGGCGCCGGCCTGCCGGCGAAGCTGTTCGCCGACATTCAGCGCCCGCAGGCCCTGCACCCGGACCCGGCCGAGCGCTTCGGTCTGGGCTGGCGGTTGATTCCGGTCGACGGCCAGCCGGTGCTGTCGCACGACGGACGCGAGAACGGCGTGCGCACCCAGGTCTTCGTGTTTCCGGCCAGTGGCGACGGGCTGGTGATCCTCAGCAACAGCGACAACGGCGAGCTGCTGACCCGTCCGCTGGTCGAGGCGACCCTGCCGCGGCAGGCGCCGGCATTGCTGGCGGCGATCGACCGCGACATCTGGCGCTACCTGCAGGGCATGCCGGCCGGACAGGCGTCGCAACTGGCGCAGATGCTGCCGCGCTCACCACCGTTCATGGCCAGGTTCCTGTATGCCGCCGACCACGCACTGATGGCGACCGCACCGGTCGACGCCGCCAGCCGCAAGCGCGCCCACGACGCGATCGCGCCGTTCGTGCAGGGCCTGCTCGACGGCAGGACCGATCCGGCGCGGGCGTCGGCCCTGGTGAACATGGCGCTGGCACCCGCCCCGGGCGACGGCGAACCGGCCGGCACCGGCTGGCGGCAACGCCTCGACCGCGCCCAGGCCGAGGCCTGGATGCGGCAGCTGCAAGTGGACGGGGAGTAAGCCTCACGCCCGCGGCCAGGCCGCCGCGGAGGCCGCCCTGGCGGCGGCGATCAGTCCGCGGCGGCGCTGTCGGCTTCGGCCGACTCGACCGGCTTCCAGTCGAAGCCCAGCAGCAAGGGGTCGTGGTCGGAACTGCGCCAGGGACCGTCGGCGCGCGCGCGGCCCCAGTAACCGGCACTGCGCGGCTCGTCGGCGTTGCTGTGCCATTCGACCGCGCCGCGCAGACGCGCGGCCAGCGCCGGGCTCAGCAGGGCATGGTCGAGACGCCCGGCCTCGCCCTCATAGACGTAGCTGTAGGGGGCGTCATGGCCACGGCCGCGGCCGGCCACCGCGAACGCGTCCTGCCAGCCCGCCCGGGCCAGCACCTGCAGCGGCTCTTCCTGGGCGTAGGCATTCATGTCGCCGACGATCACCGCAAGATCGCTGCCGGA
This sequence comes from Marilutibacter maris, assembly GCF_006546735.2. Classification (GTDB taxonomy): domain Bacteria; phylum Pseudomonadota; class Gammaproteobacteria; order Xanthomonadales; family Xanthomonadaceae; genus Marilutibacter; species Marilutibacter maris. The sequence continues at coordinate 796 of NZ_VICD02000320.1, read as the reverse complement.
TCGGGTCGGATCCTCGGCCAGCCAGGCGTCCAGGCGGCGCGCGGACTCGGCCCGCAACGCGTTCCAGCAACCGGCGCCGTTGTCGCGATCCTCGCCCTCGGCCTCGTTGCAGCCCTTGGACTTGAAGTGGTTGGCGACCACCACCAGCGGCTCGCCACCGCTCGCCGGCACGAAGGCCTGCGCCAGCGGCACCCGGCTGCGCGGCCCGAACGGACCGCCTTCCAGGGTCGCCGGCCGGCCCCGGGTATCGACCCGGTCGGCGCGGTAGATCAGGCCGACCCGGATCGCGTCGTCGCCCGGACCGCGGCCGCGGCGCCGGCACTTGCGGTCGCAGGCATCGACGAAACGCCACCCACCGTCGCTGCCGTCGTTGAGCGCGTCGACCAGGGCCGCGAGGCTGGACTCGGGGCCGTAGCCGTCGTTCTCCAGCTCCATCAGGGCGGCGATGTCCGGGTCCAGCGCGCGGATGGTCGCGACCAGCTTGGCGAGCTGGGCCTGCAGTTGTTGCGGACTGCGCGCACCGCGCTCGGTCGGGAAACCGCCGCCGCGGCCGTCGCCGTTGAACAGGTTCTCCAGATTGAACGCCGCCACCCGCAGGTCGCCCGCTACGCGCGGGACCGGCGGGCGCGGCTGCGCGACCAGGGTCGGCGGCACGTCCAGCTGCAGCCGGTAATGGCCGTGGCGATGATCGAGGATGCCCTCGGCGCCTTCGACCGTGCTGCCACTGCGCAGCGCGGCGACGCCGGCCGGCCAGATGCTGTCCGCGAGCGGGCGGTTGTCGCCGGCGCGGCCGTCG
>NZ_VICD02000319.1 GCF_006546735.2 Marilutibacter maris | reverse complement strand
GGCCGCCGCAGGCGGCAAGCGCGACGGCCAGGGCGATGGCGACGGCGGATCCTGGGTAACGGCGCATCGTGCGTTCTCCTTGTCCCGGAAGGGGGTGACCATTCATGGACGAGGGTGCGACCCGCATGCGCCGCCGGCCTTGATCGGGATCAAGTTCCGGCCGCTGGCGGCGCGGCAATGGCGCCGGCTTGATCCAGGTCAAGCGGTTGCGGATGGCGGACGCAGCGGGCGTCGCCGGCCTGACCTGGATCAGGGCGGTGCCCGCGCGGGGCTGTTGTGATCGCCGACACTCCAGTCAGGAAGTCCCGCCATGTCCCATGTCCAGGCCTTCGTTCCCGAGTTCGGCGCATGCCCCGAGCGGGCGATTCTCGAAGCCATCGACGCGGCGGGTTGCGAGGGCGGTTGCGACGGCGGTTGTGAAGCATGCGGCGAGCGGTGCGACGGTGACCGCTGCCGGATGCGCGCGTGGCCCGACGACGGGAGCGCGCCGTACCGGCGTTGAGCGCGAGCGATGCGCGTGCGGGTGGCTCAGTCCAGGAGCTGGCGCAGGATTCCGAGCGGGTGATGGGCGCGCGCGATGGTGTATATGAGCGCGAAAGTCGCCAATGCCGCGATGTAGGCCGGCAGCCGCCAGCGGTTGCCGAGCGAGCGCCTGATCGCGCAGACCCCCAGCCCGATATACAGCACCAACAGGGCCAGCTTGGCGGCCAGCCAGCCGTTGGCGAACACCGTGCCGGGCAGGATCGCCAGCAGCATCAGCGCGGCGGTCAGCAGTGCGGTGTCGATCAGGTAGCTGCTCCAGCGGACCAGCGGGTGGTGCGGCCAGCGCATGCCGGCGATCACGCAGGCGCCGCGCAGCGCGAACAGCAGTCCGCTGCATAACGCCAGTGCGATGTGGATGGACCTGATCTGGGGATAGAACTCGATCATCGGGCGGTTGCCTGTGCGGTGCGCTCAACCGGGCTTGCCGTCGACGCGCGGTGAGAGGTAGATGTGGCCCATTCGCAGCGCCCAGGGGCCCAGCGCCAGCAACCACAGCGACGCCGACAGCAACTGCCAGGTCAACGGCGCGGCGGCCAGCTCGGCGCCGATCCGGCTCAGCGCGCACAACTGGATCGTCGCGAACGCGAACCAGGCGATCGGCGGCATCCGCAGGCTGCGGCCGGAGTGGCCACGGGTGACCCGGGTCACCATCGCGATCAGGACGCTGCCGAAGAAGCCGATGAACAGTGCGTGCGCGGGTGCGCGTCCAAGCCAGAAGGCGCCGGTCAGCTGGTAGGCGGCGCTCTGGGCCGCGTACAACGCGAATGTCAGCGGCAGCCAGAGACTGCCGAGGAACAGCACCTTCAGCAGGCCGGGTGCGGGGCGGTCCGGCCACCATCGCAGCAACAGCATCGCCGAGCCGGCCAGCAGCGGGATGTCGACCAGCCACAGCCATGCGTAGGCGTGATGCAGCTCCAGCGTCAGGTGGGCCGCCAGCAGTGCCCAGAACAATGCCAGCACCCAGCCCGGACGCCACGGCACATAGCCGGGCACCACGCGGCTGGCGAAGAACGGGAACATCCGGTGGGCGACGGTCAGGTAGACCGGCAGCAGCATCCCGAAGGTGCCCAGCTTGATGCTGACGAAGGCCGCCGTTGCCGAACCGCCCCAGACATGGCCGCCCCAGAACAGCAGGCCGACGAAGCCGATCGCGAGTGCGGCGAAGCAGGAGCGCGCGTGCCAGTTGCCGTCGCGGTCGCGCAGCAGGCATCCGCCCAGTGCGACCAGCCCGGCCAGCCATCCTGCCGCGGTCATTGCCAGGCCTACGGAAATGCCAGGCCCCCAGCCCAGCGCGCCGAGCAGGGTCGCCAGCTGGCCGCCGAACATGCCCGCGCCGACCGGCAGGAAGCGCCGCGCGGTGAACCCGGGCAGGTCCAGCCAACGCGGAAATGTCGTCAGCAGGAAGCCGAAGATGAAGCTGGGCAGCATCTGGTACTGCATGACGAAGGCGTGCAGCCAGCCGGCGTAGGGCTGCGGTTGCGGCATCGCCGGCAACGCCCCGCGCGCGGCGGCGAGCCATGCCGTCCACCAGAGCATCGCCACCAGCAGGTTGCCGCAGCCGATGAAGAACATCAGGCGGTGCGGTGCGGCCCCCAATCGATACAGGGACGGCGGCGGCAGGGCGGACGAATCGTGCATCGGCTCAGGATCGGCCAGGTCGTGGTGCGACCGCCTTGATCCAGGTCAGCTGCAGGGTGGCCGGGATCGAAGACGGCCGGCGCGGGCGGGCCCGCGCCGGCGTGCGCCACTCAGTCCGCCATCTCCGCGGCGCGTTCGGGCAGCGTGCCGCGCCGGGGCGCGACCCACAGCCTGAGCACGAACCAGGCCAGTGCGACCGCGCCGATGCTGAAGATCGTGTCGCCCGGTACCCGCATCCACACCAGCAGGTCGACGAGCGGCTGCTGCATGAACTCGGCCGATCGCGCATGGGCGTAGCCGTGTTCGATCGCGGCGATCAGCTGCATCGTGCCCAGCGGAAGCAGGGTGAGCAGCGCCATCAGCGCCAGGCCGATGTTGAGCGACCAGAACGCAAGCTTCAGCGCGCCGGTGTTCCATGCCATCTGCCCGCGCAGTCCGCGCAGGCAGAACAGCACCAGCGCGATGCCGAGCATGCCGTAGACGCCGAACAGCGCGGTGTGGCCGTGCAGCGGGGTCAGGTTCAGACCCTGCATGTAGTACAGCGACAACGGCGGATTGATCAGGAACCCGAACAGACCGGCGCCGACCAGGTTCCAGAACGAGACCGCGATGAAGAACAGGATCGGCCAGCGGTAGCGGGCCATCCAGGGAGTGGCCCGCCCCAGCTTCCAGGTGTGGTAGGCCTCGAAGCCGATGTAGGCCAGCGGCACCACTTCCAGCGCGCTGAAGCTCGCGCCCAGCGCCACCACCGCGGTCGGCGTGCCGACGAAGTACAGGTGGTGCAGGGTGCCCAGCACGCCCCCGGCCATGAACACGATGGTCGCGAACAACACCGCGGTCGTCGCCATCGACGCCTTCACCAGGCCCAGGCGGGTGAAGATCAGCGCCATCACGGCGGTGGCGAACACTTCGAAGAAGCCTTCCACCCACAGGTGCACCAGCCACCAGCGCCAGTATTCGACCTCGGACAGATGGGTGTGCTCGCCCCACATCAGCGCGGCGCCGAAGAACAGGCCGATCGCCACGGTCGACATGAACAACAACGCGACGATCGACTTGGACTCGGTCGCCGGCCCGCGCAGCACCGGCCACAGCGCCCGGCCGACCAGGGTCAGCCACAGCAACAACCCGACGAACAGGAACCACTGCCAGAAGCGCCCCATGTCCGCGTACTCCCAGCCCTGGTGGCCGAACCAGAAGTTGTGCTCCAGCCCCAGCTTCTGCATCACCGCCATCCACTGGCCGGCGAACGAGCCGATCACGATCACCAGCAGGCACACGAACAGGAAGTTGACCCCCAAGCGCTGGAAGCGCGGCTCGTGTCCGGACAGCGCCGGCGCGATGTACAGGCCGGTGCCCAGCCAGGCCACCGCGATCCACAGCACCGCCAGCTGCGTATGCCAGGTGCGCGACAGCGAATAGGGCAGTACCTCCGACAGCGCGAAACCATAGGCCTGCTGTCCCTCGACCTGATAGTGGGCGGTGATGGCGCCCAGCAGGATCTGGACCAGGAACAGGGCCAGCACCACCCAGAAATACTTCGCCGTTGCCCGCATCGAGGCGGTCACGCGGATGCCGGCCAGCGGGTCGGTCGCCGGCAGCCGGGACGGGGCGTCGTTGCGGTCGTGGGTCACCGCGTGGTGCCAGCCGAGCAGGGCGATGCCGGCGAGCAGGAACAGCACGCTGAAGGCCGACCACACCCACATCGGCGCCGCCGGCGCGTTGCCGATCAGCGGTTCGCTGGGCCAGTTGTTGGTGTAGGTGACGACCTGTTCGACCGGTGCGGCGTTGCCGTCGTCGGCGCTGGCGGCCGGGCGTTCGGTGCCGGCGGCCCAGGCGGTCCACCAGAAGAACGCGGTCAGGGCGCGGCGGTGCGCCGGGTCCGGCACGGTGTTGTCCTTCATCGCATAGGCTTCGCGCAGTTCCGCGGTGGCCGGATCGTTGCCGAACAGGCTTTCGTAGTGCGCGGCGACGTTGGAGATCGCGGCGGCGCGGTCGCGCGCAATCGTGATCGTGCCGGTCGCGGCGTCGTAGGTGTTGCCGCGCATCAGCGCCTTCAGCCGCCCCTGAAGCCGCGCCTGTTCCTCCGGTTCCAGTTGCGACCAGGCCGCGACGCCGCCTTCGGCGCGGGCCCACAGGTCGAGGATGCCGGTCGCCTCGCGGTGCAGCCAGTCGGCGCTCCAGTCCGGCGCCACATAGCCGCCGTGGCCCCAGATCGATCCCAGCTGCATGCCGCCGATGGACTGCCAGACCTGGCGGCCGCGCTCGATGTCGGCGCGGGTGAAGATGACGTCGCCCTGGGCGGTGACCACGCGTTCGGGCATCGGCGGCGCATTGCGGAATATCTCCCCGCCCGCCCACAGCAGCACGCTGAACGATGCGACGAGGAGGAGGGCCAGGCCCATCCATAGCTTTCGGGTGCTGCTCATTGACGGTCTCCCGGTTCGGACCGGGAGATGGTCGCGCCGGCGTCCGTGCGGCTCCTTGATGCAGGTCAACCGGAACGGCCGGAGCCGCGCGCTCAGCTGCGCAGCACCGGGGCGGCGAGCGCCTGCAGGCGGGGCGGGTCGGTCAGCTCGAGTTCGCGGCGATCGACCTGCAACAGGCCGTCGCGCTGGAAGCGCCTGAGCACGCGACTGACCGTTTCCGGCGCCAGTCGCAGGTAGTTGGCGATGTCGGTGCGCGCCATCGTCAGCTGGAAGCGCGTGGGCGAGAAGCCGCGTGCCGCCAGCCGTCGCGACAGGCCGATCAGGAACGCCGCCATGCGCTGGTCGGCGCTCCAGTCGCCGGCGTGCAGGGCGGCGCGGCTGATGTCGCGGCTCATCAGCCGGAACAGGTGGCGCTGCAGCCCGGGCAGTTGCGTGGCCAGCACCGATATCCGCGGGAACGAGAACCGGCACAGCATCACCGTGTCCAGCGCCACCGCGTTGCAGGGATAGTGGTCGCCGTCGATGGCGTTGAGGCCGATGACCTCGCCGGGCAGGTGGAAGCCCAGCACGTGCTCGCGGCCGTCGCGGTCGACGATGTAGGTCTTCACCGTGCCGGCGCGGACCGCGGCGATGGCCTCGAACGGATCGCCCTCGCGGAAGATGTGTTCGCCCTCGCGGAACGGGCCGATGTGTTCGACCAGCATGTGCAGGTCGGCCAGGCCGCTCTTGTCCATGCCCTCGGCCAGGCAGGCCTGCGAGAACGCGCAGGTCGAGCAGAAGCGCAGCGTGTCGCCGTCGTTGGCGAAGGTCCGCGAATCGTTGCGCGGGAACGCGGCGGGATCGCCGGCGCCGTCCGCGGCGCGTCCGGACACCGTTGCGGGATCAGATGGCACGCGAGTAGCGGAGGGTGTTCGCTGGGACATCCTGATGCAGGTACCGGTCGAAACACATCGCCATGTTACGCAGAAGCAGGCGGCCGCGCGAAGTCGCCTGCAGGCGCTTGCCGTCCCACCGCGCCAGGCCATCGTCCAGCAGCGGCTGCAGGCGCGCCAGGTCGGCGGCGAAGTACTCGTGGAAGCGCAGCATGTGGCGGCGCTCGAACGCGGGCACCTCGATGCAGCCCTGGCACATCAGCTGCTGGATCAGGTCGGCGCGGATCGTGTCGTCCGGGTCCAGCCACATGCCGCGGGCGACCGGCAGGCGTCCCTCGTCCAGGGCGGTCTGCCAGTCGGCCAGCTCGCGCCGGTTCTGGCTGAAGCTGTTTCCGACATGGCTGATCGCGCTCACCCCTAGGCCGATCAGGTCGGTGTCGGCATGGGTGGTGTAGCCCATGAAGTTCCGATGCAGGCTGCCGTTTTCCTGCGCCCGGGCGAGCTCGTCCTCGGGCAGGGCGAAGTGGTCCATGCCGATGTAGCGGTAACCGGCGGCGGTGAGCTTCTCGATCGTCAACTGCAGCAGGGCCAGCCGCGACGCCGGCGACGGCAGTTCCTCCTCGGCGATCCGGCGCTGGGCGCGGAACAGGCGCGGCATGTGCGCGTAGCCGTAGACCGCGAGCCGGTCGGGGCGCGCCGCGGTGACGATGTCGAGCGTGCGAGCGAAGCCCTCCGGCGTCTGTCGCGGCAGGCCGTAGATCAGGTCGACGTTGACCGAACGCATGCCGTGGCGGCGCGCCGCGTCGATGATGGCGAGGGTGTCCGCGGCCGGCTGGATGCGGTTGACCGCTTCCTGCACCCGTGGATCGAAGTCCTGGATGCCGAGACTGACGCGGTTGAATCCGATCGCCGCCAGCTCGCCGATCTCCCCCGGCGAGACCTGGCGCGGGTCGATCTCGATCGAGATGTCGCGGTCGTCGGCATCGCTGAAGCGGAAGTGATGGCGGAGCGTGTCGACCGCCTCGCCCAGCTGTCCGGGGGCGAGGAAGTTGGGCGTGCCGCCACCGAAGTGCAGCTGGATCACTTCGCGGTCGCGGTCGAACAGCGCGGCGGTCATCGCCACCTCGCGGTACAGGCGCGCCAGGTAGGCCTCGCCGCGCGCGGTGTCGCGGGTGATGATCCGGTTGCAGCCGCAGTAGAAGCACGGACTCGTGCAGAACGGCACGTGGACGTACAGCGACAGCCGGCGCGGGATCGGGTCGCCGTTGCTTTCCGCGGCGGCCTGCCGCAACTGCGCCTCGTCGAAGCCGGCATCGAACTGCGGGGCGGTCGGATAGGAGGTGTAGCGCGGGCCGGGGCGGTCGTAGCGACGCAGCAGGTCCGCATCGAAGGCGAAGGACGTGTCCATGGCGACAGCCTATGCAGGCGCGCGGCGCGCGGTCTTGATCCGTGTCAACCCGGCATCGATCCGGACGCGTCCGCCTGCGGCGGCGATGGACGCGTTGGGCCCAGTCCCAGTCCATGGCGCAGGCTGCGGCCGATGCGCGCGGCGTGGTCGCCGACGATCCGGGCGTTGTCCTCGCCCAGCTCTTCGCGCGCGGTCTCGTTCCACAGCGCCAGCCAGCGTTCGAAGTGCTCCGGCTGGATCGGCAGCCGGCGGTGCATCGCCATCGGGTTGCCGCGATAGCGCCCGCTGCGCAGGACCACGGCGCTCCAGAAGTCGATCAGGGTCGCGATGTGGACATCCCAGTCCTCGACCACCGGCGCGAACACCGGCCCCAGCAACGGGTCCAGACGGACCCGCTGGTAGAAGCGTTCGACCAGGCGCGCGATATCCGCTTCGGCGAGCGGCGCGTGGGCGGTCGGCGCACCGGGGATGGGCGCCGCGGCGCTCACGGCTTCAGCGCGAGGCTGCCGCGCATCACCGCCGAGTGGCCGGGGAAGGTGCAGGTATAGGTGTAGCGCTCGCCGGCGTCGAGCCTGGCGACCGGGATCGCGATGGTCGTCGTCTCGCCTCCGCCGATGACCTTGCTGGAGGCGATGACCCGCGCGTCCGCGGGCTTGACGTAGTCGTTGGCCGCGCCCGCGGCCATGCCGTCGCGGTTGATCGCATCGATGTCGGCGCTGCGGCCGAGCACGAAGTTGTGGCCCATCACCGTCTTGGGCAGTTTGCCGGTGTGCTTGAGGGTCACCGTGAAGGTCTTGCACGAGGCCGGTACCGACAGCTCGTGGACCGTGTACTGCATCGCGTCGGTGCTCTCGATGGTGGCGGCGCAGGGATCGGCCGAGGCCGGCGTCGCCGCCATCGCGAGTGGCAGGGCGAGGGCGAGCAGGGCGAGCGCCTGGGGAGCGGAACGGCGGGGCGTGGACATGGCAGGGACTCCTGGAACGGTCTGCCGACAGTCTGCGCCGCGCGTCCCGGGCGCGACTTGATCCAGGTCAGGTGCGCGGGTGAGCGGCCGTCGCCGGGGCGTCCGGGAGCGGGCGAATGCGGCCGCGGGCGGGTCGCCATAGCCGCTATTCATTGGACACGGAGGTCCCGACTTCGTCCAAAATGGTGGCTTGGGCGCAGGCGGCCCACGAAAAGCGCGGGCACCCGGAGCGGTGCCGCTCATCGGCAATGGCCTATTTGTTTATATGAATCAATGAGATGGGCGTGTCATGCTGCTGATGATCGACAACTATGACAGCTTCACCTGGAACCTCGTGCAGTACCTGCAGACGCTGGGGGCCGAGGTCAAGGTGGTGCGCAACGACGAGCTCGACGTCGCCGGGATCCGCGCCCTGGCGCCGCAGCGGATCGTGATCTCGCCCGGTCCGTGCACCCCGAACGAGGCCGGTGTGTCGGTCGAGGTGATCCGCGAGCTGGGGGCGCAGGTGCCGATCTTCGGCGTCTGTCTCGGCCACCAGAGCCTGGGCCAGGCCTACGGCGGCCGGGTGGTGCGGGCCAAGCGGATCATGCACGGCAAGACCTCGCGCATCCGTCACCGCGGCGAGGGCGTGTTCGCGGGGCTGCCGGACCACTACGAGGCGACCCGCTACCACTCGCTGGTGGTCGAGCGCGACAGCCTGCCCGAGTGCCTGGAAATCACCGCGTGGACCGAGTCCGACGCCGACGATGCGCCGGCGTTCGACGAAATCATGGGCCTGCGCCACCGCGAGCATCCGGTCGAGGGCGTACAGTTCCACCCCGAATCGATCCTGACCGAGCACGGTCATGCGCTGCTGAGGAACTTCCTCGAGCGGCCGGGCGCGAGCTGAGCGGTCGACACGCGCGCCCGATCCACCATCGCCGCCGCCCGGCGGCCCATTCCTTGAGCGAACACGGAGTCCAGCCCATGCCGATCACCGCGCAGGAAGCCCTGCAACGCACCATCGAGCATCGCGAGATCTTCCACGACGAGATGGTCGAGCTGATGCGCCAGGTGATGCAGGGCGGGGTGAGCCCGACGATGACCGCGGCGATCCTGACCGGATTGCGGGTGAAGAAGGAGACCGTCGGCGAGATCGCCGGCGCGGCGACGGTGCTGCGCGAGTTCGCGCGCCCGGTCGAGGTCGCCGACCGCAGCGGTCTGGTCGACATCGTCGGCACCGGCGGCGACGGCGCCCATACCTTCAATATTTCCACCGCCAGCATGTTCGTCGTCGCGGCCGCCGGCGCCAAGGTCGCCAAGCATGGCAACCGCAGCGTGTCGTCGAAGTCGGGCAGCGCCGACGTGCTCGAGGCGCTGGGCGCCTGCATCGAGCTGCAGCCGGAACAGGTCGCGCAGTGCATCGATCGCTGCGGCATCGGCTTCATGTTCGCGCCGGTGCATCACCCGGCGATGAAGGTGGTCGCGCCGGTGCGTCGCGAGATGGGCGTGCGCACCCTGTTCAACATCCTCGGCCCGCTGACCAACCCGGCCGGCGCGCCGAGCATCCTGATGGGCGTGTTCCATCCCGACCTGGTCGGCATCCAGGTCCGCGTGCTGCGCAAGCTCGGCGCGCAGCGTGCGCTGGTGGTGTGGGGGCGCGACGGCCTCGACGAGCTGTCGCTGGGCGCGTCGACCCTGGTCGGCGAGCTGCGCGACGGGCAGGTGCGCGAGTACGAGGTGCACCCGGAGGACTTCGGCATCTCGATGGCGGCGACCCGCAACCTGCAGGTCGGCGACGCGATGGAGTCGCGCGACATCGTCCTCGACGTGCTGTCGGGCAAGCCCGGGCTGCCGCTGGAGATCGTCGCGATGAACGCCGGCGCGGCGCTGTACGTGGCCGGCGTCGCCGACAGCATCGCCGACGGCATCGAGCGCGCGCGCGAAGCGATGGGCTCGGGCGCGGCCAGGGCCAGGCTCGACGCGTTCGTCGCCCTGACCCGCGAGCTCGGCGCGCGGGCGCCGGCCTGACCCGGGGGCGACGATGAGCCGCGACGACGCCTTCGCCGAGCTGCCCGAACCGCCGTACTACGCGGTGATCTTCAGCTCGCGCCGCAGCGACGGCGACGACGCCGGTTATGCCCGCGCCGCCGACCGCATGGTCGAGCTGGCGCGGCAGCAGCCGGGTTTCCTCGGGGTCGAGTCCACCCGCGGTGGCGACGGCTTCGGCATCACCGTCAGCTACTGGACCGACGAGGATGCGATCCTCGCGTGGAAGCGCCACGCCGAGCACGCCGCGACCCGCGCCCACGGTCGCGAACACTGGTATCGACACTTCGAACTGCGCGTGGCCAGGGTCGAACGCGCCTACGGAAAGAAACAGCACGCATGAGCGACATCCTCAACACCATCCTCGCCCGCAAGGTCGAGGAGATCGAGCAGCGCAGCCGGATGCGGCCGCTGGAAATGGTGCGCGCGCGCGCCGAGGCCATGCCGGCCACGCGCGGCTTCGTCCGCGCGATCGGCGGGAAGATCGGCGCCGGCCAGGCGGCGGTGATCGCCGAGGTCAAGAAGGCCAGCCCGTCGAAAGGGCTGATCCGCCCGGACTTCCACCCGGCCGAGATCGCGCGCAGCTACGAGGCCGGCGGCGCCGCCTGCCTGTCGGTGCTGACCGACGTCGATTTCTTCCAGGGCAGCAATCTCTACCTGGGCGAGGCCCGCGGCGCCTGCGCGCTGCCGGTGCTGCGCAAGGACTTCACCATCGACCCCTACCAGGTCTACGAGGCGCGGATGATCGGCGCCGACTGCATCCTGCTGATCGTCGCCGCGCTCGAGGACGGACCGATGATCGAGATGGCCAACCTGGCCCACGAGCTGGGCATGGACGTGCTGGTCGAGGTGCACGACATCGACGAGCTGGAGCGCGCGCTGCAGACCGACTGCGAGCTGATCGGGGTCAACAACCGCAATCTGCGCACCTTCGAGGTCTCGCTCGACACCACCCTGGCGCTGAAGCAGGCGGTGCCGCCGGACCGCACCCTGGTCACCGAGAGCGGCATCGCCACGCCGGCGGACGTCGCGCGCATGCGCGAGGCCGGGATCGACGCGTTCCTGGTCGGCGAGAGCTTCATGCGCGAACCCGACCCGGGCGCCGCCCTGCAGAGGCTGTTCGCGGCATGAGTGCGGTCGGCGGCGACGACGGCGTTGCCGGCCGCGGCTATCCGCCGGCGCGGGCGGACGCGCCGCTGGTGGTGTTCGACTTCGACCACACGCTCTACGACGGCGACTCCGGTACCCACCTGTTCCGCTGGATGATCGGGCGGTCGTGGTGGCGGGTGGCGATGGCGGTGCTGATCGCGCCGCTGTTCGGACCGCTGGTGGCGTTCCTGCCGACCCGCCGGTTCGGCATTTCCGGCTTCGTCTGGGTGGGCTCGGTGTTCGGCCTGCATGGCCGCCGCGATCTCGACGCGGTGATCGACCGCTACGTCGACGGCCACCGCGAGCAGATCCGCGCCCGCCTGCTGCCGATCGCGCTGGAGGTGCTGCACGGGCACCGCGAGCGCGGCGACCGGGTGGTGGTCGCCACCGGTGCGCCGCCGGAGCTGGCGCGGGCGATCCTGGCCTTCGTAGCCCACGAGGACGTGCCGGTGGTCGGCACCCGGGTCGGACCGCGCCTGGGCGGAGTCGGCCCGGTCCGCCACTGCCACAACCGGATGAAGATGACGATGCTGCACGAGGCCGGCTTCGACGGCACCGTGCACAAGGCCTATTCCGACAGCACCGCCGACCTGCCGCTGCTGCTGGCGGCGGCCGAGCCGGTGGTGGTGAACCCGAAGGCGCGCCGCGTGGACCGCTTCCGCCAGTTGCTGCCGGCCGGCACGCCGATCCTCAACTGGGGATGCCCGGGCCGCGCCGGCGACCCGGTGGCCTGAGCCGGCGGGGACGATATCCGGCTGCGCCCGGATATCTCCCAAAGTGTGCTGCGCAAACCTTGGGCCCCGCCGTTGCGCATCCATCCCCCCATTCGCGCTGCGCGCGAATCGCCCCCCTGACTCAGGGGGGAACGATATCCGGCTGCGCCCGGGACCGCGGCGTACGCCGCTCCCACGAGACCAGCCCATCCATCCCGCGCCGCTCCGCCGCTCTTTGTAGGAGCGGCGCAAGCCGCGATGGGGCCTTCATGGCAAGGCCCCGGATCGCGACTCACGCCGCTGCTGCGCAGATGCCGGCGCGCAAACGAAACGGGCAGCCCATGCCGCAAGCACGGGCTGCCCGTCGGGGACGCGGCGATGTCGCTGGCGTCAGCCGCGGGTGCCGTACAGCACCACGGTCTTGCCGCGGGCGTGCAGCTTGCCGTCGGCCTGCAGCTTCTTGAGCACGCGGCCGGCCATCTCGCGCGAGCAGCCGACCAGGCGCGAGAGCTCCTGGCGCGACACCCGCAGCTGGGTGCCGTCGGGATGGCTCATCGCCTCCGGCTCCCGGGCCAGGTCGTGCAGGGCGCGCACGATGCGGTCGGTGACGTCGAGGAAGGCCAGGCGGCCGGCCTTGCGGCTGGTATCGAGCAGGCGCCGCGAGATCTGCGCGCCGATCGCGTACAGCAGCTTCGGGGCATCCGCGGCCAGCCGGGTCATCAGCAGGTCGTAGAAGCGGTCGTGGCCGATCTCGGCCAGCTCGCAGGCGGTGCGCGTGCGAAGGATCACTTCGCGCTGCTCGCTTTCGATGAACAGGCCGAGCTCGCCGACGAACTCGCCGGGGCCGAAGTAGCCGAGCACCAGCTCGCGACCGTCGTCCTCCTCGGTGATGATGCTGACCGAGCCGGAGATGATGTAGTAGAGCGTGCTGGCCGGGTCGCCGGGCCGGAACACGTCGGTCCTCGACGGGTAGCGGCGGCGATGGCAGTGAACCAGGAAGCGCTCGATCGTGGCGGCATCCGGAGTCAGCGGGCTGTGGGTGCGGCGGAGCGCGGTGAGATGGGCGACCGGGTCGGCAGGCATAGGTTGAATTGGGTGTAGTGGTGATCCTTCAATCGACGGAGCTTAGGCCCAAGCGACGCCCGGGGGCAAATCCTGACGTTTTTGGCGGTGGCCGCGGGGCCGGAGCGGCGCCGTGCGCAGGTCCGTCGCGGGCCCTGAGAGCAAGCTCCGGCGGGGATCCGGGGCGGCTCGCGAGGCGGGATCCGCGACCCCGGCCGACCCGGTAGCGGAGTGCGACGCCGTTCACCTGACCGCGAGGCAATCGCTTTAACGGTCATGACGATTGCCGCATAATGCGTGCCCCCAGCCGTCCCCCGGAATTGCCGACGTGGTCAAGCCGTTGCCTCGCCTGAGGCTGCAGGGTTTCAACAACCTCACCAAGGCCCTCTCGTTCAACATCTACGATGTCTGCTACGCCGTGTCCGAAGACCAGCGTCAGCGCTACATCGAGTACATCGACGAGGCCTACAACGCCGACCGCCTGACCCAGATCCTGACCGACGTGGCGGAGATCATCGGCGCCAACATCCTCAACATCGCGCGCCAGGACTACGATCCGCAGGGCGCGTCGGTGACGATCCTGATCTCCGAGGAGCCGGTGATCGACAAGTCGCAGGCCAAGGGCGTGATCTCCGACGCCGTGGTCGCGCACATGGACAAGTCGCACATCACCGTGCACACCTATCCGGAGACCCATCCGGACAACGGCATCGCGACCTTCCGCGCCGACATCGACGTCGCCACCTGCGGCGTGATCTCGCCGCTGAAGGCGTTGAACTACCTGATCGAGAGCTTCGAGTCCGACATCGTGATCATGGACTACCGCGTGCGCGGCTTCACCCGCGACGTGAAGGGCAAGAAGCACTACATCGACCACAAGATCAACTCGATCCAGGACTTCCTGGCCAAGAACGTGAAGTCGCGCTACGAGATGCTCGACGTCAACGTCTACCAGGAGAACATCTTCCACACCAAGATGCACCTGAAGGAGTTCGACCTCGACACCTACCTGTTCGAGGAGAAGGCGCGCAACCTGTCGTTCAAGGAGCGGATGAAGATCGAAGCGCGGCTCAAGCGCGAGATCGAGGAGCTCTACCACGGGCGCAATCTGGTCGATTGAGCGCCGGACGCCGGGCGCTCGCCCCCGGGCCCGGAAAGCCGAAAGCCCGCCGTCTCCGGCGGGCTTTCGCGTATGTGGCGGGGCATCGATCGCGGCTTGCGCCGCTCCTGCGCGGGGACGATATCCGGCTGCGCGCGGATATCTCCCAAGGTTGGCTGCGCAAACCTCGGGCCCCGCCGTTGCGCTTCCACACCCCCATTCGCATCTGCGATGCGAATCGCCCCCTGACTCAGGGGGGAACGATATCCGGCTGCGCGCGGATATCTCCCAAGGTTGGCTTCGCAAACCTCGGGCCCCGCCGTTGCGCTTCCACACCCCCATTCGCATCTGCGATGCGAATCGCCCCCTGACTCAGGGGGGAACGATATCCGT
>NZ_VICD02000318.1 GCF_006546735.2 Marilutibacter maris | reverse complement strand
GGCGCTGCTGGGCCGGATCGCCCCGCTCGCCCTGGCGATCGAGTACGTGCCCGGCATCCCGCTGTCGCAGGCGGCCGCCGACAGCCCGGCACCGGTGTTCGCGCAGTTGCGCGGCGCGGTCGCCCGTCTGCACGCCGCCGGCATCACCCACAACGACCTGCATCCGGCCAATGTATTGATCGCCAGCGGCGGCACCCCGGTGCTGATCGACTTCGCCTCCTCGCTGCGCGCGCCGCGCTGGCTGCGCCGCTCGCCGCTGGTGCGCCAGTTGCGACGCGGCGACCTGGCCAATGTGCTGAAGATGCAGGCGCGGCTGACCGGAATCGGTCCGGGACGGCGCCAGCGCGCGACCCTGGCCGAGCCCGGCTGGGTCCGCTCGATCCGCGACGGCTGGAAGCGCCTGTACCGGCGTGACCGCAGGCGGGCCCAGGACTAGAGCGCGTCGGCGTCCAGCTCGCCGGTGCGGATGCGCACGGCGCGGTCGAGGTCGTAGACGAAGATCTTGCCGTCGCCGACCTTGCCGGTCCCGGCCGCCTTGATGATCGCCTCGACCACCGCGTCGACCAGATCGTCGGTGACCGCGATCTCGAGCTTGATCTTGGGCAGGAAGTCGACCACGTACTCGGCGCCGCGGTACAGCTCGGTATGGCCCTTCTGGCGGCCGAAGCCCTTGACCTCGGTGGCGGTGATGCCGGCCACGCCGACCTCGGACAACGCCTCGCGGACGTCGTCGAGCTTGAACGGCTTGACCACCGCCATGACCATCTTCATTGCTGCGTCTCCCTCGACCGGCCGGTTGCCCGGCGGCGACGGCCGGAGCGGCATTCAGGATAGCGTCTCGCCCGCGGGGCGCCCAGCGCCGGAGGCCGCGAATGCCGACGCCGGCACCGCCGCGATGGGGTAAAGTGCGCCTCCGCGGACGGCTCTCCCGTGCCTGCCGGCGCCCCGCCTAGGAAATTTCCTAGGCGTCGTCGCGACACAGGATGACTGCGCAGTCACGTCCGGCACGCCAAGCTGAGCCCATGCCGTACAGGCGCATGCCGGACAGGAAACGGAAACGATGATCGACCTGACCCAGATTGACGAACTCGCCCGCCGCCTCAGCAACCTGGTTCCGCCGGGACTGCGCGAGAGCCGCGAGGAAATGCAGCAGAACTTCAAGACCGTGCTCCAGAGCGGCCTGCAACGGCTGGACCTGGTGACCCGCGAGGAATTCGAGGTGCAGCGCGCGGTGCTGCAGCGCACCCGCGAGAAGCTCGAGGCCCTGCAGCAGACCGTCGCCGAGCTCGAAGCCCAGCTCGCCGGCGGTCCGGACGACGGCGGCTCGCGCCACTAGCCAACGCCACAACCCAGGAGCCTGCTCCATGAACCTGGCCCTCGTGCACGGACGTGCGCGGTCCGGGGTCCGGGCACCGGCGGTACGGGTGGAAGTGCACCTAGCCGGCGGCCTGCCCGCGATGTCGATCGTCGGCCTGCCCGAGGCCGCGGTCCGCGAATCCAAGGACCGGGTGCGCGCCGCGATCCAGTGCGCGCAGTTCGAGTTCCCGGCGCGCCGGATCACCGTCAACCTGGCCCCGGCCGACCTGCCCAAGGACGGCGGCCGCTTCGATCTGCCGATCGCGCTGGGCATCCTCGCCGCCAGCGGCCAGATCCCGCTGGAACCACTGAACGACTACGAGTTCCTCGGCGAACTCGGCCTGACCGGCGAGCTGCGCGCGGTCGACGGCGTGCTGCCGGCGGCGCTGGCGGCCGCCGAAGCCGGACGCCGCCTGCTGGTGCCGGCCGGCAACGGCGCC
>NZ_VICD02000317.1 GCF_006546735.2 Marilutibacter maris | reverse complement strand
CGCCGATCTGGACAGCCGCATGGCTGCCCCTCGCGTAGCGAGGGGTGAGGGCCATGGATGGCCCGAATCCATCCCACTCTCTCCGCCATCTTCGATGGCTGCGTTCGTGGGATTGCCGGCCGGTGGGCACAGCCCACGGGCGTTCGCGGTGGACGATATGCTTGAGCCTGTGAGGTTTGCGGTCGTCGTACCCGGGAGGAAGTGCCGGCGCATTCCAGCTCGTTCAGATGGGCTCCCGGGGTGGAAGACTCGAAGCTGGACCACGATTTGCTCCGCGAATCGGCGTTTGTCCGGCGGGCAGCACGTGGACAGTTTGCTTTGAGCCTGGGCGTTTGAACTACCAGCATTTTCATGTGATCACCGGCGCCTCCGGTGCCGGCAAGTCGACCCTGCTGGCGGCCTTGTCGGCGCTGGGCCATTCGACTGTCCCTGAAGTCGCGCTCGCCATCCTCCGCGAGCAGCGGGCGGGCAACGGCCGCCTCCTGCCCGGGGTCGATCGGGCAGGCTTCATGGAGGCGCTGCTGTTGCGGAGCATCGAGGCCCACCGGGCCGCCGCGGCGTTGCAGGGGCCGGTGTTCTTCGATCGCGGCGTTCCCGAGTGCGTGGCCTGGATGCGGTTGATGGGGTTGGAGGCGAAGCCCGAGCATCTTGAGGCCGCGGCGCGATGTCGCTACGCCGGCACCGTCTTCGTCGCCGAGCCCTGGCCGGAAATCTATGTCCGCGATGGTGAGCGCGAGGCAAGCTTCGAGCGGGCGGCGCGCTCCTTCGCGCCGACCGTGGCCGCCTACGTCGAAGCCGGGTACAGGATCTGCATCCTGCCCAAGGTGCCGGTGCGCGAGCGGGTGGCCTTCGTGCTTGCGCAACTGGGGGCCGATGCCTGCGGGTTTGATTCGCGCGAGCCTCGGGAAGCGTAGGCTGGCAGGGACGGAAGCGTCCGGAGCAGGAGGAAGACAACAATGTCGGTCGCAGGCACGATCAAGGCGTTCGTCGTATGGACCGCGATCCTGGCGCTGGCGATCGCCAATGGGGGGCTGCGCGAGGCGGTGCTCGTGCCGGCGCTCGGTCCCGTGGCGGGGCTGGTCGCCAGTGGTCTTCTGCTCTCGTGCCTGATCCTGCTGGTGGCCTATCTGACACTGCCCTGGATCGGAGCCCGCGCCAATGGGACGCTGCTACGCATCGGCCTGGGCTGGCTGGCGCTGACCCTGGCGTTCGAGTTCTCGTTCGGACTGCTGCGCGGCAAATCGCTGGCCGCGATCCTGGACGCATACACCTTCAGCGGTGGAAACCTGTGGCTCGTCGTGCTGGCGGTCACCGCGCTGGCGCCGTGGCTGGCGGCCAGGCTCAGGAGATGGCCTTGACCTCGTGCCCGTCGACCTCGGGGCGCACGTCGTGGCGCGGTCCGCGCGCGGGCGGTCGCTTGCCCATCCGCATCGTGCGTGATCGAATCCGCCGGACTCGAAGACAGAAGAGAGGGTTCCATGCAACAAGGCTCGCACTCCAGGCGTACCCGTTTGATGGGCATCGGCCTGGCGTTCTGGTTGGCCCTGGGTTGCGCGGGTGCATTGGCGGGCGAGGTGACCGAACAGGCGCTTCTGGGGACCTGGGAATGCGGCCCGACGACGATGCATGGGCCCGGATTCAAAGTGGAGGTGACCACCCGGATCACCAAGCGCGCGGACCACACCTACTCGGATACGAACACCAGTGTCGTGACCCCCGATGCCGGTGTCGTGATGACGAACCGCGATACCAGTCACGGGACCTGGCGTCTGGACGGAGACATCGTGACCTCCGAAGTGCTTGAGGTGCGGTTCCTTTCCTCGTCCAATCCGGACTTGAGCCGGGAAGAAGGACAGCGGATCCTGGATGAGCTGGTCAGCAAGAAGTCCGTCTACCGCTCCCGGATCCTGGCACTGGACGCGAACACTTCGCGCTCGATACCGGTGGGGTCGATGTACAAGGAAGCCGAAGTCGAGTCCACCTGCCGACGCCTCGCGGGCTGAATGCGCTGGCGCGAGTGCATCGGCTTCGAAGACGGACATGAAAAAATTTCTACGCAGGCTTGGTCTGATCGCCAGCGTTCTGGTCGCCGCGCCGGTGGTCGCCGTGCTCGTCTATGACGCGGTCGCGATCGTTCCGCATCTTGACCGCATCGAGGCCGTGCTGGCCGCGGCGGATCCCGAGGACGCAGCGCCACCGGGCCTGATTCGCAGGATGATCGATGCCGAGACCGGAGGACCGGAGGCGCAGGTCGCACGGATGCTCGCGCATCGGCTACGTCCGGGCGACAGGTCGGGCTGGAGGCACCTGCACGAGCTGATATGTTGAGCCGGCTGTTGCCGCTGCACCTGGATCGGTCGCGGATCTACGGCCTGTACTGCACGATGTCCTACAACGGTCGTGGCCAGGGCCTGAACGATTTCGCCCGGCGCGAGTTCGGAAAGCCCTTGAGCGCGCTCACTCCGATGCAGGCGGCGACGACCGTCGCGATCACCCGGGCGCCGTCGAGCTATCTCAGGGATCGAGGTCGGTTGGAGCAGCGTGCCAGATGGCTGCTGGAGAACACGGAAAACAGCGCTTCCGGACTGTGAAGTCATGAAAGCGAGAAGCGTCGCGTAGACGGCAGCCATGCCTGCGGGCGCCCGCAAGTCCATCGCCGCGAGATCCGGCCAGGGATACGCGGGTTTTCCGTGACGGCCGTTGACAAACGCGTCTATTGGCGTCCGTCGCTGGCCTCCGCCCGCGTTGGGGAGACAGGAATCAACCCAGGGAGGGCAGAACACCATCAGGTTTCCGCGTACACAGGGCGGATGAGTCGGCTGGCTCATCCTCGGAATCGTTGCCGTAGTGGGAGCCGCCGTCGCCATCGGCGTGGGCGTCGCCAATACGCCGTCGGGGTCGCCCAGACCAGCATCCGGAATCTGCTACACGAGCTGTGCCCTGGTGGTGGAAACCGGGTGCGGCGCGGGCAAGCATATCGGGGCCTGCTTCGGGTGGTGGGAGTGCCCCGCGGCGCTCTCCACGTCGGCCGGTGGCAGCTCGGCGGCACTGGACACCGGTGTCGGCGCGCACGTCTGCCTGCCGTAGCGACCGACAAATGGCCTTGCGGGGCCGGTTCGAACCCGTTGCCTGCGGGTGTCGCAGCGGGGGCGCTTAAGTGCGCCCCCCGATCCGCTTCAACACCGCCGCCACGATCGCCTCCGGGCAGTCTTCCTGCACCAGGTGTCCGGCGTCCGCGACCGCGATGCAGGGCGAGTCGGAGATCAGTCCGGCCAGGGTCTCGCCCATGCGGTAGGGCAGCCAGCCGTCCTGTTCGCCCCACAGCACCGTGACCGGGCAGTCGAGCCGGCGGTACCGGGACTGGATCTCATCGGTGAACGTCTGATCCATCTGCGCGATCTGGCGGTAGAACGCGGGCTGGCCGACCGGCCCCAGCCACGGCGCGCAGTGGACCTCCATCGCCTCGGCCGACAGCGGCTTGTGGGCCGCGGTCTGCATGTAGGCCTGCAGCAGGGCCCGGTGCATGTAGTCGGGCATCTGCGAGAACGCTGCCTCGTGCCGGCGCACGTGCCGCACGAACGGCGAGCCCCACGGGGCCAGGGCGACCGCGTCGAAGATTGTCAGCGAGGCGTAGCGCAGGCCGTCGAGGAAGTAGCCGCGCAGCGCGGTGGCGCCGCCGAAGTCGTGTGCGAGCACGTCGGGCCGATCCAGTTCCCACTGCTCGAACAGCGCCGCCAGCACCCGGTTCTGCGCGCCCAGCGACACGTCCTGGCCTTCGCGCATCTCCGACTGCCCGTAACCGGCCAGGTCGAAGTAGTAGACCGTCCTGCGATCGCTGATCTGCGGCACGATCCGCCGCCACACCTGCGAGGAGAACGGGGTGCCATGGATCGCCACCAGGGGCGGGCCGTCGCCGCTACGGCCCCATCGGATCGCGTTGCCGTCGATCAGCGACGTGTTCGGCAGTTCCAGCATGGGCGGCACTTCGTATTGTCATTTAGCTAATTGACGATACGATAGGCGCATGGAACGCTCGCTGCAAATCAAGGCCATGGCCAATCCGGGCCGGATGCGGATCCTGCGGCTGCTGGCCGAGCCGAAGAAGTACTTCGGCCACCAGTGGTCGGCGGACCCGGTCGAGTTCGGCGTCTGCATGACCCTGATCGCGGACGAGCTGGCGATCGCCCAGCCCACCGCCAGCCGTCATCTCGACATCCTCAGGCAGGCCGGCTTCATCCGTGTGCGGAAGCAGCACAAGTGGTCGTACTGCAAGCGCGACGAAGCCGCGATCGAGGACTATCTGGCGTGGCTGCACGGCGAGCTGTCGGTGCCGGTCCAGGCACGCGCCCGGACGCGTCGACAGCGATAGCGGCGGGTGCGGTTTCCCGCCGTTCGGCACGAGGTTCCGACCCTCAGTCGGCCCCGGTCGCGAACGCCGCCTTCAGCGCATCGACCACCGCGCGGACGCCGGCGGCGGTCTTCATGTCGGCGTGGATGGCCAGCCAGATCTCGCGCTGGAACGGTGGCGCGTCACCGTCGACGCGGACCAGGGCCGGATCGTCGTCGGCCATGAATCCCGGCAGCATCGCGACTCCGGCACCGGCCCGGGCCGCGGCCTGTTGCAGCTCTGCGTTGCTTGCGGTGAACGCGATTGCGCGTCCGGCCGCGATCGCGCGCAGCCGGCGTTGCTGCGGCGACTGCGCCATCGGTGCGTCGTAGCCGACGAAGCTCCAGTCGCGCTCGTCGCGATCACGCAGGTAGCCGGGACTCGCGTAGAGCCGGAACGGCATCGCGCCCAGCCGGACGATGATCAACTCGCCACTGCGCGGCCGGCTCAGGCGGACCGCGATGTCGGCCTCGCGCCGCTCCAGCGCCGCGCTGCGCGCCTCGCCTATCAGACGCAGCTCCAGTCGCCGATGCTTTTGCTGCAGGGCGACCAACGGGCCGATCAACCGCGCCGCGGCGAGGGCAGGGGGCGCGCTGATCGTGACCGTGCCGGTCAGTTCGCTGCGCGCTCCGGCGGCCGCGCGCTCGACCGCATCGGCATCCTCACGCATACGCCGAGCGATCGCGGCGATGCGCTCGCCGTCGCCGGTCAACAGCAGCCGGCGACCACGCCGATCGACCAGTCGGGTCTGCAGTTGCGTCTCCAGCGCCGCGATCCGCCGAGCCACCGTTGCGTGCTCGACCCCGAGCGCGCGGGCGGCGGCGGCCAGGCTGCCGTGCTCGGCGAAGGCGTACAGGTGACGCAGGTTTTCCCAGTCCATTTGGGAATTTTTTCACAATTGATGTGGAGGTTCAGGGAATTCCCAGCCGGAAGATCGCCCCCCATTCTTGGCTCCCCGTTCCCATGTGAGGTGATGCCGTGGATATTTCGATCCGGACCCGGGGCGCCGGCGGCCCCGAAGTGCTCGAGGTGGTGCCGCAGGAACCGCAGCCCCCCGGACGTGGCGAAATCCGTCTGCGCCAGCACGCGGTCGGAGTGAACTTCCTCGACATCTACCACCGCAGCGGACTCTATCCGTTGCCTGCGCCGGGGATCCCGGGCGTCGAGGCGGCCGGTGTCGTCGAGGCGCTCGGCCCGGGCGTGGAGCATCTGCAGGTCGGCGACCGCGTCGCCTATGCGGGGGCGCCCGGCGGCTACGCCTCGACCCGGCTGCTGCCGGCCTGGCGCGCGGTGCGGCTGCCGGAGGATATCGGTTTCGATATCGCCGCGGCCTCGATGCTGCGCGGGATGACCGCGTACATGCTGCTGACGCTCGGCTATCCGGTCGGGGCGGGTTCGACGGTGCTGGTGCATGCGGCCGCCGGCGGCCTGGGGACGGTGCTGACGCGCTGGTCCAGACATCTCGGGGCGACGGTGATCGGCACCGCCGGCAACGAGGCCAAGGCGGCGCTGGCCGTCGCCCATGGCGCCGACCACGTGATCGTCGGTCGCGATGCGGACGTGGTCGGGGAAGTGGCCCGGCTGACCGATGGCCGCGGCGTGGACTTCGCGATCGACGGCATCGGTGGCGACATGCTGCGCCGCTCACTGCGCTGCGTGCGTCCGTTCGGGGCACTGGCCAGCATCGGCTGGGTTGCCGGGCCGGTACCGCCTGTCGAGGTGCAGGAACTGGGCACGGTGTCGTTGGCCAAGCCCAGCGTGATGGCCTATTCGGCCGACCCGGTGTGCTATCCGGACGCCGCCAGCGCGGTGGTCGAGGCGATCCGCGCCGGCATCGTCGCCGGGATCGGCGGGCGCTATCGGCTTGCCGAGGCGGCCCGCGCCCACCGCGAGCTGGAGGCCGGCGCCACCACCGGCAGCCTCCTGCTGATGCCCTGAGGGCGCCTGCGCGCGCGGAACGATCAGACGGCCTCGAGGAAATCCAGGACCGTGTCGACGAAAGCGTCCTGCCGCTCGACGTTGAGCATGTGCACGCCGGGCATCAGGACCAGCCGGGCGCCCGGAACGGTGTCCGCGATCGCCTCGCTGTGGCTGGCAAGGGTGACGGTGTCGTCGCGGCCGCCGATGACCAGCGTCGGCGCTTCGATCAGCGCATTGCTGCGGCGCAGATCGGCATCGCGGACCACCGCGAAGCTGCCGGCCAGGCCTTCGGGCGAGGTCGCCAGGATCGTCTTGCGGAATCCTTCGATCAGTTCCGGCTGCGCATCGCGCATGTGCGGTGGAAACCAGTTGCCGATGAACATGTCGGCCATCGCCGTCATGTCGCGCTGATCCAGCACCTGGCGGATCAGCGCGTCCCATTGCGGCGCCGGGCCCAGATGGGCGGCGGTGTTCGACAGGATCAGCCGGTCGATGCGGTGCGGCGCGCGCAGCCCGAGCCACTGGCCGACGAAGCCGCCCAGCGACAGTCCGCAGAAGTGCGCGCGGTCGATGCCCAGCGCGTCGATCAGCTCGACCACGTCGCGACCGAGCCGGTCCAGCGAGTAGGGGCCCGACGGCGCATCCGAGCGGCCGTGCCCGCGCATGTCGTAGCGCAACAGCCGGAAGTGCTCGGACAGCGCCGCGACCTGGCCGTCCCACATGCGGTGGTCGGTGGCGATCGAGTTGGCCAGGATCAGAACCGGCCGCCGGGCGTCGCCGTCGAGGCGGGTGGCGATCCGGTAGCCGTCGCCGGTGGTGATGAAGTCGATGCGGTCGAGGGCGGTGCTGTCGCGGCCGGCGCTGTCGAGTGCGACGCGGTCGAGTGCGATGCCGTTGCGGTTGCTGTCCATGTCGGATGTCCGTGTGGGAGAGACACCAAATCTAGCGATCGCATGGAAACTGAAAATTACTATGATTGGATAATGAATGTAGACAAAAAGGACAGTGTGGCGCCGTTCAAGCTGCACGAGCTGCGCTGCTTCGAGGCGGTCGCCCGGCTGGGCAGCTTCCAGGCGGCGGCGACCGCGCTCCACCGCACCCACCCTTCGGTGTTCGCCGCGGTCGCCCGCCTTGAAGAAGCCACCGGTCTCGCGCTGTTCGATCGCAGCGGCTACCGGGTCGCGCTGACCGACGCCGGGCGGATGTTCAACGCCCGTGCGATGGCATCGCTGCGCGAGATCGACAACCTCGGCGACTATGCGCGGCAGCTGGCCCAGGGCGAGGAGGCGCAGTTGCGGATCGTGCTCGGCGACCTGTGTCCGCGCCCCCGGGTACTGGCGGCGTTGTCGGCCTTCTTCGGCGCGCGCCCGGGGACCCGCCTGCACCTGGATTACGAAGCGGTAAGCGGGCCGTTCGAGCGCCTGTACGACGGCAGTGCCGATCTGGTCTTCCATCGCGCCGACCCGTCCAGGAGCGGGCTGGAGCAGATCGCATTGCAGCGGATACGGCTGCTGCCGGTCGCGGCGCCGGGACTGCTGCCGTTCGATGCCGGCGACGCGCTCACGCCGGCGCGCCTGCAGCCGTTCACCCAGTGCGTGCTGAGCGACAGCGCCCGCCAGGCGAGGGCGGAGGATCACTTTCTGGTCGATGGCGCACCGCGTTGCCTGGTGCCGGATCACGCGATGAAGAAGGAACTGATCCTGCATCGCCTGGCCTGGGGCCACCTGCCCGATTTCATGATCGAGGACGAGCTGCGCAGCGGTGCGTTGATCGATCTGAGCAACCCGCATCTGCCGGGGCGCGAAGAAACGTTCGCGGCGTTGCGGCGCGGCGACAGACCGCACGGGCCGGTGGCGCAGGCGCTGTGGCGGTACCTGGCGGAGGCCTTGCGCGGCTAGCGCTGTGCCGCGGATCCCGCTACGGCGGGTCTGGCTGGAGCCGATCCAGGTGCGCCGCCACCGCCGCCATCGCGGTATCGGCCCGTTGCTGACCGACCAGGACCGCGGTGCCGAGGCCGTGCAGCAGGCCGAGCAGGGCGACGGACTCCAGCGCGATGTCCAGGTCGGCGCGGAACTGGCCCTTCGCGACGCCGTGCTCCAGTGTGGCGGCGATGTGCGCCTGCAGACGGTCCGGGCCGTCGACGAAGGCGCGCTCGGGGATTTCGGCATCGGTCATCGCCAGCACCGCGTACGCCATCCATAGCACGTGGAAGGCGCGGCGTTCGTCGTCGACCGGCAGGGCCTCGGCGAACAGGGCCAGCAGGACGTCGCGGGCCGGGCCATCGGCGTCGGCCGGGGTTCGCGCCGCCCAGCGCTGCATGCCGCGGGCCTCCAGCCGTTCCAACCCGGCCCGCATCAACGCCGCCTTGCTGCCGAAGTAGTACTGCACCAGCCGCAGCGAAACCCCGGCGGCCGCGGCCACGGTGCGCATGGAGACCGAGTGCAGGCCGTCGCGCACGGCGATCGCGGTCATCGCCTGCAGGATCTGCTCGCAGCGTCGTTCGTGGTCCTGGTGTGGCGGCATCGATGGGGCCTGGTTCGGTTCGGGACATGCGTTTGATACGACTGTATCATGAGCGCCTGGTCTTGCCTGAATGCGATCGCCCGAAGTGTCGAACACGCGCCTGCCGCCGCCAATTCCGTCCGAGTCGTGGGCGCTCGCCGTCATCACCGGCGCGGGCGCGTTCCTCGCGATGCTCGACTCGACCGCGACCCATCTGGCGCTGGAATCGATCCGTGTCGATCTGGGCGCGCGCCTGAGCGATGTGCAATGGGTCGCCACCGGTTACCTGATCGCACTGGCGGTCGCGTTGCCGATGACCGGCTGGCTGATCCGTCGTCTGGGCGAAGGCCGGGTATGGGCGCTGAGCCTGGCCGGATTCGTCGCCGCCTCGATGCTGTGCGCGCTGGCGCCGGATCCAACGCAACTGATCGCCGCGCGTTGCCTGCAGGGGCTGGCGGCGGGGCTGATGGTGCCGGCCGGACAGGCACTGCTGGCGGCGCGGTCGGATCGCCGGCAACTGGGGCGCTTGATGGGCAGCGTCGGCTTCGCCGTGGCGCTGGGACCGGCGTTCGGGCCGTGGCTGGGAGGGTGGCTGGTGGAGCTGTCGTGGCGCTGGATATTCTGGCTCAACCTTCCGGTCGGCGTCGTGGCGCTGGTGGCGGCGAAGCGCTGGGTGCCGCCGGGACGTGCGCAGGCGTGCGCGCCGCCGGACATGCAGGCGCTGCTGGCGATCGGCGCCGGGCTGCCACTGTTGCTGTACGGGGCCGCCGCGATGGCCGAGGACGGCGCCAGCCGCTACGCGCTGGTCGCGGGGGCGGTGCTGATCGTGTTGTTCGTCGGCCGCAGTCTGCGCGCATCGGCGCCGCTGATCGATCTGCGACTGCTGCGGCGTCCGCGCTTCGCCGCCGCACTGGCCACGGTCGCGTTGACCGGCGCGAGCCTGTATGGCGGCCTGTTGCTGCTGCCGTTGTATCTGCAGCGCGAGGCCGGGCTGGCACCGGTCCAGGCCGGCGCCCTGCTGTTGGCGATGGGCCTGGGCTCGGCCTGCGCGCTGCCCCTGGCCGGCACCCTGACCGACCGCCTCGGCGCGAGGCCGGTCTGCGTCGCCGGAGGCGGCCTGCT
>NZ_VICD02000316.1 GCF_006546735.2 Marilutibacter maris | reverse complement strand
GGGCGTCTTTCTGAGCTGCCTGTGCGGCAGTGAACTGGTAGCGATCAACCTCATCGCCGTGGGCGTCTTTCTGAGCTGCCTGTGCGGCAGTGAACCAGCAGGAGCGCCGTGACGCGGTCGAGATCCATTTCTGAGCTGCCTGTGCGGCAGTGAACGCGCAGCGGTTCAAGTTGAACCGGGTCAAGGTTTTCTGAGCTGCCTGTGCGGCAGTGAACTTGGCCCGCGGCCCCCTGACCCACGACGAGCATTTCTGAGCTGCCTGTGCGGCAGTGAACGTCGGCGCCTGTCTACCAGTATTGCCACCACTTTTCTGAGCTGCCTGTGCGGCAGTGAACGTCCTTCGCGACGTAGATCAGGTTGCCGTTCGGTTTCTGAGCTGCCTGTGCGGCAGTGAACGGTGCGCCGTTACACCGTCAGCATGCAGCAATTTTCTGAGCTGCCTGTGCGGCAGTGAACGTCGTCCACATCCCGACCCCGTGGAACGGGTCTTTCTGAGCTGCCTGTGCGGCAGTGAACTCCGCGGAGGCGGCCTGCAGCGCCTTGCCCACTTTCTGAGCTGCCTGTGCGGCAGTGAACGGCTGGCCGGACATGGCGAGTCGCGGGCTCCTTTTCTGAGCTGCCTGTGCGGCAGTGAACGAGACCGAGGCTCAGCGGAAAGCGCGCGAGAATTTCTGAGCTGCCTGTGCGGCAGTGAACGCGTTCATGCCGTTAAGGTGGTAGCGCGCCCATTTCTGAGCTGCCTGTGCGGCAGTGAACCCCGACCTGATCGAACGATTCCGATCCGCAATTTTCTGAGCTGCCTGTGCGGCAGTGAACGCCGCGCTGGCGCCGGTTGTCCTGTTCATTCTTTTCTGAGCTGCCTGTGCGGCAGTGAACGCCGTGCGTTTTCTCACACGCGGCCAGGAATTTTTCTGAGCTGCCTGTGCGGCAGTGAACCGTCGTTGGCGCGTGGTGCATCACCGTCGGCCTTTCTGAGCTGCCTGTGCGGCAGTGAACCAGCGACAGGGCTTCGGCGATCGTTGCGGCCTTTTCTGAGCTGCCTGTGCGGCAGTGAACCTACGTGGCGACGGCGACGGCGGCTGGGTCGTTTTCTGAGCTGCCTGTGCGGCAGTGAACGAACCGGCGGATGCCCTTCGCGATGCGCCGGCATTTCTGAGCTGCCTGTGCGGCAGTGAACTGGGCTGTCACCAGCCGTTGCTGGCTGCCGGATTTCTGAGCTGCCTGTGCGGCAGTGAACGCTGGCTTCCGCCAGCAGCTGTTCATCGTGATTTTCTGAGCTGCCTGTGCGGCAGTGAACAGTCCTGCAGCTGGGGCCTGTTCCAGATCATGTTTCTGAGCTGCCTGTGCGGCAGTGAACGCTACTTCGCGAACGCGCAGACGTTCGTCGACTTTCTGAGCTGCCTGTGCGGCAGTGAACTTCGATCATTTTGTTTTTGCACATCGTGAATTTTTCTGAGCTGCCTGTGCGGCAGTGAACACACGGGGGCTGCCAATGTCGCCACAGTGGGGTTTCTGAGCTGCCTGTGCGGCAGTGAACTAGAGCAAAAGGCTTGCAAGCCCCTGTCCATGCTAGCTCAACAAACGAAACGGCGGCCGGCCCCCTTTTTGGGAGCCAGCCGCCAAGGCATTGATTTTATTGGAGGTACATCACCCCCACAAAAAGAGGGTTAGAACCAGGGAACAGTGGCTCCACGGCTGAGGCCGTAGCTGCTGAACGGTCCGGGAACGGCGGCTGCCAGCAGTGGTCCGTGACGAATGAACAATGGAAAGGAGGGCTGGCCTGTACTACGGCTCCCAAGCACGACGAAAGGCAGTCGCAGATGCTCGGCAGCCGCATCGGGGATCAGTCGCGTTGCCGCCTCTCCATCCAGGCCATGTCTGCGCATGGCGCGACGGCGAAGTCGGGCGGGGCTGCTCTTGGCCTGCACCCTGCATACCTGCCGGTGACGGGTATCTGCAGGCGCGGGGCCAATCGCTGACACCTTGAGATGATCGAGCATCCCCTTGAGCCAATGCGTGGCATCCAGAGCCTGTAGCGAATCCGCTGGGCCGTGCAGTCGAATCACGGCCCCCAAGGTGGGCTTGTCATCGTTGTGCTGGGGAAAGCTGACGCCGATATCCTGACTGTCCAGCTGAACCAAGGCCCGATGCAGCCGGACGTACAGGGCATTCAGCAATTGCTGCGCTGTCAGTTCCGGGTCGGGACGGATCTGAATATCGAGATAGTGGCCCATTGCATCAGCCCGCATCACCGAACACCCCGCCCCGGACCAGGGTGGCGACCACGAAGTGCTGCTGCTCCAGCTCCGGCGCCTTGTCCTTGATGATCCAGTTGTCCAGCAGGTTGTAGAAGTCCTGTTTTTCCTTCGGCTGCCGATAGGCCCTGCCTTGGGTGGTGACCGAACCGTAGGGTTCCACGGCGATCGGGCCGTTCTCGCCGGCGTCGGGATACCAGGTATCGATGGTGCGCAGGGCATTGCCGATCTTCTGCGAATGGATCGCCGCCACAGCCCGGTCTCCTTCACCGACCGTGTACAGCGTCTTGCTCTTGTCGCCTCGGCCGCGATCTAGGACCAGCTCCTGCGAGGGAAATACCTCCTGACCGGCACCGATCCGGACGAAGGCAACCACCTGGAGCAGGATATTGGACGCCCCGCTCAAGCCGGCCTCCACCAGCGAGGCGAGTGCAGCCAGGTCGGCAGCCTCGCCAGATGGCGGCGCCAGCTCCCGCAGGGAGTGCTCATGCGCCTGGAAGGCCCACTGCGCAGCAGGCTGGCCCTTCTGCAGATGGGCGATCTGCACCTCGACCTGTTCGGCCCCCACGCGATTGCGCCACAGGAACCGGCCATTGGCGAGGTTGGCAGCGTAGCGCCGCGCCAGCTCGCCGAAACCGTGCTGCCGCACGTACTCATCGACGGTCGCGATGAGCTTCTTGCGGTACTCGGCATCATTGCATGCCGAAGGCTTACTGGTGCCGCCCAGCACCCGCAAGGTGAACTGGACCTTGAGCGTATCGGCATCCAATGGAAGCGCCGCCACGTCAACGGCCTGCAGGTTCGGGTTCTCAATCGCGGCATCGAGCTTGGCCGGATCCTGATCCTTGGTCTTGAGGCGGTTCGAGATCGTGCCGCGCACGGACTTTTCCCGGACCTTCACGGGCGCCCAGTCGGCGGATTGGCGACGACTGCTCCAGTCACCGGAAAAGAACAGCGCGTCGGATGGATCAAGCTTGCGTTCGAACGCGAGGACGGAGGCAGTCTTGAGTTCTTTGGACATGATGGGATTCCTTGTCGTATTCGACGATCAGTCGAGGTCGTAGAGCTGCTCGATCAGGTCGGCAGTGGGGAGGTAATCGTTGCGGCAGCGGTACAGGCCATCTTCGGGCTGGCTGTCGGCGTACCAGAGCATTTGCTCCGGCGACTGCAGGCGGTGCGGGCTGACCCATTCACCGACCGAGTAGAGACTCTCGACGAAGCGGAACGGCGTGCTCGCATCGCGCGCATTGGCGACACGGCCCGCCTCATGCAGATCGCCGAGCGCGCCATAGCCGACCGGAATCGGCACGATCCAGCCCTTGCCCTTGCGGTCGTTGATCCACTCGCCCTTGTCGCCTTCCTTCTGGCCCGGCTGATGGCGCCAGTTGATGCGCGACAGCGACAGCCAAGCGTCCAGGCGGGTCGCATCCGGACTCACGGATTGGAGCTCGGATAGACGCGCCTCAATACAATCGTCGCGCGACACCAGCGCAAAGCCGGGCAGCAGACGCATACGTGCCTTGCGGAACTCCGTCTTGCGGTCGTCCTCGGTTCCGGTCAGGTCCAGGCCCCATGGCTGGTCGCGGAATCGCCCCGGTCGTGCCGGCGGCAACACGCTACCGCCCGCGATACGCATCCCGGCCAACAGTTCGGCGACGATGGCAAGGTCCGTATGGCGTCTTTCCAGGTCGCGACTCCAGCACTCGCTGCGAACGGCGAACACCAGGCTCAGCTGCAGATGGATGCGTCCCTCCTCGACGATGGCGGCGGTCCCCCCGTCCTTGCCGACCGGGTTGCGGGTCAGGCGAAAAGCCCTTACAAACCCACCCTCGGTGACCTGTTCCTGGTGATCATGGCAAACCGTGCCGACGGCCCTGAACTCAAGGTCCAGGCCGGCGGCCCGCGTCCTGCGCTCCAACGCCCACATCAGGCCGAGGAATGCCGTCATCGACGGAAACCCGTGGGTCAGCGGACTGGACACGGCATTGGCGTTCTGGACTCGCAGGTGCGGCAGCACCAGCAGGTGGTCGAAGCGCGGACACAGGCTCATGCCGTCGCTCCTTCCGGGGCCGACCGTCGCGTCGGTACCGGCCAGGCAGCTTCGATGATGGCCTGCCTGGCCCAGTGCGCATGCTCAGCATCGCCGACGGTTGCCAAGCCGGCTTCATGCAACTGTGCATTGAGCCAGTTGGCGAATCGTCCAGCGACTTCGTCGGGCCAGTCGCCGCGGTGGTAGGCCGCCTTGAAGTCCTCATCCTCCTCCGCACGGCCCGGGTCCAACCACAGCTGCTCGCACTCGGCAAGCAGGCAGTCCGGATCACGCGTCCATCCAGGCTCAAACCGCGCGCGGGTTTCCGCAGCAAACAGAGCCAGTTGGCCGCCCAGTTCCTGCTCCATCCGGCGCCTCCGGGTACGGGTCGCGTCGTTGTTCGGCGGGTTGGCCAGCAGAAAATCGGCGAGATCTCCGACCCGATGGCGCATTCCCCGGATGTATGCCAACCGGTCCATCGCCGATTCGAGCTTCAGCAGCTTCCGTGGCCGCTCGACATCCCATGTCGGCGGCAGCGAGGCCAGCAGGTAGTTGATGCCTCCACGCTCGCTGTTGAGCTGGCTGATGTTCTGCGGCTTGGTCCCGCCCAGCTTGCGAGCGACCAGGTTGCGGTAGTCGCGATAGTCCGCATCGTGCGCCTCCCGCGCCCGGAACGCTTGACGCGCCAGCTTGTTGGTCTCGCCGAAGCGGGCGTCCTGGATGTCTGCGTGCACCGCATGCGCCAGACTGCTGGAGAACAGCGGTTGCAGGAGATGATAGTGCGCGTCGTCTTCAGGTTGGTCGCCAACCAGCCAGTAGATCTGCTTGGCGGACCCATGCGAAACGGGCACCGGATCGCTACGAACAAGACTGCCAAAGGCCTCCATCCAGGCGGAAGCGATGGCTGGGTCGGGATGCAGGGCGCGCCCCAGATCGCTGTCGCCCGCGTGCATCCAGTCCAGCAGTCGGCGGCCGTCGATCTCGACCTTCAGAAACTTGAAGACATCCAGTGCGGCCGCGTTGCCGACCACGTCCTCGGCGAAGTCCTCGCCGAGCAAGTGGCTTCCGATCTCCGCATGCGGCGGAAGCCTGTCGGGCGCGACGTGCAGACTGCTGCCGCGCGCATCGGGGTGGGTGGCCTTCAGCACATGGGTTACGGCCTGGATCTGACCAACCCGGCGCACCGCATCGGCCAGCCAGGTGCCGTAGTCGTACTTCGATACCGCGTCGACATCGTCCTCCTTGCCCTTCAACTTGAGCTCGCGCCGCGCCTCGATGAAAGCGGCGATAGCCATGCGAAATTGCTCGGAGCGTGATCCACGTTCCGGATCTTTGTTCATGGGGAGTCCTTTCATTCGACCCCGACGGGTCGGATCGGTAGAATCCCCACGGCAGCAAGCCGCCATGGGGTGCTACGGAAGAGGGCTCATCAACCCTCAACCCGATATGACGATCATGCGATGGCCGATCACACCTCTATATCCTCCTTTGCCCGACATTCCTCGTGGCTGGGGGCCGACTCCAATCGGCTAGCTGTTCAAGCCCAAGACCGTTGCAGCGGCTCTTGGGCTTTTTCATGATGAGCGCGGGAAAGTCAGTTGTCAATCCATAGTACACTTAGCTCACTGCTGAATAGGCAGCTCAGGAAATAGTCCACTTGGATCAGTGATGAAACGACTGCCGCGCAGGCAGACATAAAGGGCAAGGATGCCCTTTACTTCTCCGAGAACCCCAACCAATGGTGATACCGCCAGCCTTGCTCGCTGTGCGGGACTTCCACGGTCGCCAGGCGTTCGGCGCAGGGGCGCAGCGCCAGATCGAGGTACTCGGCCTGTTCGACCAGCAAGGCCATCAGGTCGAACTCGCCCCATACTCCGATCCGCTCGCCGACCGCCAGTTTCACCTCGTGGCGCTGGCTGCGGTCGATGGGGACATAGAGGTTCGAGCCACGCTGGACGGGGTCGCCTTCGACACGGTGCAGGACCAGGCACTCCTCGTCGTCGTCCGGCAAAAGAACCAGGCCGGTCGTGCGCATGGTGTCCTCACGGAACGGCTGCTGCTGGGGCAAGACCCCGACCAGGGCCGCCTGCGGGTATTGCCATGACCAGAAGGCCTCATCGCGCTCCATGGAGGCGTCCGCGGGCAAGGCAAGGGCTGTGGGCAGCGACTGCCTGGGCAGCATGCCGGCGGCGATGCGCGCCTGCTCCAGGTCTGCCAGCCGTTCGCGGCTGAGCCAATCCGCCATCGGGCGGGGCCGGATGCGCGGCAAGGCGTTGAGCACGCGGTACTCGTCCGGCGACAACAACCGATCCAGGCGTTTGCTGCGCAGGCGGAATCGAAGGCTATCGTCGTGGCGCTCGAAGCCCGGGCGTACGAAGACCGGCGCCGGATGGCCGTTGGCCAGCGTCCGACCCTCCAGCGATTTCAGGTTGCGTTCGAATACCAGCACATTGGGCACCTCGCCCGGCCTGCGACGATGCCGCTGCACACGCCCGGCGAGCTGGATCAGCGAACGCATCGACGAAGGCTCGGCAACCGCCCAATCGGCGTCCCAGTCTCGACCGACTTCGCAGACCGGCGAGGCGATGACAACGAACATATGCTCGCGTTCCGGATGAGCATCCAACGCCGCTCTAACGGTCGGCAGGCGATACACGGCCTGCGAATCGCCGCGCCGATTGAATGCGGCGTCGAGCTGGTGCTCGATGGCCGATCGGTGCAATAGCGGGAAGCGTGCGTGATAGACGCAGAGGTGGATGCGGGTGTCCTCCGAAGCCCCCAATGCGAGCAGTTCGCGCGCCGTATCGAACAACGGCTCGATGTTGGCCATGCGCACGATGCCAAAGCTGACACGCTTGCCGCTGACCGGATCGCTCTCCGCATGGTCGCGATGCAGGCGCAGGCAGGCCGTTCGCACGTGCTTGGCGAACTCGGCATGGAGCTTTTCACGGGAGCCTCCCTTGGCGATCTCCAGCGGCAGCAGTTCGGCCCGTCGCAACGGCTCCGCTTTCCCGAGCCTTGCCGCGCGCTTGCCGACAAACCCTGCGTGCTGGCCGGCGAAGGCGTCAGCGTCCGCACAAGTAGCTACATGCGCGCCGAATTCATCCGCCCACAGGCACGGGACTTCGACCCATTCGG
Organism: Marilutibacter maris; assembly: GCF_006546735.2. Lineage (GTDB taxonomy): Bacteria > Pseudomonadota > Gammaproteobacteria > Xanthomonadales > Xanthomonadaceae > Marilutibacter > Marilutibacter maris. The sequence continues at coordinate 6,341 of NZ_VICD02000316.1, read as the reverse complement.
CACGCTGCCCCCCGTCACTGCCGCGATTGCGCCGGTATTGGATGCGTCCAGCGCGATAGGCCAGGAACATGCCTTCGACCAGGGCCGGCGGCAACGTGGCTGATGAGAGCACCACGCGCGTACCGAGCAAACCAGCCCAATGCACCAGCCGGGTCAGTGCGGGCAGGTCGTTCAGGTCGTAGTCGTCCAGCTCATCCAGCACCAGGTCCGCACTCATCAGTCGCAGCATCGGCGCGATCTGCCTACCGGCGCGCAGCGACTCGGTGGCGGGCAACAGATGGTCGGAGGTACAGACCAGAATGGGAGCCGATAGAAGCTTGCGGATGCCGGGGTCGTGCAGGGCGCGCGCAAGCAACGGATGATCGGCGATGACGCCTTCGTAGAGGACATGGCCATCTTCTTCGACCAGGTCCTGAATCGAAGCCGAGCCGCGCGACTCGGCTTTCTGTTCGTAGTACTCGAACAGTGCGCGACTGGCCGAGCCGCCGACGCGGATCGCCAGCTCATCATCGCCCAGATGCAGATCAGTTCGGTAGCTGCGACCGGTCTGCAGGGTCAACGTGCGCAGGCCCAGGGCATAGGTGGCGCGCAGCCCCTGCTGGGGGTCGGCCAACGCATAGAGGAGGCGGGCATTGGCGAGGGTCTTGCCGCAGCCGGTGGACGCCATGTTGACGACGAAGGCGCCGTGCTCGCGGGCGACGTCCCGCATCGAGACAGCGGCATCCGCAGCCTTGTCCTGCCAGGAAAAGCGCGGATCGGCACTGCGCTTGCGCAGCCCTCGATGACCGGCCAGGTGCGGCAGCTCCCGTGCGAAGCCGGGCAGCGCATGGGCAACGAGCCCGGCACCCCGCGCCACGCCAAGCAAATGCTCGTCCAGCGGTTGCTTGAGAGTGCCGTCGCGGTCGGTATTGGCGTACAGCCGGGTGTTGCCGTCGCCGCACACGCGCTGTGGGGAATCCTTCGGCAGACTCGAATAGTGGTGGTCGGCCAGCATCAGGCTCAGGCGCGCCAGATGCATGACGTAAGGATTGTCGAGCCACGCTCCGTCGCGGCGCCGCAACAGTTCCTGCAGGCGTCTTGCCAGGCGCGCGGCCTGCGCCCGCCACTTCGGCTCGACAGTCGGCAAGGGACCCGCGGGCTGCCAGTACGGTTCGGCTCGTTCGGGTTCGGATCGTTGTCGGATCTCGTTCCAGTCGTGTGCGACATTCCGCAGCGGCGCTTCCAGCCAATCCACAATGAAACGGCGTGAGCGCCTGCCCAGCCGATCCTGGGAGCCATCCTTCCGATCGACCGGTACTACCGGGAGGCGATGATGGGTCACCACCAGCCAGGCGACAGCGGCCGCCAAGGGCGGCAGATCACGGAACGGGTACCGCTGGCTGGCATCCAGTCCATCGCGCTGGTAACGGCCGGCCCCGATCCAGTCCGTTTCGTCGAAGGCATCCGGGTCGGCCAACCGTTCCAGCCAACGATGGTCGGCATCGTCACCGACGAAAGCCAGGAACAACCGCAGCGAGACCCACTCGTGGCGGTACAGGTTTCTCTCCTGCAACTTCCCGTGCAAACGCTTCTGGAACGCGACGCTGGACTTCCCCAAGTCGTGCAGAAGCGCCGCGAGTTGCGCCAGCAGCCGAATATCCTCGACAGTGTGCCAGTCGTTCTCGTCCTCTCGTCGCAACACGTTCCGCACAGTGGTTCCGGTAGGCACTGCACCCTCGAAATTGAAGCGGCGCACATCGCCGACGACCCACAGCAACTCGCTGTGATCGCGACCGCGAATCCAGTGGCAAGCCACGGCCGTATTCTTGCGCGCGGTCTTGCGCAACAGCTTGCGAAGCGTATCCAGGCCGGCCTGGGTAACAGGCGTCTGCCAAGTGCGGTCCCCTCGGCGTTCGGCAAACTGGTCGAGGATTCGCCGCGTCTCTTTCAGCGCCCGCTTGTCGCACTGGGAAATCAGCAGGACGTTCATGCCACCCTGCCCGCGGCTTCCAAAGCCACGGACTTGATCGTGTCGATCATGAAGTCCAGCGACTCGCTCCGTGTCAGCGCCTCGATGCAGCCGCGGCGAAATTCCTGGTTGTCGTCGCCGCGCATCGCGGACAAGAACGCCCGCGGCAGGATGCTGGCATCCTTTACCAGGTCGGCCGCATCGAATACCAGCCCGCCTCGCCGGGTCTTGCCGTGCAGCACAGCCAGCCCATGCGGCAATCCAAGTACCCAGGTGGCAGTGGCGCCCAGGCCATAAGCAAGATAGTTCCCGTGGTCGAGAAACCGATTGGCGGGATCGCTTCCGGTGCCACGCTTGGCACGGGTGAAGTCGCCGTAGCCGACCGTATCCACCGCCAACTTGAACAGGGCCTTTGTCAACCGCGCCTCCTCGGTGAGTAGCGCCGTGTTGTCCTGTGCCAGCTCGATGTTCCGCTCGCTGCGTTGCAGCAGCTCATCCAGGCGGCCCACGTCCACCTCGAAACCCGCCTCACGCAAATGCCGGCCCGTCCATTGCCAACGGATCCGCGCCACCCGCGAGCGCTGGAATGCCTTTGCCGCATGTAGGCGCAAGTCGTCGTCGAACCAGAACTTCACCCAGGCCTGCAGGTACTCGGTGGGCCTGTACTCGCTTTGCGGCGAGAACCAGGCGACCTCCACGTCCATCTCGTTGGCAGAGAACAAAGGCGTCCCACCACCTCCGCAGAAACCGACCAGGACACCGGCCTTGGCAAGCTCACGCATCGCCGCCTGGGTAATCGACGTGCCCGTGCCAAGCAGCACCGTCGTGGTGTTGGCGATCGGAATGTTCCAATAGAGCTGACGCTTGCCCTGATCGGTGACGTACTCGACCCGGCCGCCCTTGACCAAGACCCGGCAGTGCTCCAGGTAGTAGAGATGCGCCCGTTTGGAGTGCAGGATCGTTTTCAGATCGGATGACGACAAGTCTTCCATTCGGCGTTCCTCGCGCGTTCCAGCTCCGGCTGCAGCGACCGATTCTGTCGCATACCTTTATCTCACGGGCTGAGACACCCCATCATTGCGGCCCCTTTGCCCGGAAAAGGCCCGCGCCAGCCCTTTACCACGGCTCCGGCGCTGTCCCTCATGCCCCGTCGGCATACCCCCATGCTGTCCCGTAGGGTCCGCGCCTTTGCCCTGAAACTCCCCGGTTGCGACAATGGCGGGCCCGCTGCGCGCCGCCACGGACGCGCCCTCCCACGATTCCGCGAGACCCCTCCATGACCGACACCCCGTCCCAGGCCGCGCCGAAGATCATCTACACCCTCACCGACGAAGCCCCGCTGCTGGCAACCCAGTCGCTGCTGCCGGTCATCGAGGCCTTCGCCGGCACCGCCGGCGTGGCGGTGGAGACGCGCGACATCTCGCTGTCCGGCCGCATCCTGGCGCAGTTCCCGGAGCGGCTGTCGGACGCGCAGAAGGTCGGCGACCACCTGGCCGAGCTCGGCGAGCTGGCCAAGACCCCGCATGCCAACATCATCAAGCTGCCGAACATCAGCGCCTCGGTGCCGCAGCTCAAGGCCGCGATCAAGGAACTGCAGGCGCAGGACTACCCGCTGCCGGACTACCCGGAGGAGCCCAAGGGCGAGCAGGAAAGCGAGATCAAGGCGCGCTACGACCGGGTCAAGGGCAGCGCGGTGAATCCGGTGCTGCGCGAGGGCAACTCCGACCGCCGCGCGCCGGCCTCGGTCAAGAACTACGCGCGCAAGCACCCGCACCGCATGGGCAAGTGGGACGGCGACTCCAAGTCGCATGTCGCCCACATGGACGCCGGCGACTTCTACGGCAGCGAACAGTCGGTGGTGATCGGGCAGCCGGGCACGCTGAAGATCCGCCTGACCGGCAGCGACGGCCGCTCCAACATGCTCAAGACCGGGCTCAAGGTCGAGGCCGGCGAGGTCATCGACGCGACCTGCATGAGCACCCCGGCGTTGGCCGGCTTCATCCGCGACCAGATCGAGGAGGCGCGCGCCCAGGGCGTGCTGTTCTCGCTGCATCTGAAGGCGACGATGATGAAGGTCTCCGACCCGATCATCTTCGGTATCGCGGTCAGCGAGTTCTACCGCCCGGTGCTGGACAAGCACGCCGCGGTGCTGGAGCAGACCGGCTTCGATCCCAACAACGGCATCGGCGACCTGTACGCGCGACTGCCGTCGCTGGCCGACGACGTCGCCGCGCAGATCCGCGCCGACATCGACGCGCTGTACGCCGAGCGCCCGGCGCTGGCGATGGTCAACTCCGACAAGGGCATCACCAACCTGCACGTACCCAGCGACATCATCGTCGACGCGTCGATGCCGGCGATGATCCGCGACTCCGGCCGCATGTGGAATCCGGCCGGCGAGCTGCAGGACGCCAAGGCGGTGATCCCGGACCGCAACTACGCCGGCATCTACCAGGCGGTGATCGAGGACTGCAGGGCGCACGGTGCGTTCGACCCGGCGACCATGGGCAGCGTGCCCAATGTCGGCCTGATGGCGCAGAAGGCCGAGGAGTACGGCAGCCACGACAAGACCTTCCAGATCCCGGCCGACGGTGTGGTCGAGGTGCTCGACGACGCCGGCACCGTGCTGATCCGGCACGAGGTCGAGGCCGGCGACATCTGGCGCATGTGCCAGACCAAGGACGCGCCGATCCGCGACTGGGTCAAGCTGGCGGTCAGCCGTGCGCGCCTGAGCGCGACCCCGGCGGTGTTCTGGCTCGATCCGCAGCGCGCGCACGACCGCAACCTCGCCGCCAAGGTCGAGCAGTACCTGGCCGACCACGACACCAGCGGCCTCGACATCCGGGTGATGTCGCCGGTGGAGGCGATGCGGTTCTCGCTGGAGCGCATCCGCCGCGGCGAGGACACCATCTCGGTCACCGGCAACGTGCTGCGCGACTACCTGACCGACCTGTTCCCGATCATGGAGCTGGGCACCAGCGCCAAGATGCTGTCGATCGTGCCGCTGATGGCCGGCGGCGGCCTGTTCGAGACCGGCGCCGGCGGCAGCGCGCCCAAGCACGTGCAGCAGTTCCAGCAGGAGGACTACCTGCGCTGGGATTCGCTGGGCGAGTTCCTGGCCCTGGCGGCGTCGCTGGAGCACCTGGCCGAGACCACCGGCAATGCCCGCGCCCAGGTGCTGGCGGACGCGCTGGACGTCGCCAACGGCCGCTTCCTCGACGAGAACAGGTCGCCCTCGCGCAAGCTCGGCGGCATCGACAACCGCGGCAGCCACTTCTACCTGACCCTGTACTGGGCACAGGCGCTGGCCGCCCAGGACGCCGATGCGGAACTGAAGGCGACCTTCGCGCCGCTGGCGGCGACCCTGGCCGACAACGAGGCGAAGATCGTCGAGGAACTGATCGCGGTGCAGGGCCAGCCGGTCGACATGGGCGGCTACTACCACCCCGATTTCGCGCGGCTGGCCAAGGCGATGCGCCCCAGCGCCACCCTCAACGCGGCGATCGACGCGCTGGCCGGCTGAGCCGGCGCCGCGCATCGATCCGGACGGGCCCGGCACTGCCGGGCCTTTTCGTGTCCGCGGCCGGCACCGGCGTCACCGGATGTAGGGGGCGTCGCTGTTGCGATCGCGCTGGCGCGCGCGCTCCTCGAACAGCTGCTCGGCCTTTTCCTCGCTCATCTGGAACTTCGGCGCGACGTGCGGCAGCAGCAGCCGCAGCCACGCGCTGCTGACCCGGCGCGCTTCCTCCGGGCAGCTCCTGGCACGCGCCTCGGGCAGGTCGCCGCCGGTGACGATGTCCAGGTAGCGGGCCGGGTCGCTGCCGTACAGCAGGCATTGCAGGTTGAAATAGCGCTGCTCGCCCAGCGCATGCGCATCGGCGTAGGCATCGAGGTTGTACTGGCCGGTGCTGCGCAGCAGGAACCAGTGCGAGGCCATGCGCAGGTTCTCGGCGACCGTCGCCGAGGACTCGTCGATGCCGGCGAAGCGCAACATCAGCGTGGTCGCCAGCTGGTCGACCGCATCTTCCTCGCGCCCGGTGACCGGGATCTCCAGCAGGGTGATCAGGGCATGCCCGGTCTCGTGCAGCAGGATGAAGCGCACGTTGGCGTCGAGGTACCGGCGCGCCAGCGTCTGGGCGTCGGCACCGGCGATGCCGTTCTGCGCGGCCAGCTCGAGGCCGCGTTCGCGCAGCACCCGCATGGTCTCGTAGCACAGCACCACCTCGCCGCGCTCGTCGGAATAGAACGCGTTGATCTCGCCGCACTCGGCGGTGACGAAGCGGATCGGCCGCGGCAGCATGAACATACCGTCGATGGCCTGGATCTCGGGCTGGTGCTTGAACAGATCGGCGTCGACCACCTGCCGGTAGAACGGCATCAGCGCCTCGTCCCT
>NZ_VICD02000315.1 GCF_006546735.2 Marilutibacter maris | reverse complement strand
TGGCGACCCGCGAACGCGGGGGCGAGGACGATGCCGGCGCCTGCGAGCAGGTGCCGCTGGCCGAGCTGGCACCGGGCGACGTGGTCCGGGTCGCGCCCGGCGAGGCGGTGCCGGCCGACGGCACCCTGCTCGACCAGGCATCGTCCTTCGACGAAGCCTTGCTGACCGGCGAGTCCGAGCCGGTGCCGCGCCGGCCCGGCGATACCGTGCTGGCCGGCAGCCACTGCCACGAACGGCCGGCGCGGATCCGCCTGACCCATACCGGCGCCAGCACCCGGCTGTCGCAGCTGGTGCACCTGGTCGAGCGTGCGCAGGCGGCGCGACCGCCGCTGGCGCAGGCGACCGAGCGCATCGCCGGCGCCTTCGTCGGCGTACTGCTGGTGTCGGCCGCGGCGGTATACGCATGGTGGCACCTGCACGAGCCTTCGCGCGCGCTGGAGGTCACCCTCGCGGTGCTGGTGGTCAGCTGTCCATGCGCACTGTCGCTGGCGGTGCCGGCGGCGTTGACCACCGCGCACGGCGCGCTGGCGCGGATCGGCGTGCTCGGCCTGCGTGGCGAGGCGCTCGGGGCGCTCGCCCGCGCCGACCGGATGGTGTTCGACAAGACCGGCACCCTCGGCGACGGCCGGCCGGTGCTGCAAGAGGTCCAGGTCTTCGACGCGGCCGCATCCGGCTACGGCCGCGAGCAGGTCCTGCGGATCGCCGCCGCGCTGGAGCGCGACAGCCGCCACCCGCTCGCGCGCGCGTTCGAGCGGGTCGCCGACGCCCCCCCGGCCGAGCAGGTGCGGTTGGTCCCGGGCGCGGGCCTGCGCGGACATGTCGACGGACGCGAATGGCGGCTCGGCCATGCCGGCTTCGCCTGTCGCGATCGCGACGACGACGGTGCGCTGTGGCTCGGCGACGGCACCGCCGCGATCGCGCGCTTCGAGATCCGCGAAACCCCACGCACCGACGCGGCCGAGGCGCTCGCCGAACTGCGCGCCGACGGCGTCGACGTCGAGATATGCAGCGGCGACGCCGCCGCCACGGTCGCGCGCTTCGCCGCCGCGCTGGGAGTCGGGGACGCGCGTTCGCGCCAGAGTCCCGAGCAGAAGCTGGCGCGGGTCCGCGAACTGCAGCAGGCCGGGCACGTCGTCGCGATGGTCGGCGACGGCCTCAACGACGCCCCGGTACTGGCCGGCGCCGACGTGTCGCTGGCGATGGCCGACGGTGCCGCCCTGGCCCAGCGCGCAGCCGACTTCGTCGTCACCAGCCCGTCGCTGGCGCGGATCCCGCAGGCGGTCGCGCTGGCCCGGCGGACCCAGCGGATCGTGCGCCAGAACCTGGCCTGGGCGCTGGGCTACAACCTGCTGGCCTGGCCGCTGGCCGCCAGTGGCCACGTCACCCCGTGGATCGCCGCCCTCGGCATGGCGCTATCCTCGCTGCTGGTCACCCTCAACGCGTTGCGGCTGGCGCGCCCGCCGCGTCGGCCCGACACCCGCCAGGCCCGCATCGCGACCACCGCGCCATGAACATCCTGCTCCTGCTCATTCCGCTCAGCCTGATGCTGCTGGTCGCCGCGATCGCGATGTTCGTGTGGGCGGTGCGCCGCGGCCAGTTCGACGATCTCGACACCCCGGCCCTGGACATCCTGCGCGACGACCCCGAACCGGCGCCGAAGACGACGGCGGCGGACCACGAACCGCCTGCCGCCACGCCTCCCGCCCCCACGCGCGATGCCGATTGACTGGCTGACCCTGGGCGCGGCCCTGCTGACCGGCCTGCTCGGTGGCCTGCACTGCGCGGCGATGTGCGGCGGCATCGCCACCGGCTTCTCGGCGATGGCCCGCGCCTCGTTGCCGGCCGGCGCCATCGGCGGCGGCTGGACGGTCGCGCTGGAAAGCAATCTGGGCCGCGTCGGCGGCTACGTGCTCGCCGGCGCGATCGCCGGCGGCTTCGGCCACGGCATCCTCGGCCTGGCCCGTATCGACGGCCTGGCCACCGGCCTGCGCATGGCGGTCGGTGCGGTGCTGGTGCTGGCGGCACTGCGCCTGTTCGATCGCCACGGCCGGCTCGGCTTCCTCAATCGCGGCGGCCAGACCCTGTGGCGCGGCCTGCGACCGCTGCAACGGCGCCTGTTGCCGGCCAACACCCGGGCCAAGCGGCTGGGACTGGGGATGCTGTGGGGCTGGCTGCCGTGCGGACTGAGCACGACCCTGCTGGCCGCCGCCTGGCTGCAGGCGGACGCGCTCAACGGCGCGCTGACGATGGCCGCGTTCGGGCTCGGCACGCTGCCGGTGATGCTGCCGCTGACCTGGTCGGGCGCGCGCTTCGGCCGCCGCCTGCAGGACCCGCGCTGGCGCGGTGCGGCGGCATCGCTGGTGCTGCTGGCCGGGGTCCTGACCCTGTCGGCGCCGTGGCTGGCGCAGGTACCGGCGATGCATGCGCTGCTGAGCGCGCTGGGTTGCGCCAGCCTGCCGGCCTGACCGGTCCGGTCGCCGGCGCGGCGCTCAGAGGGTACCGCGGCGGACCGGCTCGCAATTCTCGGCGCCGTGGGCGAGGCGGGACAGTTCCTTCGGGTCGAGGATCTCCAGCATGCGTCCGCGCACGCCGATCACCCCGTCCTCCTGCAAGCGGGTCAGACCGCGGCTGACCGTCTCCAGGGCCAGCCCCAGGTATCGGGCGATGTCCTCGCGGCTCATCGGCAGGCGGAACCGGTACGGATCCTCGCCGATGCGTGCGTAGCGCTCGCCCAGGCCGTGCAGGAACAAGGCGATGCGCTCGTTGGCCTGGCGCCGCACCAGCAGGCCGGCGTGGTCGTGATCGCGATCCAGGCTCTGGCCGATCACCCGCAGCAACTGCTGGTGCAGGCCCGGCAGCTGCAGGGCGACGGCGCTGAGCTGTTCCAGCTGCACCTCGCAGACGTTGGCGTCGACCAGGGCCTCGGCCTCGCAGCGATGGAGGCCCTCGCCCAGACCGTCCAGTCCCATCAACTCGCCGGGCAGATGGAAGCCCAACAGCTGCTCCTCGCCCGACTCGCTGAGGCTGACGGTCTTGAACGCGCCGGCGCTGGCCACGTAGACCGCGCTCAGGCGTTCGCCGATCCGGTACAGCCGTTCGCCGCGGCGGACCGGACGCGAGCGCCGCACCAGCTGTTCGAGCTGCGCCAGCGCGACCGAGTCGATACCGCCGGGCAGGCACAGCTGTCGCAGTGAGCAATGGGCGCAGCTGCGACGCAACCGGGCCAGATCGAGGGATACCGCGTTCATGGACGGCTATTGTCGCACGCCATCGGCGGCGGCCGTATGCCGCACCTGCCAGCTTGACCGGTGGCGCGGGACGTGCCGTCGCACTCAGGGCGCCGGCTGCGGCATCGCCAACAGTTGCCGCTGCAGGTCGTGGAGGATCTCCAGGTCGCCCGGCAGCCAGCCCGGGTCGGCCTCGGCGCCGACCAGCAGATTGCCCTCGACCCGGCACTCCCGGCCGCGGTAACGGCGGTGGAAGGCGCATCGCGCGGCTTCCGGCGCGCTCAGGTCGTAGCCGATCAGGCGCAGCGCCAGCCACGGATCGAAGCCCTCCGGGGCCGGCGCCAGCGGCGCGCGCGGCCACAGCCCGAAACCGGCCTCGGCCAGCCGCTGCCACGGGAACCGCGCGCTGGGATCGCGCTTGCGGGTCGGTGCGATGTCGGCGTGGGCGAGGATCAGGTGACGCGGAATCCGCAGCCGGGTGGTGATGTCCTCCAGCAGCGCGATCACGCTGTCGACCTGCGCGTCGGGAAACGGCGAAGCGCCGTCGTTGTCGATCTCGATGCCGATCGAATCCGAGTTGAGGTCGCCGATGCCGTTCCAGCGGCTGGCACCGGCATGCCAGGCGCGCTCGGACTCGGGCACCAGCTGGTACAGCCGGCCATCGGCGCCGACCAGGTAGTGCGCGCTGACCGGGCCGCCGGAATTGCGCGTCTGCAGGGTGTGCAGGGCCGCCTGCGCGCTCTCCATCTCGGTGTGATGAAGCACGATCACCCGCGCCCGGCGCGCGTCGTGGTTGGGCGAGGCGCGCCATTCGGCGAGCGGATTGCGCGCCGGCGCGCTCGCGCAGGACGCCAGCAGCATCGCCAGCAATGGCCACAGCAGGCGCGGGCGTGGGCGATCGGTACGGTAATCCCTGGACACGTGGGTTCTCTCTCCCTTGTTCAACCCGCACACCTTAGGGCCTGTTGGCGATTGGCATGCGACGGCGCGCAGGTTTGTTCCACCGGAGGAATTGTCCATCCCTGCGATCGCCGATTGTCCCGACGGCATCGACGCCCATCTCTGGAGGGCAGCGACGGAAGCGCCGGCATCCCGCCGACCCCGCCGCCCGGTACCGCTCCCTCCCCCCTCTCTCGCGGGCGGCACCGGATGCAGACGCAAGATCACAGGAGAACCTCCCATGAGCCTTTCCACCCTGTCCCGTGCCCCGCTGCTCGCCACCCTCGCCGCCGCGCTGGGCCTGGCCCTGGCCGCACCGGCGGCGCAGGCCGCCGACAACGAGCGCGGCTTCTACGCCGGCGCCGGCGTCGGCCAGTCGCTGGTCGACGAGGGCCGCTACGACGACGAGGACACCGCGTTCTCGGCCTTCGGCGGCTACCAGTTCAACCGCTACTTCGCGCTGGAGGCCGGCTATGCCGATTTCGGCGAGCTGGAGTCGCGCGATGTCGGCGGCGACCTGGAGGCCAGCAGCGGCTATCTGGTCGCGGTCGGCAGCGTGCCGTTCGGCGCCAACCTGTCCGGCTACGCCAAGGCCGGCCTGCACCGCTGGGACCTCGACAGCGCGCTGCCGGCGGTGATCGGCGGTCGCGACGACAGCGGCACCGACCCGACCTACGGCATCGGCCTGCAGTACCGCTTCAACGACAGCCTCGCCCTGCGCGGCGAATACAGCCGCTTCGAGATCGAGGACGCCGACCTCGACCTGGCCCAGCTGCAGCTGCGGTTCGATTTCTGAACCACGGCAGCCGCCGCTGTCCCCCGCGAAGGCCGCCCGCCCCGGCGGCCTTCGCATCGGCGCACCCTGCTGACAGCCGTTGGCAGCAGCCCTCAGGGATACTGTCGGGACACTTCATCGGAGTCTTGCCATGGGCCTTCAGGGAAGCTGCCACTGCGGTCGTACCCGCTTCGAGGTCGATACCGTCCCCGCCTCGCTGACCCGCTGCACCTGCTCCAGTTGCAGCAAGCGCGGCGCGCTGTGGGCCTACTACACACCCGAAAGCTTCCGCCTGCTGACACCCGCCGGCGACGTGGCCACCTATCGCTGGCAGACGCAGACGGTCAAGCTGAATTTCTGCGCGAACTGCGGCTGCGCCACCTTCAACGAGTCGCCGGACTGGTCCGGCGGCGAACCGGACTTCGACAACCCGAAGATCGCGGTCAACGCGCGCCTGTTCGACGACTTCGATCTGGATGCGCTGCCGGTGGAAGTCATCGACGGCCGCAACCTCTGGTAGGCGGGCACGGAGGGCGGCGATGGCCATGGACACCGAATCGCTGAAGCGCTTCTGCGCCGCGCTGCCGGGCGCGCGCGTGCAGTTGTACGAAAACCCCTCCAACGTACTGGTCTACTACCTGGGCCAGCGCCGCTTCGCCTACTTCAAGACCAGCGAGCCGGAGCGCTGGCGCTTCAGCATCAAGGTCGCGCCCGAACGTTTCCTGGAACTGACCGACGTGCCCGGGATCAAACCGGCGCGCTGGATGGCCCGCCACCACTGGGTCACCATCGTCGACGTGCGCGGCGTGCCGGAGGCGCACCTGCGCGAGCTGGTGCTCTGGTCCTACCACAAGGCCGCCGACGGGCTCAGTCGCGCGCGTCGGCGGGAGCTGCTCGGGCAGCCGTGAGCGCGGGCCGACCATCGCCGGCCCGGCGCTTCTCAGCGTTCGGCGCCGGCGCCCATGTAGTCGAGCTTGCCGAGGCGGACGCCGGACTGGCGCAGGATCGCGTAGGCGATGCTGACGTGGAAGAACAGGTTCGGCAGCACGAAGTCGAGCAGATAGTCGTGGCCGTTGAACTCGAGCCTGTTGGGGCCGAAGTTCAGCACGATCTCGCGCGCCTCGCCGCCGTCGATCTGCGCCGGCTGCAGCCCGCGCATGAAGGCGATCGCACGGTCGATACGCGCGTACAGCTCATCGAAGGTGGCTTCCTCGTCGGCGAACTTCGGCGGCTCGACCGCGGCCAGCCGCGCACTGCCGTTCTTGACCATGTCGGTGGCGATCTGCACCTGCCGCAGCAGCGGCAGCATGTCCGGCGCCAGCCGTGCCTGCAGCAGCAGCTCGGGCGCGTATTCGTGGGCGGCGGCATGCGCCTGGCCCTTCTTCAGCACGTGGACGAGGTTCTGCAGGGTACGGACAAACACCGGGACCGAAGCCGTGTACATCGATAGCGCAGCGCTCATGACGGGACTCGCGTGAAAGGAACGCCAAGGGTAGGCGCCGGACCGTGGATGCGACAGCCGCCGCGCCCGGGAATGAGCGTCCCGGACACGGGGCAATGATCCGCGTCGCCCGCCGCCGGCCTCATTCCGGCGGCGTCGCGTACTTGGCCTGCATGAAGTTGTGGTAGATCCAGCCGTAGCGCTGGTACCAGTCCTCCTCGCCGTAGTGCTGCGCCTCGCAGCGGCCCAGCTCCTTCAACGAACCTTCCAGTCCGTTGAGATATTCGCCGGCCTTGCGGGTATAGGTCTGCTTGAGCTTGGCCACCGCCTGCTCGATCTGCGGCTTGCCCTGCAACTGCCACGACAGGCCGGTCACCGCGTGGATGCCCGATGCGCTGTCGCCGAAGGCCATCGCCGAATTGGCCATCTTGACGTTGGCGGCGGTGATGCAGCGCGCGCGCTCGATGTAGAAGCGGTTGAAGTCGATCTTGCGCACCGCCTCCTCGTAGCACTGGCGGCAGTCGTCGCCCTCGGCGCAGTGCGAGGGCACGGTGGGTCCGGAACTGTCGGTGTAGGCAGCGCCGCAACCGGCCTCGGTGGCGTCGAGCGCATCGAGGTCGTCTAGCAGGGTGTTGGCGTCGCGGGCGACGTCCAGGGCGTCGCTGTCGACCAGCACGTCGATCAGATCCAGGGTGTGGTCGGTGTCCCAGCCGTCGAAGAAGCTGTCCCAGTCGCCCTCGACCGCCGGCGTGCCTTCCGACTGCGCCAGCGACAGCGGCGGTACGGCCACGGCCAGCAGCAAGGCGATCGCCGCCGTGCGCCAGGCACGGCGCGGGCGGGTGGGCGCGCGTTTGGACGCGGGTCCGGACAGGCGTTGAAGTCTCATGCGCGCTTCCTCCTCATCAGCAGCACCGCCATCGCCACGACCGCCAGCGCCAGCAGGCCGACCAGTCCCCATAGCCACGGGAATCCGCCGCCTCCGCCATCCCCGTCATAGGCGCTGGCCTCGACCACCACCGGCGCGAAGTCCGGCTTGGTCTCGTCGCCGACCCAGACCAGCAGGCGATAGGGCGTGCCGGCGTCCTCCGCGCTCACCGAGACCTGGAACTCGCCCTCGGTGCGGAACAGGAAGCGCAGCGGATCGCGGTCGGTGGCGCCCTCGCGCAGCGGCTGGTTCCAGGCGTACTTGGTCACCGCCAGCGCGATCTCGTCGCCGGTCTCCACCGGTCGCACCACCACGCCGACCGGGTTCATGTAGGAAATGCCGTCGAGCAGGAAGCGCTGCGGAGTCGGACCTGCCAGGCCCTTCACCACCACCGCCTTGCCCATGTCGATCCCGTCCATCGCCTTGGGCTCGAGCCGGATCGTCATCGGTTTGCCGGTCTCCTGCGCGGCCGCGGGCACCGGCGCCAGCACGACCAGCATCGCAACGGCCAGCGCGGCGCCGGTATCGCGCAATCGCGACACGAGCCGCCTTCGAGCCCGCCCGGGACGGTCGCGTTCCGCCGGTCGCGACGCACCCGCATCCCTTGCCTGCTCCCGCATGCACTCTTCCATCATCAGCCTCCATGCCGCCATCGGCGCGGCCTCAGGGTCAACCAACGCGGAAACGCACCGCAACCTGCCATCGCCCGCCGCATTGGCGCACAGCGGGCGCCCGGCGCCCGCATCACGGTCACATCAGCGCAGCCAGCCCCGCGTCGCCGCCTTGCGCGCGTACAGCCACAGGCCGGTCGCGATCAGCAACACCAGCGCCGGCATCACCAGACCCGCCGGCCCGAGCAGCGACCACGCCGGCGTCGCCGCAAAGCTCCCGACCACCTGCAGCACCGCCGCAACCAGCGACAGCAGCAGCAACGGTACCGACCAGCGTTTGAGCAGCAACAGTCCCAGCGCACCGAGCGTGCCGGCCGCCACCGCGACCCCGAACAGCACATTGAGCCAGGATGGCGTGGCCTCGATCAGCTGGCGCTGCTCGGCCGGCATCGCCGCGACCTGCTCGGGCGTCATCATCACGGTCAACAGGAACATCAACACGCCGATCAGGTTCCACAGCAGACCCAACGCAGCGATCACCCGGAGCGATTTCGGGCGCGACTCGACGACTGCATTCATGATTCCCCTCCCCTCGGACAGGTGCCGGCCGGAGCCCACGGGGCCGGACCGGCAGGTCGAGGGTACGCCGCTTGCCGCACCCGCGCA
>NZ_VICD02000033.1 GCF_006546735.2 Marilutibacter maris | reverse complement strand
CGTTCGGCTGGGACGGCCGCAACGGACGGCTCGAGCGCGGCTGCATCGGCGCCAGCGTCGGTGGCGCGCTGTGCGTGGAGGCGGACTGGCCGCGGCGCGGCGCCAGCATCGACGGCGACGGCCTGCCGCTGAGCCTGGTCGAGAGCTACCTGCCCGAGCGCGCCGACGGGCGGCCGTGGTTCCTGCGCGGCGAGATCGCGATCGATGCGCGGCTCAGGCCGGCCGGCAACGCCTGGGAGGGCGAAGTGCGGGTCAGCTCGGCCAGCGGCGGCGCGCGCTTCCGCCGCCGCGGCGAGCGCGAGCCGCTGAACTATCGCGACCTGCGCCTGGACGCGCGCTTCGACCCGCGCCGGATCGAGGCGACCCTGGGGTCGGTGATCAACGAGGACGGGCGCCTGGACGCGAGGCTGAATACCGGCTGGGACGACTACTCGCCGCTGGACGGCGCGTTGAGCTTCAACATCGACGAACTGGTCTGGCTGGAACTGTTCTCGCCCGACATCGTCGAACCCAGCGGACTGCTGGAAGGCCGCATCGCATTGACCGGCACCCGGGGCGATCCGCGCCTGGGCGGCCAGGCGCGGCTGAGCGCGTTCAGCACCGAGGTGCCCGCGCTGGGCCTGCTGCTGCACGACGGCGACGTGCGCCTGATCGCCCAGGGCGACGGCAGCGCGCGCATCGAGGGCAGCATCGGCAGCGGCAACGGCGATGCCGGCGGCGGCGATCTGCGGGTCGACGGCGTGCTCGGCTGGACCGATGGCGGACCGCCGCTGGAACTGCGCGTGCACGGCGAGAACGTGCTGGTGTCCGATACCCGCGACCTGCACGCGGTCGCCAGTCCCGACGTGCGGGTGCGGATCGCCGCCGGCGAACCGATCACCGCGAGCGGCACGGTCACCGTGCCCAGCGCGCGGATCGAGCTGGAACACCTGGAGGGCGGGGTGTCGGCGTCGGACGACGTGGTCGTGCTCGATCCGGCCGATCCCGAGGATGGCGGCGCATCGCCGCTGGATCTGGACATCGGCATCGTGCTCGGCGACGACGTGCGTCTGAACGGTTTCGGCCTCAAGGGCAGGCTCGGCGGCCAGATGCGGGTGCGCGCGCGGCCCGGTCGCGAGATGCTCGCCAACGGCACCCTCAACGTCGGAGGCCGCTACAAGGCCTACGGCCAGGACCTGACCATCAAGCGCGGTTCGCTGGGCTGGTCGAACAACCCGGTCTCCGATCCATTGCTGGACATCCGCGCGACCCGCCAGATCGGCGACGTCACCGCCGGCGTCGACATCGGCGGCCGGGTCAGCGCGCCGAGCGTGGAGGTGTGGTCGGACCCGGCCACCACCCAGTCCGACGCGCTCGCCTACCTGACCCTGGGGCGGCCGCTGTCGAACACCAGTTCCGCCGAAAGCGAGCAGTTGACCGCCGCCAATGCCGCGCTGGCCGCCGGCGGCAGCGTGCTGGCCTCGCAGCTGGGCAGCAAGATCGGCCTCGACGATGCCGGCGCGATGGAGAGCCGCACCCTCGGCAGCGTGTTCGGTTTCGGCAAGCGGCTGTCGCCGCGGCTGTACGTCGGCTATGGCGTGTCGCTGGTCGGCAGCGGTACCGTGCTCACCCTCAAGTACCTGCTCGGACTGGGCTTCGACGTCGAGATCGAGAGCAGCACCGAGGAGAACCGGGCCTCGTTGAACTGGCGCAAGGAGAAATGATGTCCGCCGCGAAGACCACCACCGGCCTGCTGCATTCGCGCCTTGCCGCCCAGCACCTCGCGTCGGTGAAGGCCGCGAACCCGCACGCGGCGGTGACGCGCCTGCTGGCGGTACAGGCGCAGGACTACAACGCCGCGCTGTGGGCGATCGGATTGCGGGCCGATGCGGGGAGCGCCGCGGAGGTGGAGGCGGCGATATCGGCGCGGCGCATCGTCCGCACCTGGCCGATGCGCGGCACCCTGCACTTCGTCGCCGCCGAGGACGTGCGCTGGCTGCAGGCGCTGCTGGCGCCGCGCGCGCAGGCGCGCAACGATGCCCGCCACGAGCGCGAGTACGGCCTCGACGCGAAGGTGCTCAAGCACTGCCGCCAGGTGCTCGAACGGGTGCTGCGCGACGGCGAGCCGGTACCGCGCCCGGCGTTGTACCAGGCGCTGGAGGCGGCCGGGATCGCGACCGCGAGCAGCCGCGGTCTGCACATCCTGTACCGGCTCGCCCACGAAGGCCTGATCTGCCAGGGGCCGCGGCTGGGGCGCCAGCCCAGCTTCGTCTGGCTGGACGCCTGGCTGCCGCCAGCCGCGTCGTCGCCACCGTCGCGGGAGGAGGCGCTGTCCGAGCTGGCGCGGCGCTACCTGCTCGGACACGGTCCGGCGACCGCCCAGGACCTGGCCTGGTGGTCGGGGCTGACGCTGAAGGATTCGCAGGCGGCGCTACGCGGCTCGGGCGCGCAGGCGTTCGAGTCCGATGACACGCCGTACTGGCGGTCGCAGGAAGCGACCGGCTCGGCGACCGGGGCGAAGCAGGACGTGCTGCTGTTGCCGGCGTTCGACGAATACCTGCTCGGCTACAAGGACCGCACGCCGGTGCTGGATGCCGAGCATCACCGCAAGGTGTTCACGATCAACGGCATCATCCAGCCCTGCGTGATCGTCGCCGACCGCGTCGCCGGCATCTGGCCGCGGTCGCAATCGGAAGCCTTCGAGCCGACCCTGTTCCGCGGGCTCCGCGCCCCGGAAACGCGGGCCATGCAAGCGGCAGCGAAGCGCCACGCCTGCTTCTGGAGCAACCCCGGCCCCCTGTAGGAGCTGCGTGGAGGCGTGACCCAGCCCCCTGAGTCAGGGGGTGATTCGCGCGCAGCGCGAATGGGGGTGTGGGAGCGCACCGGCGGGGCCCAAGGTTTGCGCAGCAAACTTTGGGGATTCCCGGGCGCAGCCTGGGGATCGCGGCTCACGCCGCTCCTACGAGAGAAGGCCATCGCTCCTACGGACCCTGCGTCGCCGCGACCGCGGCGGTCTTGGGTACGGGAATCACGCCACCCGACTGCGGCGTTGGCGGGTCAGGTGGACCAGCAACAGCGAGATCGCCGCGGGGGTCATGCCGGGGATGCGCTGGGCCTGGCCGACGGTCTGTGGGCGCACGCGTTCGAGCTTCTGCCGCACTTCCGCCGACAGCCCGCGCACGCCGGCGTAGTCGAAACCGTCGGGGATCGCGGTGTCCTCGTGACGGCGTGCGCGTTCGATCTCCTCGCGCTGGCGATCGAGATAGCCGGAATACTTCACCTCGATCTCGACCTGTTCGGCGACCGTGGCGTCGTCGACGCCCGGGCCGATGCCGCTCACCGTCGCCAGCTTCGCGTAGTCCAGCTCGGGGCGCTTGAGCAGATCGCGGGCGTTGGTTTCGCGGCTGAGCTCGATACCCAGCGCATCGGTCAGCGCGCGCCCGAGCGGATTGTTCGGTGCCGCCCACAGCGCGCCGAGACGTTCGTTCTCGCGCGCGATCGCCTCGCGCTTGGCCTCGAAGCGCGCCCAGCGGGCGTCGTCGACCAGGCCGGACTCGCGACCGGTCGGGGTCAGGCGCAGGTCGGCGTTGTCCTCGCGCAGCTGCAGGCGGTATTCGGCGCGCGAGGTGAACATGCGGTACGGCTCGCTGGTGCCGTGCGTGGTCAGGTCGTCGACCAGCACGCCGAGATAGGCCTGGTCGCGGCGTGGCGACCAGCCGCCCTCGCCGCGCACGAAGCGCGCCGCATTGAGGCCGGCCAGCAGTCCCTGGGCCGCGGCCTCCTCGTAGCCGGTGGTGCCGTTGATCTGGCCGGCGAAGAACAGCCCGGGAACCGTCTTGGTCTCCAGGGTGGTCTTCAGTCCGCGCGGATCGAAGTAGTCGTACTCGATCGCGTAACCGGGGCGGGTGATGTGCGCGCGTTCGAATCCGCGGATGCTGCGCACCAGTTCCAGCTGCACGTCGAACGGCAGCGAGGTCGAGATGCCATTGGGGTAGATCTCGGCGACATCCAGGCCTTCGGGCTCGACGAAGATCTGGTGGCTGGCCTTCTCGGCGAAGCGCACCACCTTGTCCTCGATCGAGGGGCAGTAGCGCGGACCGGTACCCTCGATCTGGCCGGTGTACAGCGGGCTGCGGTCCAGCGCGGCGCGGATGATCTCGTGGGTGCGCTCGCGGGTATGGGTGATCCAGCACGACACCTGGCGCGGGTGGTCGGCGTCGGAGCCGATGAACGACATCACCGGGCGCGGATCGTCGCCGGGCTGCTCCTCCATCGCCGCGTAGTCGAGGGTGCGCCCGTCGATGCGCGGCGGGGTGCCGGTCTTGAGCCGGTCGACCACGAACGGCCCCTCGCGCAGGCGTGCGGCCAGCGCGACCGCGGGCGGATCGCCGGCGCGGCCGGCGGCGTAGGTGGTGGTGCCGACGTGCACCTTGCCGGCGAGGAAGGTGCCGGCGGTGAGGACCACCGCGGGCGCCTCGAAGCGCAGCCCGGTCTGGGTGACCACCGTGCGCACCGCCTCGTTGTCGGCGAACACGATGTCGTCGACCGCGGCCTGGAACACGGTCAGTCCGGGCTGGTTCTCGACCGCGCGCCGGATGAAGGCGCGATACAGATTGCGATCGGCCTGGCAGCGGGTCGCGCGCACCGCCGGCCCCTTGCTGGCGTTGAGCCGGCGCCACTGGATGCCGGCGGCATCGGCGGCGCGCGCCATGATCCCGCCCAGCGCGTCGATCTCCTTGACCAGATGGCCCTTGCCGATGCCGCCGATCGCCGGATTGCAGCTCATCGCTCCGATCGTCTCGACGCTGTGGGTCAGCAGCAGCGTGCGCGCACCGGCACGCGCCGCGGCCAGGGCGGCCTCGGTGCCGGCGTGGCCGCCACCGACCACGATCACGTCGTACTGGAAGAAGTCGTTGCTCATCGGATCTCTTGTTCGATTGCTGGAGATGCGGCCACGCGCGGTGACCAGACTCGGCCGTCGTGGCCTCGCCAGGCCCCCGGTACTCTCGGGCGCTGCTCCTGATGCGGATTCTAGGCCAGTGAGGCCCCGGCCGTCGGCCGCCGGGGCGACGATGGCGAGGGTTGGCACGCATCCTGCATCGTTACTCATGCACCCGACGGGGCAGGCGCAAGGCGCCGGCCGGAATTGGAACAGGGGCTGGCCACGTGCCCGCCGGGGAAGCAAAGGGCCGAATGTCGGGGGACGTTCGGCCCTTTTTTTGTCCTCGCATGCCCCGCGGTTCCGGGTCGCGTCGACGGCCGATGACTTGGATCGTGACAAGTCCCGCCGCCGGAATCCGTACTGACGCGTAGCGTCACCCGCCGTGCAATCGGCATCGTCGGTTCGAAAGGGCGGGGAGCACGCGGAGGAGCAAGGCGCCGACGTCCGACGGGGACGGAACAGGGGGGATCCGTGATTCCTCGCCGGACGCCGACATCGACGCTTGCAGCAGTGCGCCGACGACCGCCGGCGCTGCACCTGACCGATGTTGCGTCGCAATGCGACGCTGCGGGTCAGGCGGGGCTAGCTTGCGCCCGCCCCTGTGATTACGTCAAGCGACGGCCGTCACGGCCAGACGCGCGGTATCGGCGGTTTGGGTCAGAGTTCGCGTTCCGAGACCCGCGGCCGGTTGCCGACGGCGCGCGCGCGCGGTGCCGACGGGCGGCTCACCGGCGGCGCGCTCGTCCTGGGCTGGACCCGTGGCGGTGCGGTCGTCCTGGATTGAACCCGCGGCGGCTGG
>NZ_VICD02000314.1 GCF_006546735.2 Marilutibacter maris | reverse complement strand
GCGGCGCGCGCAGCGGGGCGACCCCGGGCTCGCCGACCTCGAAGATCTGCTGCCGTTCGACGACGCCCTTGAAGCGCCAGGAGCCATGCGACTTCCAGATCAGGTGCTGGCCGCGTTCGCCCAGCTCGCGGGCGGCACGGTGGGCCAGTGGCTCGGCGACCGCCGACATCAGCACCTGCCCGGGACGGGCGATCGACATCAGCCGCGCCGCGATCGGCTTGGCCAGGCCCTCGACCTCGACCGGCTTGGCGCCCAGGCGCACCGCCTCGTCGCTGTTGCGCCAGGTCAGCACCTCGCCCACGTGCAGGCCGGCGCGGGTCCTGACCCGCAGGTGTCGCAGCTTGCCGATCTCGTCCAGGCCGCGGCCATAGTCGAGGGCGAAACCGAGTCCGTCGATCGGCCGCTCGAACAGCAGCAGCAGGCCGTCGGAACGGTCGATCAGGCGGCCGCGCCACTGCTGCTGCAGACGCAGCACCAGGCGGTCGTGCTCGCGGAAGAACTGGGCGGTGCCACCGTCGCCGAGCTGCTCGACCAGGGTGGTGGAGTCGCAGATGTCGGTCAGCAGGATCGTGCGCAACTGCGGTGCCGCCGACGCGGCCTGGGGCTCCTGTTCGATCGTCACGACGTCGTCCATGGCCGCCCCCGTCATGCCGTGCTCGGCAAGGGGTCCTGCCACTCGACCCGGCCACCGCCGAGGCGTTTGGCGCGGTACAGGGCGGCGTCGGCCTGGGCGTACCAGGCGTTCCAGTCGGCGTCGGCCTCGACCAGGCAGGCGCCGACGCTCAGCGGGCAGATGAGCGGCGCGATGCCTTCCTCGGCCTCCATCGCCAGCAGGTTCTGGGCGGTGCGGACGACATAGCTGGCGACCCGCATCACGTCCTCGCGGCGGGCGGAGGCGACCACCAGGCAGAATTCGTCGCCGCCGAGGCGGCAGGCCAGATCCTCGGGGCCGACCACCGCGCGCAGGATGCTGGCCACGCTCTGCAGCACGCGGTCGCCGACTAGGTGGCCGTGTTCGTCGTTGACCTGCTTGAAGCGGTCGCAGTCGACCAGCACCAGGCCCAGCGCCGTGGTCAGGCCGATCTCGCGGCATTCCTGCATGTGCAGCATCAGTCCGCGACGGTTGTACAGGCCGGTCAGTTCGTCGGTGCGGACCAGCTCCTCGGTCTGGTTGAGCTGGTGGGTGGTCGTATGCAGATTGTCCAGCGCCGCCTGCAGGTCGTGGTTGCGGCGGCGCAGACGGCGGATCAGGCCCTGCTCGTTGTAGACCACGCGCATGATCGCGCGGCGCAGGAAGAACGACACCGTCGCCGGATCGTGCTCGACCAGACGCTCGAATTCGTGGTGGCGCAGTTCGATCAGCTGGCCGTCGCAGGCGGCGATCGCATCGGCGCTGCGGGCATGGTCGCCGATCAGCAGACCGAGCTCGCCGAAGAATTCGTTGGGGCCCAGGCGCTTGACCTGCAGGTCGTCGCCGAAGTCCAGGTCGATCTCACCGCGCGCGATCACGTACATCGCGGTGCCGCTGTCGCCGCGGCGGAACAGCACCTCGCCCGGGCTCACCGCGCGCAGGCGGCCCATGCGGGCGAACAGTTCGAATTCGTCGGCGCTGAGGATCGCCGAGGTCATCGCGATCACATCGTGCGCACTGTGCGAAACGTCCACGGCCGCCCTCGCCTTCTCCTCGGTGTTCCGATCCGGCATCGCAAACGCCAGGTTTTCGCGGTTCATGCGCACTCCCGCAGCCTAGATGCATCGTCCCTGTTCATCAGCCCCGTACACCGCAAGAGCACAGGCGTTCGGAGGATAGCACCACACTGGCGGGAGAACGGAAAAACCCCGGCCGCCCGGACAGACGGTCCGGGCGGCCG
>NZ_VICD02000313.1 GCF_006546735.2 Marilutibacter maris | reverse complement strand
TGTTCTGGCTGCGCTCGGACCCGCCCAACGCCGCCACAGCCCCGGCGACGCTGGCCGGAGCCGCCGCCGGTATCGACGCCGGCGATGCGCTGCTGGCCGCCGAGGTCGAGGCGGTGATGGCGCCGCTCGACGAAGATCCCGACCTGTACCTGTGGCTGGCCGCCAACGATGACGCCCTGCCCCCGCTGATGGAGCGCTGACGATGTCCCGCACCGTATCTCCCACCCGTCGCACTCGGCTGCTCCAGACCGTGCTGGCCCAGCTACTGGCCGGCCTGTTTCTGGGCGGCATGCTGGTACCGGCCGCCGTGGCCGGCGACCCACCGCCGCCGCCTCCCGCGCACGGCCCGCCGCCTCCCGCCTGGGACCAGCTGACCGCGGCACAGCGCGAGCTGCTGATCGCGCCGATCCGCGACCGCTGGAACAGCGAGCCGGAGCGGCGCCAGAACATGCTCGACCACGCCCGTCGCTGGCAGGAACTCACGCCCGAGCAGCGCCGCCGCGCCCGCCACGGCCGCAATCGCTGGGAGCACATGAACCCCGAACAGCGCGCGCAGACCCGGGTGCTGTTCAAGGCGATGCGCGAAATGACGCCCGAACAGCGCAGCGCCCTGAAGGCGCAGTGGCGACAGATGACCCCCGAGCAGCGACGCGACTGGGTCGAGCGGCAGCGCGGGGAGGAGTAAAGACGTTCAAGGCTCCACCGGCTCACCACGGCACCCCGGCGAGGTCGCCCGGCGCCGGTGATGCCTGCGCCCATGCGGGATCGCAGCGCAAGCCGTTCGCCAGTCACTCACCGGGAGCGGCGCAGACGCGCCGCGCAGGCTTCAGCCGGCCGCCGTACCGTCTCCGTTGCGTTCGGGCCAGACCGTCTTCGCCAGCAACTCGTCGTCCCAATCGAAGCCGATCCGTCCGTCGACCAGGCGTCCATCGGCCAGGAACAGGAGCGCGAAGTTGTAGAGATTGCGCGCGTACATCTCGCTGGCATGGACCGCACCGCTGCTGGCCAGGTTCAGCGGACCGGACACGGCGACGCCACCGGCCTCGACGGTCTCGCCGGGCCGGGTCAACTCGCAGTTGCCGCCGGTCTCGGCGGCAAGATCGACGATCACGCTGCCGGGGCGCATGCCGGCCACCATCGCCGCGGTGACGATCTTCGGCGCCGGCCGTCCCGGCACCGCGGCGGTGCACACGACCACGTCGATGCCCTTGAGATGCTCGGCCAGGCGCCTTTGCTGCTCGGCGCGCTCCTCGTCGGTGAGCTGACGCGCGTAGCCGCCCTCGCCGGCGGCGCTGACCCCCAGGTCGAGAAAACGCCCTCCCAGCGATTCGATCTGCTCGCGGGTCTCCGGGCGCACGTCGAAACCCTCGACCTGGGCGCCGAGCCGCTTGGCCGTCGCGATCGCCTGCAGACCGGCCACGCCGGCACCGACCACCAACACCTTCGACGGCCGGATCGTGCCGGCGGCCGTGGTCAGCATCGGAAAGAAGCGCGGCGCCAGCTGGGCGGCGATCAGCACCGCCTTGTAGCCGGCCATGCCGGCTTGCGAGCTGAGCACGTCCATGGCCTGGGCGCGGGTCGTGCGCGGCAGCCGCTCCAGCGGAAACGCGACGATTCCGCGCGCCTGGATCGCCTGCGCGCGGGCCGGGTCGGCCTGCGGCGCGAGCAGGCCCACCAGGGCCGCGCCCTCGCGCAGGCATGCGATGGATCCGGCCTCAGGCGCCTGCACGCACAGCAGCACATCGGCGGCCGCGTACACCGCGCCGGCGTCGTCGAGCAGGGTCGCACCGGCCTGTTCGTAGGCCTCGTCGGTGAAGGCGGCGCCGTTGCCGGCACCGCGCTCGATCACCACCTTCGCGCCGGCGGCGACGAACTTGCGGCAGGTCTCGGGAGTGATCGCGACCCGGCGCTCGCCCTGCGCGCGTTCGCGCGCGGCGGCGACCGTCGCCACCATCGCGGCGCCCGTCGAACCCTGTTCCGGATTGCCTGCCGTCTCTGCCGCCATGCCTGGACTCCGCGAAGGGGCGTCATGACCCCGGTCTGGGCGATCCTAGCGAAAGCGCCGGCCAGGCGCGACGCCCGGGCAGCGGCCCGCCGTCCGCAACCCGGCTCAGTCGGCGGCGGCGGTGTTGTCCAGGCGCTCGCGGACGCGGCGCATCGCCTCGTCGAAGGCCGAGCGCTCGGAGCCGATCACCAGACGGCCATCCTCGTGCATCACCGCCAGCTCCTCGGCCGAGGCGACCAGCACCCGCAGGCCGCGCCGGTTGACCAGCAGGAAGCGCGAGGTCATCGGACTGACCCATGCGATCTTCGCGGCGACGATCTCGCCGTGCACGTCGGTGAGCCGGACCCAGTCGCCGATCGCCAGCTCGCGCATCCGCGCGGCGACTTCGGGGGCATGGCCGACAGTGGCCGTGCCACCGGCCAGCCACAGCCGGCGCTCCTCGCCGGACTCGACGGTCTCGCCGCCGGCCAGCGGCTTGGCGGTCTGCGCACGACGCGGACCGTCGGGCGAGGCCAGGGCACGCACCAGCCCGGCAAGACCGTGCTGGGCGGCGCTGTCGTCGAGCCCGGAGCTGGCCAGGCAGCGCAACACCAGCGGTTCGATCGACAGCAGGTGATCGGCCAGTTCGCGGCCGCGGTTCTCGGCCGCCAGGCGGTCGGCCAGCAGCAGCGCGTCGCCCAGTGCGATCGCTTCGTCGCGACGCTGCGGATCCTCGTCGCGCAGCAGGGTCTGGACGATGTGATGGCGCCACGGCATCGCCAGGAAGTCGGCGACCGCCGGGGTCAGACGGGTGGTGCGCAAACGCTTCATCAGCGCGTCGTCGGCGGTCTCGCGCGCCTGGTCCAGACGCTCGCGGCCCAGCGTCGCCTTGACCAGCCGCTCTTCCTGCAGCGCACTGCGGCGGCGATGCTGGCCGAGCAGCGAATCCAGCTCGGCATGCGCCAGCTCGAACACCGCGACGTCCTCGTTGTACTCGGCGACCACCCGCTGCGAGGCGGCGGCGGCGCGGTCGAGCAATTCGCGCTCCTGCGGCGTGTTCGCCTGGTTGCCCTCGCAGGCCTCGGTGATCGAATCCAACAGCTTGCGCGCCGGATGCTCGCGCTGCACGAACAGACCGTCGTCGGTCAGCGCGACCTTGACGTAGGGCAGCACCAGCCGGCCGTACAGACGACGGGCACGGTCCTGCAGGGAATTGGTGCGGAACAGCGAGTCGAACAACAGCGCGACCAGATCGATCGCGTCTTCCTCGTCGGCGCTGAAGCGGGTCTGGTCGGGATCGACGCCGATCCGCCGCGCACCGTCGCTGAGATGGTCGCGGATCGCCGCGCCGAGGCGGCCGGGGCCGGCCAGCGCACGCGCGAACGCGTCCGGCGGCTCGGACTGCAGCATGCTCACCACGCTCAGCATCTCGTCCACGCGCAGCTCGCGCCGCGCGCCCATGCCATGTTCCTGTCGCGGCGCCGGGGAGCGGGACTGGGCATCGGCGCCGCCGGCGCCCGACTGCGGCGTCTGCAACGTGCCGTCGCGCCACATCCGCAGCATCGTGCGCAGATCGGCGATGTCCTCGCCGGGCACCGACATGCCGCCGTAGCCGCCCGCCGAGCCACCGTGGCCGTCGCCGTACCCTTCCATCCTTCCCATTGCGCCGTGCATCGCCTCCATGCCTGTCATCGCCACCTGTCCCCGGTAGGGCACGGACTCGACCGTCTCGTGCCGATAGCCGTGCTGCGTCGAAGTGTGGGACGACGGAGCCGAGCGTCCGTATCCCGTTGCCGCGAGCAGGGCATTGGCCCTGCCATAGAAATCGCCGAGCCGACGCGTCAACTCGCCCTCGTACTGGCGGAACAGCAGCTCGCGCACGTGCGGAGTCGGTTCGGTTTCCCGGAACGACTCGACGAACGCCCCGATCAGCCGCTCCGGTCCGATCGGATTCGCCACCTCCGGCATCCCCAGCGCCTCGGCCATCGCCTGCAGACGCTGCCGCATGACCTGCAATGGCTCGGCGAAGCGGCCATCGAGCGCCTCGATCACCCGTTGGCCATCGAGATGGAACGCCAGGTGGGAATCCTCGACCAGCCCCAGCGGCAGGTCGCCGCGCGATCGCACGCGCAGGCCACGGAAGTCGTCGAAGCCCTTGGCCAACTGCTGGCGATAGCGCATCAGCAAGGTCGCCGCCTGCTGCCGCAACATCCGCAGCGAGGTCAGGTCCTCGAAATGGCCGGGGCCGACATCGCCGGACTGCAACGCCACCGACAACGCCTGTTCGATTCCGGGGTACAGCGCATCGGGGATGCTGCCGAGCTGCTCGACCGCCTGCCGCTTGATCTCCTCAAGGACGCGC
This sequence comes from Marilutibacter maris, assembly GCF_006546735.2. Lineage (GTDB taxonomy): Bacteria > Pseudomonadota > Gammaproteobacteria > Xanthomonadales > Xanthomonadaceae > Marilutibacter > Marilutibacter maris. Next base: position 4,196 of record NZ_VICD02000313.1, on the reverse strand, counting down.
AGCGGTTCGCCACGCGTCGCATGCGTTGGAGTGGGTACACTCATCCCCAGATCCCCTATTCGACCGCCACCCCGTCGACACCCCCTGGTGCCGACCGGTGACGCACAACGCCGGTTTCCGGCGTAGATCGCAGCATAGTGGCAATATGAGTCACTTCGTATTGGCCCCCTGTCCGACCTTCCAGAACTGTGACTGATGTCGCCTATTGACTCTCGACCCGCTGCCGGATTCGGCACCGACCCTGCCCTCCACGCCCTCGACAGCCGCCGCTCGGTACCGGCCCGGCAACTGGACGAGCCGGCCCCCGACGATGCCACCTTGTTGCGGATGCTGCGCTCGGCCAGCCGCGTGCCCGATCACGGCAGGCGGGTGCCGTGGCGCTACCTCGCGATCCGCGGCGAGGCCCGCCACGCGCTGGGCGAACGCCTGGCCGCGCTGACCCGCGAGCGCGACGCCAGCGCCGGCGAGGCCGCGATCGAGAAGGATCGCCAACGCTTCTCGCATGCGCCGCTGGTGGTGACGGTGATCGCCCGCCTCGGACCGGATGAGAAGATTCCCGAGCAGGAGCGCCTGCTGACCGCCGGCTGTGTCTGTTTCGCCCTGCTGCAGGCCGCGCAGGCGCTGGGCTACGGCGCCACCTGGCTGACCGGCTGGCCGGCCTACGACGCGACCGTGCATGGCTGGCTGGGACTGGCCGCGGACGAGCGCGTCGCCGGCTTCATCCATATCGGCACGCCGCGACTGGACGCGCCCGAGCGCGAACGCCCCGACCCGGCGACCCTGCTGGAAGAATGGAGCGCACCGGCGGCATGAGCGGCGCTTCCCGCACGCACCGGGCCGGTGACGCCGGAGCCGGCATTCGGGCACACTGGCTCCGATGAACAAGCTCTACCTGGTCGACGCCAGCCTGTACGTGTTCCGCGCCTGGCACTCGATGCCGGACGAATTCAGCGACAGCGAGGGCTGGCCGACCAACGCGGTCCACGGCTTCGCCCGCTTCCTCGCCGAACTGCTCGAACGCACCCGTCCGGCGCACATCGCGATCGCCTTCGACGAGGCGCTGGACTCCTGTTTCCGCAACCGGATATATCCGGCCTACAAGGCCAACCGCGAGCCGGCGCCGGAAACGCTGAAGCGCCAGTTCGCGCATTGCCGGACGCTGTGCGGCGCGCTCGGCCTGGACGTGCTCTCGCACGATCAGTACGAGGCCGACGACCTGATCGGCAGCGCCGCCCATGCCGCCCGCGGGGACGGCTTCCGCGCGGTGATCGTCTCCGCCGACAAGGACCTCTCGCAGTTGCTCGGCGACGGCGACGAGCAGTGGGACTACGCGCGCAACCAACGCTGGGGCGCCGCCGGCGTGCCCGCCCGCCACGGGGTCGAGGCGCGCCAGATCGCCGACTACCTGGCGCTGACCGGCGACAGCATCGACAACATTCCCGGCGTGCCCGGCATCGGCGCCAAGACCGCCGCCGCCCTGCTGGGTCACTTCGACACCCTCGACGCCCTGCTCGAGCGCATCGACGAAGTGCCGTTCCTGCGCATCCGTGGCGCCGCCAGCACCGCGAAGAAACTGCGCGAACACCGCGAACAGGCACTGCTGTGCCGCCAACTGACCACGATCGCGCTGGACGCACCGCTGAACGGCGCCCGCCCCCAGTTCGCGCGCGGCAGCGGCGACGCCGCCACCCTGCTGGCACTGTGCGAGTCCCTGCGATTCGGTCCGCTGACCCGACGCCGGCTGCACGAGGCCGCCGGTCTGGACTACACTGCCGGCTGAGCATGAGGCGGCACGCTCCGCGCGCACGGAAATGTTCGCGGGGCGTCATGCAGACGCGCTAGGATCGGGGCATGGACACCGCCAGCGACGACTCCGAAATCGAATCGACCCAGCCCCCGACCGAGACCCTGTACGAGGGCCAGTGGCTGCGGCTGAGCCGGCGCGGCCGCTGGGAGTTCGCCGAGCGCACCCACGGCAAAGGCATGGCGGTGATCATCATCGCGGTCACCCCCGACGACAAGGTGGTCTTCGTCGAGCAGTTCCGCGCCCCGCTCGGCGCCCGCACGATCGAGATGCCGGCCGGCCTGGTCGGCGACGACCATGCCGACGACACCCTGGCCTCGGCCGCCCACCGCGAACTGATCGAGGAGACCGGCTGGGAGCCGGCCCGCGTCGACGTGCTGCTGGTCGGCCCGACCTCCTCGGGGATGAGCAACGAGCGGATCGCCTTCGTCCGCGCGACCGGCCTGACCCGGGTCGGCGCCGGCGGCGGCGTCGACGACGAGGCGATCATCGTCCACGAAGTCGCGCGCGAGCAGGCGCCGGCATGGCTGATGGCCCGGCAGGCGGAAGGCTACGAACTCGACCTCAAGCTCTGGGCGGGCTTGTGGATGATCGACCGCAACCCGGACGGCAGCCCGGCGAGCAAATGAAGAGCGCCGCGCTCCGCCTGTCTGATGATGTTTAGCCAGGCTGTGGTTGACACTCAGTGCGAGCGGAAGACGTCTCCTGCCCAGCAGCCCTCTTGACGGGGAACGCTACGGACCCGGCTCAAATTGTCCAGCACGTCGTAGGCATAGGTCGCGGTGCCGAACATCCGTGAGGTCGTGCCGGTCAGGCGGTCCAGGCCGTCGTAGACCATGTCGCGATTGCCACGCTGGCCGGTGCCGGTCGCACCGCCGGTGATCGCGGCGACATTGCCGTTGACGCCGTAATCGTAACTTTCGGAAAAGGTCGACGCTGATGCATAAGCAAAGACCCAAACGCGTTACGCCTATTTGGACTACGTCAGCTGCGAATAAATGACCCCCCCTTTTGCTTTGGTGAATTCTGGGCGACTCACTTCACGGAACATCCTCGTAACTAATATAAGCACGCCTATTCTGTGCTCGCCCGTCTTCCATCCGGTTATCACCGACAGGCCTCTCACTTCCCAACCCCATCGGCGCAGACAACCGAGACTTCGGCACGCCACGACTAAGCAACCAATCGTTCAAAACTTGCGCCCTGCGTAGCGACAACTCATAGCACTGCAATGCGGAGCATTCTTCCGAGTCAGTAAAGCCCAGAACTCTTAAGGGAATATCCGGCGGCATCCTTTTAAGAAGCTCGAGGTCATTTTCCAACGCGTCTTGATCACAAGGACCAGCCACTGATTCCAACAATGCCCCTCCTGAAACCGGCTGGCCAGGCTTGAAGTTGACGCCCCAGAAGTCACCAGGATCAGAAAAATAGCCTTGTCTGCTACTTGCAGGAACAGATTGGAGCGGGGATGAGATTGCACAAGCTGAAATCACTGCCATAGCAAGGAAAACAAGGAACAATCGCTCTCTCATAGACAGCTTCCTTCGTTCGATCCTGCGCAAGAGGACATCACTGAGAAGTTGGCCCTTGCATCAATTGCGCTTTCGCTTATTCCGTCACCCGGATTCCAGGGCGCCCAAAGGTTGTTTGAATTCTGAAGGAACCCTGTAGCCTTTTGATAAAAAGCTTCGGCGCGATATGCGGACTTTTCTCTATCCAAGCGGTCCGATCTCGAACCGGGAAAACCTTGACTCACTATTCGCACGCCATGATCGCCCTCATGCAGCGATCGCATCGCCAGCCCATTCACCGTACCGGATACGCTTCTACTCTTTCCAGCGATAGCTTTCAAGTCAAACGTGACGCTGCCTTTTCCATCGAGACTCGTGTTGATTTGAGCGGCGTCCCCATTCAAATCTCCAAACGAGACCTTGATGTCCGTATTGCCTTTTTCGCCAAAGAACTCGACAGCTGCGCTCAGTGCATCCCTTTGCTCTGAGGTCAACTTGGAGCTAGTGGAAGCCTCCTTAGCCATGTTGATTGCCTTATCAAAACTATCGCAATCAGTCTTATTACCCTCGCAAACGTAGCGCCCGTCTGGGTCTTTGAATCGGTAAGGATTGTTATTCGCATATCGATACCGGTTGAACATCTGTACCGGCTGCTCATAAGGCGTCACCGGGTCAGCTGACAGGAACCGCCCGATATCGTCGTCGTAGTAGCGCTGCTGGGCGTAGACCAGGCCGGTGGCGGCGTCGAACACGTGGCCGGTGTAGCCGGGGCCGTCCTGCGGGGTCGTGACCTGCCCCCACTGAGCCATACCAGTCGAATCTGGGTAAAGTCCGTCAACCCGAGAGGACGGACATGCGCAAGAGTCGATTCACCACCGAGC
>NZ_VICD02000312.1 GCF_006546735.2 Marilutibacter maris | reverse complement strand
TGAGCGCATCCACCGCAGCGCCGCCGGCTACCGCCGCCGCGACCGCACGTCCGCTGACCCTGTTCGAGCGCGGCATGTACCTGGACGGGCGCAGCCCGGTCGCGATCGTGTTCCCGGCGCGGATCCGCGGCCCGCTGTGCGAGCAGCGACTGAGACATGCGCTGGCGCGCGTGCAGGCCAAGCATCCGCTGCTGCGTTGCCGCGTCGAGCCCGGCGAGGACGGAGCGGGGGGCACCCGCCCCTGGTTCCGGTTGCAGGAAGACCCGGCACCGATCCGGCTGCGGATCATCGAGCGCAACAGCGGCGGCGACTGGCAGCGGCAGAGCCGGCAGGAATGGTCGCAGTTGTTCGACCCGTCCGAGCCGCTGGTCCGGGTGACCTGGTTGCGCGGCGTCGAGACCAGCGAGCTGCTGCTGGTCTGCCATCACTGCCTGTGCGATGGCCGCTCGATCGTGACCCTGTTGCGCGAGATCCTGTCGCTGTGCGCCGACCCCGGGCGGGACATCGGCACCCATCCGTCGTTGCAGTCCCTGCAGGAGATCCTGCCGGCGGCGGTGTGGAACGACCCCCGCCTGCAGCGGCGCCTGCGCTGGAAGACCGCGCTGTTCGGGCTGTTCGTGCGCAGTCGCCGCCGGCGCCCGGCACGGCGCTACGGCGAGGCCTACGCCCTGCACTGGACGCTGGACCGGGCGCCGGCACAGGCGCTCTCGCGGCGCTGCCGGGCCGAGGGCGTGAGCCTGTTCAACGCGCTCGCCGTAGCCTTCGTGCTCGGATTCCGCGCGATACGCGGCGCCCGCGGGGTCGGCCGTTTCACCGTCCCGGTCGACGCGCGCCGGTTCCTGCCCGCGCTGGCCGCCGACGGCCTGTTTCCGATGGCGCCGACGATCGACCTGTCGCTGCACACACCGTCCGGCGGCATGTTCCCAGATGAGGTGTTCTGGAGCCTGGCCCGCACGCTCAGGGCCGGCATCGACCGGAGCATCCAGCGTCTCGGGCCGCGCCTGCACGAGAACCTGCTCGGCATGGAGCGCCTGCACGCGCTGTTCGACCGCCTGATCGCCTACGGGCAATCGCGGCCCTCGGGAGGCAACGTCACCCTGTCCTGGCTCGGACATCTGGACCTGCCGCGCGATCACGGCGACTTCCGCCTGGAGGCGGTCCACAGCCCGACCGCGATGCTGGCGCCGACGCCGGCCACCGTGGTCACCATCAGCGGCTTCGACGGACACCTGGACTTCGCCCTGACCTCGGACCGGCAGTCGCTGCCCGCCGCCCAGGCGCACGCGGTGCGCGACCGGATCGTCGCGATCCTGCTCGCGGTCGCCGCGGACGCGCACAGCCGCGATGCCGGCGCGCGGCCCGGAACGGGCGTTGATCCGGTGCCGGTCGCTGCGACGGCGACGGAGGCGGGCGCATGAAGTCGTTCGGCCTGATCTTCGTGCTGTACTGCCCGTCGCCGGAATTCGTCCGCAATCTCGACCGCGCGCGGGCGATCTGCCCGACCGTGGTCGCGGTCGACAACTCGCCCCAACCCGATCCGGCACTGCACGAGCGCCTGCGCCAGGGCGGCACCACGGTGATCGACAACCGCAACCGCGGCGGCCTCGCCGGGGCCTACAACCGCGGCGCCGAGGCCCTGCTGGCGCGGGACTGCGAGGTGATCTTCCTGCTCGACCAGGATTCCGACATCGATGCGTCCTTCTTCGCCGGGATGATGCACGCCTGTGCCGGACTCGACAGCGACGCCTTCCTGATCGGCCCGAAGATCCACGAGATCAACCTCGGCAAGTGCATGCCGGCGATTCCGCCCGGGCGGCGCTTCCCCCGTCCCAGACGCATCGACGACGAGGTCGAAGGGCTGTTCCCGACCCTCTTCATCATCTCCTCGGGCACCGCGCTCTCGGCGCCGGCCTATCGCCGGCTCGGCGCGTTCCGCGAGGACTACTTCATCGAGTACATCGATATCGAATACGGCCTGCGCGCCTCCAGCCAGGGCGTGCCGGTGTACATGAACGCCGCGGTGACGATGCGCCAGACCACCGGCCACATCGTCCGCCACGGCAAGCTGTTCACCACCCACCATGCCGCCTGGCGCCGCTACTACGGCGCGCGCAACGCGGTGCACGCGCTGGGCCTGTACCGCTCCAGGTGGGCGCTGCACTGGATTTCCGGCCTGCTCGCGCTGCACCAGTCGCTGTGCGTGACCCTGTTCGAGGGCGACAAACTCAGGAAGCTGGTCGCGATCGGCTGCGGCTATCTGGACGGACTGTTCGGGCGACTGGGACCGTTCGAGCACCGGCATCCACGGATCTTCGCGTTCTGCACCGGCACGCCGCGCGATCGTGCGGCGACCGATGCGGCTTCCGCGGATGGCGCCCCGCCCACCGCGGAGCAGGAACCATGAGGCGCCGGCTGTCCACGATCGAGCAGTTGATCGACGGCAACATCACCTGCGTCGTCGCCATCGAGGGCGCGGTCACGCCCGAACGGTTGCGCACAGCGCTGGCCTGGCTGCAGCGCAAGCACCCGGCCCTGCGGATGCTGATCGGCGGCGCCGGCAACCGCCGCTACTACGAACTGGACGCCGCCGGCGCGATTCCGCTGCGGGTGGTCGAACGCGGGCCGCGGGCTTCGCCGGTCGACGGCCGCCGCATGCAGGAGATCGACGCCGAGGTGACCACCGCCTTCGGCAACGGCCTGCCGCCGCTGCGGGTGGTATGGCTCGCGCCCGCGGACGGCGAACCCGGCGGCGAGAGCGAACTGCTGGTCACCGCGCCGCATCGCGTCTGCGACGGCATGAGCATGCTGACCATCATCCGCGAGCTGCTGCAGGCCCTGCACTCGGACCCGGCGCCAGAGCCGTATCCGGCGATCACCACCGCCGACATCATCGGCTCGGCCGACCGTCGCGGCCGCTGGAAGCGACGGCTGGCGGCGACGCTGGTGAATCTGCTGATCGCCCTGGTTCCCCCGTCCAGGCGTGCCCTGCGCAACCGCGAACTGCACCTGGAATGGGCGGCCGGACGGGCCCTGTCGTCGTCGCTGGTGCAACGTTGCAGATCCGAGGGCGTGTCGATCCACGCCGCGCTGCTGCTGGTCCTGCGCGAGGCGCTGCAATCGGCGCTCGGCGAGGACGGACCGGACTGGATCGAGTGCCCGGTCGATGCGCGGCGCGGACGGCTGTCGGCGCTGCGACGCGACGCGTTGTTCTTCGGCGGCGGCAGCTTCCGGGTCGATGCCCGCACCGCCCCCGGCGGCGATTTCTGGGCCGACGCGAGGGCGATGAGCGCGGAGATCCGCGCCAAGGTCGAACAGGACGTGGCCGACATCCCCGCCCGCTACCAGCTATGCGAGATGATCCGCCCACCCTCGCCCGGCAGGATCCGCTCGATCGTGCGGCTGGGCGATGCGCTGAGCCGCAACGGCAACTGGAACCGGTTCTCGTTCTCCAACCTGGGCAACATCGTGCTGAGCGAGGCAACGGATCCGGTCCGGGTGCGGCGCTTCACCCTGCACGTGCACTCCTTCGCCACCCGCGTGCTCGGCTTCATGGCGTTCTCGCTGCACGGCCGCCTGCATTTCGTCTACACCGGCGACCAGCGCTGCCTGGCTCCGGAGCGGGCCGACGCCCTGGGCCGCGCGCTGGTCGCGACGCTGCAACGGCATGTCGGCGAGCAGGAGCACTCGGCAACGGGCGCCGCCGACCCGGTGTCGCCTCCCGGCTGAGCCCTGGCCGCCGCATGACCGCGGCCGATGGCCCTTGAGCCACCCCTCGCCGCATGGCAGGCTCGCGCGATGACCTCGCCCGCGACCCCGCACCTGCGCGACCTCGCCCGACTGCGCCGGGTCCGCGACCGCATCGATCGCGAGTACACCCAACCGCTGAACGTCGAGGCCCTTGCCCGCGGCGTGCACATGTCGGCCGGGCACCTCAGCCGCCAGTTCAGGCTTGCCTACGGCGAGTCCCCCTACAGCTACCTGATGACCCGGCGGATCGAACGGGCGATGGCGCTGCTGCGCCGCGGCGACCTCAGCGTCACCGAGGTCTGCTTCGCGGTCGGCTGCGCGTCGCTGGGCACCTTCAGCACCCGCTTCACCGAGCTGGTCGGAGTCGCCCCCAGCGTCTACCGGCGCGAGGCCGCGACCACCGCGGGCATGCCCTCGTGCGTGGCGCGGCAGATCACGCGACCGGTCAGGAATCGAGAAGCAAGCCGCGCCTGACCGGCCCTAGGATGAGCGCCCACCCCATCCCGGACCGCTCCAACATGGACATCAGCATCCACTCCAGCTTCCTGCCGCACACCGATCCGGAGGCCTCGCTGGCCTTCTACCGCGACACCCTGGGCTTCGAGGTCCGCAACGACGTCGGCTACAAGGGCCTGCGCTGGATCACGGTCGGCCCCGCCGGCCAGCCCGGCACCTCGATCGTGCTGTTCCCGCCGTCGGCCAGCCCCGGCCTCACCGACGAGGAGCGCCGCACCATCGAGGAGATGATGGCCAAGGGCACCTACGGCATGCTGCTGCTGGCGACCGCGGACCTGGAGGCCGCCTTCGAGCGCGTCCAGGCCAAGGGCGCGGAGATCGTCGAGGAGCCGACCGACCAGCCCTACGGCGTGCGCGACTGCGCGATCCGCGACCCGGCCGGCAACCTGATCCGCATCCAGCAGCGATGAGCCGGCAGCGCTGAGTCGACGGCGCTGAACCGGCTTCAACGAACCGCGAGCGGCAGCCGCGCGGCAGCCGCATCCCGCCCGACGGGCCCGTCGCAACCGGGCCCGCCACCACCCGAGGTTCCCGTCATGAAATGGAATGCATGGATCCGGCAGTTCCACCGTTGGGTTTCGATCGCCTTCACCCTGAGCGTGATCGCCACCTTCATCGCCCTGGCGCAGGACCCACCGCTGGTCTGGGTGTCGTACGTGCCCCTGCTCCCGCTCGCCCTGTTGGCGCTGACCGGCCTGTACCTGTTCGCGCTGCCGTACATCGGCCGGTGGCGCGGCGGTTCGGCCCCGGTGCCGCCCACCGAAGCGGAACGCCACTGATCGCGGCTCCCCCTTCCCGGGGGACACCCGGCGGCCCGCTCGGCCGCCGCGTGCGGGTCACAACAACGGTTCGACCGGCAGCCAGCGCGCCAACCGTGCCTGGAAGCGGCGGCCGAGGCTGGCCTCGGGTTCGCGCTGGTAGGTGCCGTTGTCGCCGTTCCAGCGCAGCGCGTCCTCGTCCAGCGAGACCCGCCAGGCCGCGGTCGGCGTGGTCATGGTCTCGAACAGCGCCGCCAGTTCGGCCGCGATCACCGGTTCGTCGACCAGGATGCCCTGCTCGCAGTTCAGCGACACCGAGCGCGGATCGAGGTTGAACGAGCCCACGAACGCGCGCGAATCGTCGATCAGCACCGCCTTGCTGTGCAGGCTGGCGCCGGAGGAGCCGAACAGGCTGATGCCTTCGCCACCGTCGTCGGCATCGTCCGCCGTACGCTCCGGCTTGAGCTCCCACAGTTGCACGCCACCGGCGAGCAGCGCCTTGCGGTAGCCGGCATAGCCGCCATGCACCGCGGCGACGTCGTTGGCCGCCAGCGAGTTGGTCAGGATGCGCACCTGGCGGCCTTCGGCGACCAGCCCGGTCAGTTGCGCGGTACCGGCCTTGCCGGGCACGAAGTACGGGGAAATCAGGGTCACGTCGCTGGCGGCCGCGTCGACCGCCCGGGTCAGCCCGGCCAGCACCGCCGAGCCCTGCATCGGCGAGTCCTTGAACCGGGCCTTGTCCGGCGCGTCGCTGAGCACCTGCCAGCTCGTCGTCCAATGCATCGGCAGGGCCATCGCGCGCGCGGCGGCAACCGCGTCATGGCCCTGCATCGCCAGGATGTACGGGGTCTGCACCGCCTCCGCCGCATAGGCCCGGGCGGCCGCGCTCAGCGCCTCCAGCGCCTCGGTGGAAACCGCGGCCGGACTCAGCGACTCGATCGGGTACACCTGATCGGAATTCCAGTAGCGGTCGAAGGAGCCGCTCAACTCCTCGACCGCCGGCCCGACGAAGGCCAGGTCCAGGTCGTTGAAGTTGACGTGATCGCTGGCCGAGAAGTACTCGTCGCCGATGTTGCGCCCGCCGGCGATCGCGAAACGGTTGTCGACGATCCAGCTCTTGTTGTGCATCCGGTGGTTGATGCGCGAGAAGCTGGTGATCGCCTCCATGCCCTTGCCGAACAGGCCCTGGCGCGAGGCGAACGGGTTGAACAGGCGCACGTCGATGTTCGGATGCGCGGCCAGGGCGGCGATCGCGAAATTCTTCGCCCGCGCATCCATGTCGTCGAGCAGCAGGCGCACCCGCACGCCGCGATCGGCGGCCTCGATCAGCTCCAGCGCCAGCAGCCGCCCGGTCATGTCGTCGTGCCAGATGTAGTACTGCAGGTCGAGACTGCGCTCGGCGGCGCGCCCGGACAGCCCGCGCAAGGCGAACGCGGCGACGCCGTCGGACACCAGATGGAAACCGGACTGCCCCGGATGCGCGTCCAGCGCCGGCTGCACGACCTCGTCCAGCCGGGTGCCTTCGCCCGCCGGCAGCGCGGCCACCGCCGGACCGCCCGGGTGCGGGGGCAGGGTCGTGCAGCCCAGCAGCACGAACAGCAGGGCCGACATCAGCAGGGCGCCGACGCCGACCAGGAAAAAACGCGACTTCCGGCCCATGCCCCTCCTTCGCGGACAATGCCCGAGCGTGACGCCGGGCATCATCGCCTACTGGCGTGAGCCCTGCAAAAGACCGTCCCGATGATCGCGCGCGGCGGGAGGCGACCGCGCCGGCCGCCTATCCGGGCAACGCCTCGGACGCCTCGACCGCCGCCGGCAACGACCAGTCGACCGGCGCCTGCCCGTGTCGGGCCAGGTACTCGTTGGCCGCGGAGAAGTGCCCACAGCCGAGGAAGCCACGATGCGCCGACAGCGGCGAGGGGTGCGGCGCCTTCAGCACCCGGTGCCGGCGCGGATCGATCACCTTGCCCTTGGCCTGCGCGTAGCTGCCCCACAGCAGGAACACCAGGCCCTCGCGCTCGCGGTTGAGCACGTCGACCACGTGATCGGTGAAGCCTTCCCAGCCCTTGCCCTGGTGGCTGCCGGCGCGTCCGGCCTCGACGGTGAGCACCGCGTTGAGCAGCAGCACGCCCTGCCCGGCCCAGCGCTGCAGGTAGCCGTGCGACGGCGGCTGGAAGCCGACATCGCGCTGCAGCTCCTTGTAGATGTTCTGCAGCGACGGCGGCACCGGCACACCCGGACGCACCGAGAAGCACAGCCCGTGCGCCTGGCCGGGGCCGTGGTAGGGATCCTGGCCCAGCACCACCACCTTGACCGCGTCGAACGGCGTCGCGTCGAAGGCGGCGAAGATCTCCGGCCCCGGCGGGTAGAGGGTCGCCCCCGCCGCCTTGCGCTGGCGCAGGAACGCCGACAGCGCCTGCATGTCCTCGCGTTGCAGATAGTCGCCGACGTGCGCCTTCCAGGACGGTTCGAGCTTGATGCGGTCGTTGTCCGGCATGCGGGAAAAGTGCGGTGGGAGGCCCGACAGGCTAACGGGCCCGGCGGCCGGCGTCATCCCGCCGACCGTGCCACGGCTACCGGGCTACGGCGACCGGACTACAGTCGGGCGACCCGCAGCTGGGCCACTCTTAGCTGGAACAGGGCCTTGGTCACCAGCAGGCGTTCCTCGATCGGCTTCAGCACCAGATCGTTGGCGCCCTGCCGCAGCAGCTTGCTCTGGTTGTCGCGGTTGTCGTCGCCGGTCATCACCAGCACCGGCAGGCGGCGTTTGCCGTAGCCGAAGTCGCCGCGCAGCCGCTGCAACAGGTCCATGCCGCTGAGCTCGCCCTTCAGATAGACGTCGGTCAGCACCAGGTCGGCGCCCGGATCGTCCTGGCCGCGATGGGTCTCCAGGTACTCCAGCGCTTCCTCGACGCCGATGAAGTGCATCACCTTGACCCCATGACGCTCGAGCATGCGCTTGGTCGCCAGCGCGACGACCTTGCTGTCCTCGACGTAGAGCACGCGGGCGTCGGGGATCGGCTCCGGCTGCACATAGCCGCGGATGAAGGTCGCCAGGGCCTCGTGCCCGAGCGCCTTGTCGAAGTAGTCGGTCACGTCCTCGGTGAACTGGCGCGCCTCCAGGTGGGCCTGGGCGTCGCCGGACACCACGATCACCGGCACATAGGCCTGCCCCGCCGCCTCGCGCACGCTGCGGGCGAGCGCGACGCCATCGCCGTCGGGCAGCACCAGGGCGGTGGTGACCAGGTTGACCGGCGCCGCCGCCAGCGCCTCGCGCGCCTCCTCGATGCTGCCGCACGCGACCACCTCGACCTGCTCCAGCGAGCGCCGCAGGGTGTCGCCGATCAGCTTGCGGACCAGCTTGGAACCATCGACCACCATCACCCGCGGGGCGTCGTCGGCCAGGTGCCTGAGGGTATTGGGTACGTCGGTCACGGCAGCGGTACTCATGTTTCGGTCGGGCGGGTCTGTCGCAGAGTATGGCCGGTCACCAGGCCGGCACCGAGCCAGCCGAGCACGCCGGCCCCGGCCACGATGGCGATCGCATGTGTCAATCCGAACCCCTGCAGCACGAAATCGCTGCCGTAGCTGCGCGCCAGCTCGGCCAGCGCCGGCCGCAGCGCCCATTCGGTCGCGGTCAGCACCGCCAGCGCCAACACCCCGGCGAGGACACCGTAGCAGGCGCCCAGGTACAGGAACGGACGGCGGATGAAACCATCGGTCGCGCCCAGTTGCTGCAGCACGCTGATCTCCTCGCGGCGCTGCTGGATGTCCAGGCGCACGGTGTTGCCGACCACCAGCAACGCGCCGACCCCGAGCAGCATCGCCAGCACCAGCGCCAGCCGCACGCCGAAGCGCAGCCAGCTGTCCAGGCGCTGCCGCCAGACCGCATCGTGCTGGACCAGGTCGGCCTCGGGCAGGGTTTCCAGCGAGGCGGCCAGGGTCAGTTCGTCGCCGCCGGGGCGCACGATCAGCACGCTCGGCAACGGGTTGTCGCCGACCATCGCGATCGCCTCGTCCAGGCCGCTGGCCGCACGCAGCGCCTCCAGTCCCTGCTCGGGAGTACGCAGCTCCACCGCGGCGACGTCGCCGCGCGCCTCTAGCTCGGCGGCCAGTTCGCCGGCGCGCTCGGCCGCGACCTCGGGCTTGAGGAAGACGCTGATCTCGCGCGCTTCCTGCACGTCGCCGACGAAGCGCTCGACGTTGCCCAGCGCCGCCCACAGGCCCAGCGGCAGCGCCAGCGCGACCGCCATCACGCCGATCGTCAGCGCCGCCGCCCACGGCTTGGCCAACAGGCGGCCGAGGCTGGCGATCAGGCTGAACGCATGATGGTCGGCCCAGGCGCCGATCCGCGACGGCCGGCGAGGCGCCGCCCTGTTCGCGCTCGCGCTGGCGCCGCCGGAGGAGGAGTCCGCACTCATTCGGCCAGGTCCTCCGGGGAAATATCGTCTACCAGGCGACCCTGGTTCAGCACCAGCACCCGCTTCTTCATCCGCTTGACCAGGGCCAGATCGTGGCTGGCGATCAGCACGCTGGTGCCGCGCTCGGGCAGCGACTCGAACAGCGCCATGATCTCCGCCGACAGGGTCGGGTCGAGGTTGCCGGTCGGCTCGTCGGCCACCAGCAGGCGCGGCTCGGCGATGATCGCGCGGGCGATTCCGACCCGCTGCTGCTCGCCGGCCGACAGCTGCGCCGGCAGCGCATTGGCGCGATCGCCCAGACCGACCCGGTCGAGCAGGCTGCGCACGCGCTTGCCGATCTCGCCGCGGCGCTCGCCGCGCAGGATCAGTGGCAGGCCGACGTTGTCGGCGACGCTGCGGTCGGCCAGCAGGCGATGGTCCTGGAACACCACCCCGACCTCGCGCCGATGCAGCGCGACCCGGCGCCCGCGCACCTTCATCAGATTGCGCTCGCCGAACAGCACGGTGCCGCGGCTGGGGCGCTCGGACAGATGGATCAACCTGAGCAGGGTGCTCTTGCCGGCCCCCGAATGGCCGGTGACGAACAGCATCTCGCCGGTCCCGACCTCGAAGCTCACCTCGCTGAGCGCGTCGCGCCCGCTGGCGTACCGTTTGCTGACGTTGTCGAAGCGCAGAACGCTCATCGATCACCCGGTCGCGTGGCCGTCCACGCGTTCGCGCACAAGTATCGGCATCATCGGCGAGTATGGCTAGCGGCGCCACCCGAAGGGCCGGGCACACCGCCGTCGACCAGGCGCCGTCGGTGTCCGGACCGGCACAGCCCGGGCCTGGGTGGTCGGTCTGCCAGCGGGTCCGCGCGGGCCCGCTGTCGACGACTGCGACGCCCGAAGCTGGGTCGCAACGCCTATCCCGGCCGTCCATCGCGCTTGGCAACCGGCCCGCAGCCGCGCCCGTACCGGACCCGCATGATCCGACGCCCCTCCGAACACTCCAGTCCAACCGCCAACGGTGCCCCGCCGCCCCGGGACCGAACGCGCGCAGGCAACGACCCGTTCGACGGCGGCACCTCGCCTGCGGCGACTCCGCCCGGCAGCCTCGAAACCGCAATGCGCTGGCGCCGCAGCGACGTTGACGGCCGGCCAGCATCGCTGACCCAGACACTACCGGTGTCTGAAAGCGTCTTACCGGAATATCGACATGACGGATGCTCAGGTGCGCGGAGTTCCACGCTCCGCTGGCGAAATTCCGCGCACCGGTGTCGCCTGCCCGTGTCTGATTGTTGAGTACTAGTGCTTCAGTGATCTCAAGCCCCTGCAACCGCTTCAGCCAAGTTGTGTGAATAACGATCTCTGAGCGACCTCAACAAGGCGACGCCAGCCACGCACGCCAGTGCCGCGTCGCCTGACAGCTCGGAATCCGCCTTGTGTCTTGATCGCCCCTGCCGGGACGGGTGGGGGATACCTGTGTCCAGGCGTTCATAACCCTGTGCCGCGTCGCGACGACCGGCACGCATGGATCGCACACCGGGTCGCCCGACCCGGCTCAACCACAAAGACGTTCCAAGAGAGGGGAGATACATGAACCAAAAGCGTTCACTGCTGTCGATCGCGGTAGGCGTCGGCCTTTCCTGCATCATGGTTCCGGCTGTCTCGGCCGAACTTCGCACCGTCGAGAATCCGATCGAGGGCCGCTATATCGTCGTGCTCAAGCGCGACGCCGCCCTGCTCTCCAACGAGCGGCGGGCCACACCACTGTCCACCGGCAACAACCGGGGACGTGGACTGCGGGTCGCCGACGTGGCGAACTCGATGGCGACGGAGCACCGCGGCCGTAGCCGCGGCGGCCGTGGCGAGAGAATGCGCATGCGCAAGATCTTCAACCGCGCCCTGCGCGGTTTCGCGATCGAGGCCGACGACGACACCCTGGCACGCCTGCTGGCCGACCCGCGCGTGGATTACGTCGAGGAAGAGGCCCACCTGACCCTGAACGGGACCCAGACCAGCGCGACCTGGGGCATCGATCGCGTCGACCAGCGCGATCTCCCCCTGAGTACTACCTACACCTACGACACCAACGGCGCCGGCGTGCATGCCTATTTGATCGACAGCGGTGTGCTCGGCTCGCATACCCAGTTCGCAGGGCGCATGGGCAACGGTTACTCCACCGTCAACGACGGCCGCGGTACCAACGACTGCCACGGCCATGGCAGCCATGTCGCCGGCATCCTCGGCGGCAGCACCTGGGGCGTGGCCAAGGGCGTCACCCTCCACCCGGTCCGCACCTACGACTGCCACGGCGACACCGGCAGCGGGGACCTTATCGAGGCCATCGACTGGGTCGTCGCCAACCACGTCAAGCCGGCGGTGGTCAACATGAGCCTGTATTCCGGCGAAGGATTCGCGGTCGACACTGCCGTGAACAGCCTGATCGGCGCCGGCGTGGTCGCGGTGGCCGCCGCCGGCAACTTCAACAACGACGCATGCGCGCAGACGCCGGCGCGCGTTCCCGACGTGCTGACGGTCGCCGCCTCGAACAGGAGCGACAGACGCTGGAGGTACAGCTCCTGGGGTTCCTGTATAGACCTGTTCGCGCCCGGCCAGGATATCGTCTCCGTCGGCATCTCAAGCACCACCGCGCAGGCCACCATGAGCGGCACCTCGATGGCCACCCCCCACGTCGCCGGTGTCGCCGCGCTGTATCTGAGCAACCACCCGGCCGCGACGCCCGCAGAGGTCACGGCGGCGATCATCAATGGGGCATCGGTCGGCAAGATCTCCGATACCAAGGGCTCGCCGAACCGGTTGCTGTACTCGCTGCTGGGCGGCAGCGCGCCACCGCCGGCCAACAATCCGCCGACCGCCGACTTCAGCTCGTCGGCGAACGGCCTGAGCGTGTCCTTCACCGACGGCTCCAGCGACAGCGACGGCAGCATCGTCTCGCGCAGCTGGAACTTCGGCGACGGCACCAGTTCGACCCAGGCCAGCCCGAGCAAGACCTATGCCGCGGCCGGCACCTACACCGTCACCCTCACCGTCACCGACGACGACGGCGCCAGCAGCAGCAAGTCGGCCCAGGTCACCGTCAGCGACGCCGGTGGCGGCAACGATGTGGAGCAGACCTACAGCAACGGCAACGACGTGCAGATCGGAGACAACAGCACCGTCGAGAGCGCGATCAGCGTGTCCGGCCGGACCGGCAACGGTGCGTCGTCCACCCCGATCTCGGTGGACATCCGCCATACCTTCCGCGGCGATCTGAAGGTCGAGCTGATCGCGCCCAACGGCACCGCCTACCTGCTCAAGAACTACAACACGTACGACAGCGGCGACAACGTCATCGGTACGGTTTCCCGCGACCTGTCGAGCCACCCGAAGAACGGCGTCTGGAAGCTGCGCGTGACCGACAACGCGACCAACGACACCGGCTACATCAACAACTGGACCCTCCGATTCTGATCCAGCCCGCGTAGCCACGTGCCAATAGGAAACCCCGGCGCCTTGCGGTGCCGGGGTTTTCGCTGGGTTTTTCGCTGGGGCCGATCGAGATCGCGATTGCCGGGCGGGACACCCACCCCAACCGCGGATCAGTGCTGCGATCGCGGCGCGCGGGTCACCAGCGACTTCAGACCCCGGCCGATGCGGCTCAACAGGCCCGGCTTGGCGTCGGTGGAGGCCTCCGCCGGCCTGGAAGCGGCACGCGGCTTGGCGGCTGCGGCCCCGGCCGGCTTGTTGGCCGGCACCTGGGTCGGCC
>NZ_VICD02000311.1 GCF_006546735.2 Marilutibacter maris | reverse complement strand
GGACCCGGCCGGCGCGGTCGCGCGGCACGTCGAGCAGGGCGCCCAGCGGCGAGGCGGCGACACCGGCCGCCCACAGCACGGTGCGTGCCGGCACCCGTTCGCCGGCCAGCACGTAACCGTCGCCGTCGATGGTCTCCACCGCGTGCCCGGTGACCACCTCGACGCCGAGCCTTTCCAGCTTGAGCCGGGCGTTGTCCGACAGCTCCGGCGGGAACGAGGCCAGCACCCGCGGACCGGCCTCGATCAGGCGCACCCGTGCCCGCGCCGGGTCGATGTGGCGGAACTCGTCCTTGAGCGTGTGGCGGGCGATCTCGGCCAGGGTGCCGGCCAGTTCGACCCCGGTCGGGCCGCCGCCGACCACGGCGAAGTCGAGCCAGGCGGCGCGTTCGGCGGGGTCGTCGGCGGCCTCGGCGCGCTCGAACGCCATCAGCACCCGGCGGCGGATGCCGAGCGCGTCGTCGAGCGACTTCAGCCCCGGCGCATGCTCGGCCCAGGCGTCGTTGCCGAAATAGGCGTGGGTCGCGCCACTGGCCAGCAGCAGGTAGTCGTAGCCGATGCGACTGTCGTCGGCACCGTCGTCGCCGGCGAGGGCGACCGTTCGCGCATCGGCATCGATCGCGGTCACCTCGCCCAGGCGCACCTCGACATTGCGCTGGCGGCGCAGGATGTGGCGCAGCGGCGCGGCGATGTCGGGCGCCGACAGGCCGGCGGTCGCCACCTGGTACAGCAGCGGCTGGAACAGGTGATGGTTGCGGCGGTCGATCAGGGTGATGCGCACGCGATCGCGGGCCAGCGCGCGGGTCGCCCACAGGCCGGCGAAGCCGCCGCCGACGATCACGACATGGGGAAGGGCGTTGGCGCTCATGCATGGGCTCCTGTGACGGGCAGCGGTGCCGGGGGCGGCAGGTGCAGGCCGACGCTGTGCGGCGGCCGCCCGAGCAGCGCCGGCAGGCGGTTGCGACGCGGACAATTATCCTGCCGCAGCAGTTCCCAGTGACCATAGGAGAACGGCGTCAGGTGAAGCAGGTCGCAGGCATGGCTGGCCAGCCGCGCCAGCCAGCCCGGCACGCGCAGGCTCGCGGCGGGTGCGTCGGTGTGCAGGCGGCGCATCGCCGCGACGTGCTCGGCCAGGGTGCACGGTCGCAGGCCGCCGAGGTCGTGTTCGCGCGGCATGCCGGGATCGGCCGGTGCGAGCACCAGGTTGGCGATCGCTTCGCCGAGGTCGGCGACGTCGAGCACCGCGATCCGCCCGCAGGCGTCGGCGGGCAGCAGCTGCAGCGGCCAGCGTGCGACCCGGCGGATCCAGCGCGCACCGTAGCCGCCGTCGCCGTCGAGCAGGGACGGGCGCACGATGTGCCAGTCGGCGCCGCTGGCGCGCAGGGCCGCTTCGCCGTCGCGCTTGGACAGCAGGAAGCGGCTGCGTACCGGGCCGTCGAGGCCGAGCGCGGACACGTGGACCAGACGCCGCCCGCGCGCCGCGCAGGCGGCGGCGAGCGCGGCAGGGGCACGGTGATGGACGCGGTCGTAGGTCTCGCGTCCGCGCGGGCGCAGGATGCCGACGCAGTTGATCACCGCGTCGACCCCGGCCAGCAGGGCGGACCAGTCGGCGGCGGCGGTCATCCGTTCCATGCGGACGCGCAGATAGTGGGCGTCGGTGACATCGGCGCGGCGCCGGCGCCGGCCGGGGTGGCGGCTGCCGATGCTGACCGGCACCCCGCGCTCGCGCAGGGCGGCGGCGACATGGCGGCCGATGAAGCCGGCGCCGCCCAGGACCAGTACCCGGCGCGGGCCGGCTGTTTGTGAGCCGACCGTCTCCCCGTCGACCGGGGCTGGCGTTGCGTGGAGGGGCATATCCCTGCTCCTTGTTTCAGTTATTTCTGTCTTGACAGAAATATATGACGAATCTAATCTGCCGCCAAGCCCGTGAACCGCCCGCCGGGCCCTTGCCGGAGCCCGCGATGTCCGAAGCCGTCGAACTGTCCCCGATCGCCCGCCGCTTCGTCCTCCATTGGGGCGAAATGGGCTCGCGCTGGGGGGTCAACCGCACCGTGGCGCAGATCCACGCGCTGCTGTTCCTGTCCGGTCGGCCGATGCATGCCGAGGAGATCACCGCGACCCTGTCGGTCGCCCGCTCCAACGTCAGCACCAGCCTGCGCGAGCTGACCAACTACAACCTGGTGCGCACCGTGCACCAGCTCGGCGACCGCCGCGACCACTTCGAGACCTCCAGGGACGTCTGGGAGCTGTTCCGCACCGTCGTGCGCGAGCGCAAGGCGCGCGAGTTCGACCCGACCGTGGCGATGCTCGGCGACTGCATGGCCGACCCGGAGCTGGCCGCGGAGCCGCCGGAAGTGCGCGCCAGGATCGCCGAGACCCTGGCGCTGATGTCCGCGCTGTCGGCCTGGGGCGAGGAGATGCTGCGGCTGGAACCGGCGACGCTGATGAAGGTGATGAAGCTCGGCAGCCGGATCCAGAAGCTGCTGCGCGAGGGCTGAGCCGGGCGCGGCGGTTCCCGGCGGACCGCGTCGGGGCGGCCGGAAGCGGCTACCCAGAGTGGCCGATCGCGGTCACTGGCTTGACATGATCAGAGAATAATTTTCATATCAGGACAACAATTCTCCGTTTGGGGGTATTATGTCCTTGCACCGTGTCCTGGTCGTCGCGATCGCCGCGGCGCTCCCGCTGATGGCCGCGCAGGCGCAGGAGTCGTCCACCGCAGAGGCGGCGGCCACCGACCTGGACGGGGTGGTGGTGACCGCCAACCGGGTCGAGCAGCCGCTGGTGGAAACGCCGATGGCGGTCACCGCGCTGGACGCGCGGACCCTGGACCGCCTGCGCATCGAGCGCTTCGACGACTATCTGACCCAGGTACCGGGGATGTCCTCGATCAGCCCGCGTCCGGGCAACGCCCAGCTGACCCTGCGCGGGGTCGGCGTGGGCCTGCAGGGCAACAGCACGGTCAGTCTGTACGTCGACGACAGTCCGTTCGGCAGCAGCAGCATCTTCGCCCGCGCCGGCAATCTCACCGCCGACTTCGACCCCTACGACATGGCCCGGATCGAGGTGCTGCGCGGCCCGCAGGGCACCCTGTACGGCGCCAACAGCCTCGGCGGCCTGCTCAAGTTCGTGACCACGCCGCCGGCGCTGGGCACGTTCGAATCGCAGGCCCAGGGCCAGTACGGCACGGTGTCCGGCGGTGGCGACGGCTGGAGCCTGCGCGGCCTGGTCAACGTGCCGATCGGCGAGACCGCGGCGCTGCGCGCCAACGTGTTCAAGCGCCGCGACCCAGGCTACATCGACGATGTCGGTCTCGGCCGCAAGGACATCAATGGCAGCGATGTCGCCGGCGGCCGTGCCTCGCTGTTGTGGCAACCGGCGGACGCGCTGCGGGTGCGCCTGACCAGCATGGCGCAGGACCTGGACAGCCTGGGCGCGCCGGTGGTCGAGCTGGTCGACGCCGCGCCCGGTGCCGGCCAGCCGGGCGTGCGTCCGGACCTGCGCCCGGCCTATGGCGGCCTGACCCAGCGGCGCTGGCTGGACGAGAACTTCGACGTGCGGATGCGCCAGCACAACCTCAGCGTGCAGTACGACTTCGATCGCGTCAGCCTGCTTTCCTCCAGCAGCTACGGCACCCAGCACAACCGCTTCCGCAGCGACGCCACCGTGCAGTGGCGTGGCCTGCTCGGCGGCGCGCTGGGAACGCCGTTCGAGGGCTTCGCCTATGCCGAGGAGTTCGGCATGGAGCAGAAGAAGTTCACCCAGGAGGTGCGTGCCTGGACCACCGACGAACGCACGCTCGGCTGGCAGGCCGGTCTGTATTACAGCAACGAGGAAACCGGCAACCGTCAGAAGCTCGCGGCCTACGATGCGGCCGAGCGGACGCCGGCCGACCTCGTCGGACTGATCGGCGACGAGCTGTTCGTCGCGACCCTGCCGGCGAGCTACGACGAGATCGCCGCCTACGGCACGCTGACCTGGCGGATCTCGCCGCGCTTCGACGTGGCCGTGGGCGCACGCTACAGCCGCAACGAACAGGAGTTCACCCAGGACACCCGCGGCGCGCTGCTGTCGGGGGTGTCGGGCAAGGGGTCCGAAGATGCGACCTGGACCTATCTGGTCAATCCGCGCTGGCGGGTGCGCGACGGGTTGATGTTCTACGGCCGCTTCGCCACCGGCTACCGGCCCGGCGGCCCCAACTTCGTGCCGCCGCCGGAGCTGGCCGGGGTGATCCCGCCGGCGTTCGAGCCGGACAAGCTGACCAGCTACGAGCTGGGCATGAAGGGCGAATGGCTGGACCGCCGCGTCGGCCTGGAACTGGCCGCCTACTACGTGGACTGGTCGGACGTGCAACTGAGCGTGTCCTTCGATGGCTTCGGCTTCCAGGGCAACGGCGGCCGCTCGCGCAGCCAGGGCCTGGAGGCGGCGTTGAACCTGCGTCCGTTCGACGGCCTGAATCTGGGCCTGACCGCGTCCTACACCGACGCCCACCTCACCGACGAGGTGCTGGGGCCCGACGGGCAGCCGGTCGCGCGCTTCGCCAAGGGCGATCGTCTGCCCTACGTGCCCCGGGTTGGCGCCGCCCTGAACGCCGATTACGAAGGCGAGCTGACCGGTACGCTGGGCTGGTTCGTCGGTGCGAGTTTCCGTCATGTCGGCGAGCGGGCGACCGACTTCACCGGCAATGGCGCCGGCCAGACCCTGTCCGGCTACAACCAGATGGATCTGCGCGCCGGCCTCGACAGCAGTCGCTGGAACCTGAGCCTGTGGGTGAAGAACGCGGCCAACGCCGACGACCTGGTCACCCTGGGCGTCAACGGCGCGCTGGAGGACGGCCGCACCCTGTACGGCGGCTCGGTGCTGCAGCCGCGTACCGTCGGTATCACCTTCACCGGCTACTTCCATTGAGCGCGGCCGCGATGCCGCGCGCCGGCACCGCGCGCCTGTCGCTGCACATGGCGATCGAGCCGCTGCCGTTGAAGACGCCGTTCCGCATCAGCGGCCACGCGTTCACGGCGATGCCGGCGCTGGATGTCGTGCTCGACGCCGGCGGCCATCGCGGTCGCGGCGAGGCCGCCGGCGTGTACTACCTCGACGACACCCCGCAGGCCATGTGGCGCACGCTGGAACATCACCGCGAGGCGCTGGAGTCGGGCCTCGACCGCGATGCGCTGCAGGCCCTGTTGCCGGCGGGCGGTGCCCGCAATGCGGTCGACTGCGCGCTGTGGGAACTGCAGGCGCTGCGTGCCGGCACCACGGTGGCGGCGCTGGCGGGTGTCGCCCCGCTGCGGCCCCTGATGACCACCTTCACCATCGGCGCCGACGATCCGGCCACGGTGGCGTGGCGGGCGCGCGACTGGGCCGACGCGCGCGCGCTCAAGCTCAAGCTCGACGGGGAGGCCGACGCGGACATCGAGCGCATCCGTGCGTTGCGCGCGGCGCGGCCGGAGGTATGGTTCGGCGTCGACGCCAACCAGGGCTATGCCCCGGCCACGATCGAACCATTGCTCCGGGCGCTGTCCGATGCCGGCGCGAGCCTGCTCGAGCAGCCGTTCGCGCGCGGTCGCGAAGCCGATCTGGACGGCATCGACGTCGCGATCGACATCGCCGCCGACGAGAGCATCCAGGACCTGGCCGAACTGGAGGCGCGGGCGCGGCACTTCGACGTGGTCAACATCAAGCTCGACAAGTGCGGGGGGCTGACCGAGGCATTGGCGATGGAGCGCCGCGCGCGTCAGCTGGGCTTGAAGGTGATGGTCGGCAACATGCTCGGCAGCAGCCTGGCGGCGGCGCCGGCATTCGTGCTCGGGCAGCGCTGCGACCTGGTCGATCTGGACGGCCCGACCTTCATCGCCCGCGACCGCGTACCGGGCGTCCGCTACGCCGACGGCGAGATCGATTGTCCGCATCGGGTCTGGGGAGGCATGCCATGCGCGTGAACACATTGGATATCGGCCGTCGGCGGCTGCTACAGGCGGCCGGCGCTTCGGCCGCGCTGATGGCACTGCCGGCGACCGCGACGCCGACCGCGGGCAAGGCATCCGCGACGGCGTTGTCGGGCTACTCCAGGCGTGCCCGCGCGATCGTCGAGCGCGCCCTGGTCATCGACATGCTGGCGCCGCTGCGCATCGACCTGCGCGAGGATGCCTACGCCGAGCCGCTGAGCGCCGGGGAGATCGCCGACTTCCGCCGCAGCGGCATCACCGCGATGCACCACAGCTGGGGCATCGAGGGGCCGGACGCGCACAGCCAGGTGTTGGCGCACATGGCCGGCTGGTACGGCCTGATCGCGCACCACGCCGATCTGTTCGTGCTGGTGCGCGGCGTCGCCGACCTGGAGCGGGCCAAGGCCGACGGCAAGGTGGCGGTGATCTTCGGCGTGCAGAACGCCGACCACTTCCGCGGCGTCGACGACGTGAAACTGTTCCACGGCATGGGCCAGCGTTGCGCGCAGCTGACCTACAACAGCCAGAACCTGATCGCCTCCGGCAGCACCGACCGGATCGACGGCGGAGTCAGCGACTTCGGCGCGGAGATCATCACCGGGATGGAGAGCACCGGCATGCTGGTGGACGTGTCGCATTGCGGCCCGCGCACCACCCTGGACGCGATCGAGATCGCGCGCGGACCGATCGCGATCACCCATTCCAACTGCCAGGCCCTGCTCGATCATCCGCGCCTGAAGAGCGACGAGGCGATCCGCCGACTGGCGGCGAAGGGCGGGGTGATGGGGATCACCGGGGTGCGGATGTTCGTGACCGGCGCCGAACCGACCACCATCGAGCACATCGTCGACCACATCGACCACGTCGCCAGGCTGGTCGGGATCGAGCACGTGGGCATCGGCTCGGACGCCGACCTGTACGGCTACGATGCGATGCCGGCCGAGCAACTGGCGCAGCTGAAGGCGGCCTACAAGGCCAGCTACGGGTTCCGCGACCGCATCGACATCGCCGGCTTCGACCATCCGTTGAAGATCTACGACCTGGTCGAGGCACTGATCCGGCGCGGCTACGGCGACGCCGATATCGCGCTCGTGCTGGGCGGCAATTTCCGCCGCCTGCTCGGCCAGGTCTGGCGCTGAACCATGGGCCCCGAATCCGCGATGGACAGGCGCCACTCCGGCACCGAAACCACCCGCAGCGATCTGCTGCGCCTGCCCCGTCCCTATCTGCTGTTCCTCGGCGACGTCGGCGATCCGGCCTATGCCAAGACCGCGTTCGGCGTGCGCGACTGGGCGAGCGCGCACTGCGTGGGCGAATGCCGGTTGGAGGGCGGCCGGGTCAGCCTGGGACTGCCCGAGCTGAGCCCGCGGGAGGCCCGCATGGCCGGCGCGCGCGCGCTGCTGATCGGGGTGGCGAATGTCGGCGGCGTGATTCCACCGGCGTGGATGCCGATGCTGCTGGATGCGCTGGCCAACGGCCTGGACCTGGTCTCCGGCCTGCACACCCGGCTGGGATCGATTCCGGCCCTGCGCGAGGCCGCCGAACGGCATGGCCGACGCCTGGTCGACGTGCGCGAACCGCCACCGGCGATCGCACCGGCAAACGGACGTCGGCGCAGCGGCATGCGCCTGCTGACGGTCGGCACCGATTGCGCGCTGGGCAAGAAATACACCGCGCTGGCACTGACCGAAGCGTTGCGCCTGCGCGGCGTGGACGTGGATTTCCGCGCCACCGGCCAGACCGGGATCCTGATCGCGGGGCGCGGCATTGCAATGGATGCGGTGGTCGCGGACTTCGCCGCCGGCGCCGCCGAACGGCTCAGTCCGGACGCGGCCGAAGACCATTGGGACGTGATCGAAGGGCAGGGCTCGTTGTTCCATCCCGCCTATGCCGGGGTGTCGCTGGCCCTGCTGCACGGCAGCCAGCCGGACGTCGTCGTGGTCTGCCACGACCCGGGGCGCAGCCACATGCTGGGCTATCCGGACTATCCGATGCCGTCGCTGGAGGACGCGATCGGCCTGAATCTGCAACTGGGGCGGCGGACCCGCCCGGCGATCCGCTGCGCCGGCGTCTGCCTGAACACCTCGGCGATGGATCCCGCGTCGGCGGATGCCCTGAT
This sequence comes from Marilutibacter maris, assembly GCF_006546735.2. GTDB lineage: Bacteria > Pseudomonadota > Gammaproteobacteria > Xanthomonadales > Xanthomonadaceae > Marilutibacter > Marilutibacter maris. The sequence goes on along the minus strand of NZ_VICD02000311.1, from coordinate 2,924 downwards.
CGAGCGTGAAGGCCGGCGACTGGGCCTGCCGGTGGCCGACCCGGTCCGCGGCGGCGCCTGCTTCGAACGGCTCGTCGACGCCTGCCTGGATGCCGGCGCGGCGGGCAGGGCCGGCTGATGTCCTCGCGCGCCACCGGGGCTTCGTGGTTCCAGCGCTTCCTGCTGCCGGGGCTGGCATTCAAGGCGGTGGTGATCGGCGGCGGCTACGCGACCGGGCGCGAGCTGGCGGAATTCTTTCTCGCCGGCGGCCCCTGGGCCGGCATCGTCGCGATGCTGTTGGCGATGCTGGTGTGGAGCCTGGTCTGCGCGGCCACCTTCGCCTTTGCCCGCGCGACGCATGCCTACGACTACCGCGGTTTCTTCACCGCGCTGCTGGGCCGCGGATGGTGGATGTTCGAGCTCGTCTACCTGCTGTTGCTGGTGCTGATCCTGGCGGTGATGGGCGCGGCCGCCGGCGAGCTGGGGCGCGCCGTGTTCGGCTGGCCAGGCCTGGTCGGAAGCGGCGGCTTCGTGCTCCTGGTGGCGACGGTGGCCGCGACCGGCAACGCCGGCGTGGAGCGTCTGTTCAAGTGGGCCGCGCCACTGTTGTATGGCACCTATCTGCTGTTCCTGCTGCTGTCCTTGTCGAGCTTCGGCGACCGCATCGTGGCGCGCTTCTCGGCCTCGCCGGCGACGCTCGGCGAGGTCGCGGCCGGATTGCCGGGCGGCCTGGGCTACGCCGGCTACAACCTGGTCGCGGCGGTGGTGGTCCTGCCGATGGTCCGCCATCTGCGCGGACGCCGCGACGCGCTGATCGCCGGCGCGATCGCCGGACCGCTGGCGATGCTGCCGGCGCTGCTGTTCTTCATCTGCATGGTCGCCTGGACCCCGGCCGTCGCCGATGTCGCGCTGCCATCGGATTACCTGCTGCAGCGCCTGGACCGGCCGCTGTTCCGGCAACTGTTCCAGGCGATGGTGTTCGTCGCCCTGCTGGAGACCGGCATCGGCGTGGTCCACGCGCTCAACGAGCGGGTGGCGGCCAGTTGGCGCGCGCACCGCGGCGAACGTTTCCCGGTCGGCGTCCGCATGGCGGTGGCCGCCGCGCTCCTGCTGGCGTCGATCTTCCTGGCCGGCCGCTTCGGACTGGTTGCGCTGATCGCCAGCGGCTATCGCGGGCTGTCCTGGGCCCTGCTGGCGGTGTACGTGTTGCCGCTGCTGATCCTGGGGCCATGGCGGCTGCGCCGACGGCGCGCCGGTGCGCGAGCCATCCGGTACGGCGCATGAGTGCCGTGGCCGCTGCCGGCGATGCCATTCACGTTCAAGAAACGCGCATGAAAGCGAGAGGATGACCATGTTCAAGCTGAGACCACTGCTGCTGGCCGGACTGATGTGCTGTGCCGGGGTCGCGTCGGGACAAGAGGCGCCGGCGCGGATGGAGATGCCCACGACGACCGGGACCGGCGAGAGCCCGGCGGCGCCGGAACCGTCGCAACGGCTCGATGCGGCCGAACTGGAGGCCTATGTCGACGGTGTGGTCGAGGCCTACATGAAGCGGCTCGGCATCGCCGGCGTCACCGTCGCGGTGGTCGACGCGCAGGGGCCGCTGCTGCTGCGTGGCTACGGCATCGCCACGCAGAAGGCGGTGCCGGGACGGGTCAGGGCCGACGCCACCCTGTTCCGGATCGGCTCGATATCGAAGACCTTCACCTACCTGGAGGCCCTGAAGCTGATCGATGCGGGCCGGCTCGACCTCGACGCGCCGGTCAACGACTACCTGCCCGAGGACCTCGCGCTCGCCGACGATGGCTACCCGCCGGTGCGGATCCGCCACCTGCTGACCCACACCGCCGGCTACGAGGATTCGGCGCTCGGCCACCTGTTCGCGCGTTCGCCGCAGGAGGCGCTCAGCCTGCACGACTACGTGCTGCGGCACCGGCCGCGGCGGGTGCGCGAGCCGGGCCGGCATGCGGTGTATTCCAACTACAGTCTGGCCCTGCTCGGTGCGGTACTGGCAAACGTGTCCGGGGTGCCGTTCGAGGCTCTGATGGAGCGCGAGCTGTTCGAGCCGATGGGAATGGACGTGACCACCTTCCGCGAGCCGTTGGGCGAGGATGACGAGCGCACCGCGAGCGCGTGGCTCCGCGACATGTGGTCGGAGGGCTTCAAGCGGACGCAGGGCGGGTTCGAGAAGCAGGGTTTCGAGTACATCGCCCAACTGGCGCCGGCCGGTTCGGCATCCAGCACCTCGGTCGACATGGCGCGCTACATGCGCATGCTGCTGGGGCGCGGCGAGCTGGATGGAAAACGCATCCTGCCGGCGTCCGCGTTCGCGCGCCTGCAGGGCGAGCCGTTGTTCCGCACCGCGCCGCAGACCACCGGTTTCGCCTACGGCTTCTTCCGCAAGCGCTACGGCGACGTGCACAGCCTCGAACACGGCGGCGCGACCCTGTACTTCCACAGCAACATGGTGGTCGTGCCCGAGCTGGGGTTCGGCGTGTTCGTCTCCACCAATACCGATACCGGCGTGCGCCTGGCGGCGGAGCTGCCCGGGCTGTTGCTGGAGCGCTACTTCCCCGCCGTCCGTTCCGATCCGCCGCAGATGCCGGCCGCGGACGAGGGCGAGGCGCTGGCGCCGTACCTGGGCGCCTACCTGGGCGAGCGCCGCAACTACACCCGCTCGGAGAAACTGCTGTTGTCGACGGTGGTCGAGGTGGGCGCGACCGCCGGCGGCCATCTGACCCTCAGCGCGGGCGGCGAGACTTCGCGCTGGGCGCGGTTATCCGACGATGTCTTCGCTTCCGTGGAAGGGCCGGGGCGACTGGTGTTCCTGCGCGACGGCGCGGGCCGGGTGAGCGGCTTCGTCTCGCCGGGCGGGCACGACGTGTTCGATCGTGCCGGCGCGTTCGAGGTGCCCGGCCGGCTGTACGCGCTGCTGGCGCTGGCCG
>NZ_VICD02000310.1 GCF_006546735.2 Marilutibacter maris | reverse complement strand
CGCCGCCTCCGAGGAATTGATCCGATGAACCCTACCGAGCCGAAGCCCGCCGCATGAACCCGACCCGACGCCGCCGATTGATCTGGGTGATCGCCCTGGTCGCCGCCGCCGCCATCGCCGCGGTGCTGGTCGCGACCGCCCTGCAACGCAACATCGCCTATCTGTACACGCCCGGCGAGGTGCTCGACGGTCGCGCCGGTGCCCAGGTCGCCGGGGGCCAGACCCGCTTCCGCCTCGGCGGCATGGTCGCCAAGGGCTCCTTCCAGCGCGCCGAAGGCTCGCTGGAGTCGAGTTTCCGGGTCACCGACGGCGACGCCGAGATGGCGGTGCGCTACACCGGCATCCTCCCCGACCTGTTCCGCGAGGACCAGGCGGTGGTCGCCACCGGACGCATGCAGGGCGACACCTTCGTCGCCGAGGAAATCCTCGCCAAGCACGATGAGACCTACATGCCGAAGGAGGTCGCCGACAAGATGGGCAAGGCGCACCAGAAGCATGACGTGCAGACGCCGGCGGGCGACGCGAATGACTAAGCCCGCCCAGGACACCCTCTCCCGCGCCCGGGAGAGGGGGGAGGCACGCTAGGTGCTGCCCGAACTCGGACAGATCGCGCTGCTGCTCGCGCTGCTGGTGACCTGCCTGCAGGGCGCGCTGCCACTGCTGGGCGCCCACCGCGGCCTCGACAGCTGGATGGCGGTCGCACGCCCGGCCGCGTACGCGCAGCTGGCCCTGGTCGGCATCGCCTACGCGATCCTGACCCATGCCTTCGTGGTGCAGGACTTCTCGGTCGCCTACGTCGCCCATCACAGCAACAGCCTGCTGCCGCTGGTCTACCGCTACACCGCGGTGTGGGGCTCGCACGAGGGCTCGCTGCTGCTGTGGGTGCTGGTGATCGCGCTGTGGACGGCGGCGGTCGCGCTGTTTTCCCGGCGCCTGCCGGAAACGGTGATCGCCCGCGTGCTCGGCGTGCTCGGCATCGTCGCCGCCGGCTTCCTCGCCTTCCTGATCTTCACCAGCAATCCGTTCGAACGGCTGTTGCCGGCCGCGCTCGAGGGGCGCGACCTGAACCCGCTGCTGCAGGACCCGGGCATGGTGATCCACCCGCCGATGCTCTACATGGGCTATGTCGGTTTCGCGGTGTCGTTCGCGTTCTCGGTCGCCGCACTGATCGACGGCCAGGTCGATGCGCGCTGGCTGCGCTGGACGCGGCCGTGGACCAACATCGCCTGGGCGTTCCTGACCCTGGGCATCGCCCTGGGCAGCTGGTGGGCGTACTACGAACTGGGCTGGGGCGGCTGGTGGTTCTGGGACCCGGTCGAGAACGCCAGCTTCATGCCCTGGCTGGCCGGCGCCGCGCTGATCCACTCGCAGGCGGTGACCGAGAAACGCGGCAGCTTCCGCAGCTGGACCCTGCTGCTGGCGATCGCGACATTCTCGCTGTCCCTGCTGGGCGCGTTCCTGGTCCGCTCCGGGGTGCTAACCAGCGTGCACTCGTTCGCCGCCGACCCGTCCCGCGGGGTGTTCGTCCTCGTGTTCCTTGGCTTCGTGATCGGCGGTTCGCTGCTGCTGTACGCGCTGCGCGCGCCGTCGACCGGCGACGGCCCCGGCGGTTACCAGGGACGGCCATTCGCGGCCAGCTCGCGCGAGACCCTGCTGCTGATCAACAACCTGCTGCTGACCACCGCCTGCGCGATGGTGCTGCTGGGCACGCTGTACCCGTTGCTGGCCGATGCGCTGGAGCTGGGCAAGATCTCGGTCGGGCCGCCGTACTTCGCGCTGATGTTCACCCTGCTGATGGCCCCGATGGTGCTGCTGCTGCCGTTCGGGCCGCTGACCCGCTGGCAGCGCGAACAGGCGCTGCGGCCGCTGGCGCTGCTGGCGCCGTGGCTGGCGCTGGCCGCGATCGCCGGCATCGTCGCCTTCTTCTTCGCCCCGCAGGGGCAGTGGAAGGTCGCCGCCGGACTGGCCGGCGCGGTCTGGGTCGGACTCGGCACGCTGCGCTTCGTCTGGGCCCGCTTCAAGGCCAGCGGCCGGATGACCGCGGAGATGGCCGGCATGGCGCTGGCCCACTTCGGCATCGCGATCTTCCTGGTCGGCGCCCTGCTGACCGAGGGCCTGAGCCAGCAACGCGAGGTCGCGGTGGGGCCCGGCGAGTCGGTCGAACTGGCCGGCTACCGGTTCCGCTTCGACCGGGTCGAGCACCACCAGGGCCCGAACTACGAAGCCGACCGCGGCACCGTGTCGGTGTTCGAGGACGAGCGCCTGCTGGCGGTGCTGCATCCGGAGAAGCGCGCCTACGCCAGCGGCGGCCAGGTGATGACCGAGTCGGCGATCGAGCGCGGCTTCACCCGCGACCTCTATGTCGCCCTCGGCGAACCCCTGGGCGGCGGCAACTGGGCGCTGCGCGCGCACGTCAAACCGTTCGTGCGCTGGGTCTGGGCCGGCGCGCTGCTGATGATGCTCGGCGGCCTGGTCACCGCCTGCGATCGTCGTTTCCGCCTCGCTCCCTCCGCGCGTCAGCGACAGAATCCGCAGCCCGGCGCAAAGCCGCACATGCAGGAGAACCCGGCATGACCGAAGCCCCCCGTTCCGCGATGCGCTGGCTGCCGCTGGCGGTGGTCGCCGCGCTGGGCCTGTTGCTGGCCGCCGGCATCTGGCTCAGCGCCCGGCCCGACCGCGAGGCCCTGCCCTCGCCGCTGATCGGCAGGCCGGCGCCGAGCTTCGCGCTGCCGGTGCTGCACGAGGCCGGCCGGCTGGTGTCCTCGGACGAGCTCAAGGGCGCGCCCTACCTGCTCAATGTCTGGGGCAGCTGGTGCCCCGAATGCCGGGTCGAACATCCGGTGCTGACCCGTTTCGCCGAGACCAAGCGCATCCGCGTGATCGGCTACAACTGGAAGGACGAGCACGCCGACGCGGTCCGCTGGCTGGAGCAGTACGGCAATCCGTACTGGCTGGTGCTGGTCGATTACGAAGGCAAGGCGGCGATCGACTGGGGCATCTACGGCGCGCCGGAGACCTTCCTGGTCGACGCCGGCGGCATCGTGCGCTGGAAACACGTCGGCCCGGTCGGCGAGGCGGAGATCCGCGACCAGTTGCTGCCGCTGCTGGACCAGCTGGACGCCGGGCCCGCCGCGCCATGAGCTGCGCCATGAACCACGCCCCGTTCCATCGCCTGCGCCTGGCCCTGCTCGGGGTCGGCCTCTGGCTGATCGCGGCGTCCGCGTTCGCCCAGGCCGGCGCCGCCACCGCGCCTCCGGAATTCGTCGATGCCGCCGAGGAGCAGCGCTTCCACGCGCTGGTGGTCGAATTGCGCTGCGTGATGTGCCAGAACCAGTCATTGGCCGACTCCAACGCGCAGATCGCGGTCGACCTGCGCCGCGAGGTGCTCGAACTGATGCGCGAAGGCCGCAGCGATGCCCAGATCAAGGAATTCCTGGTCGAGCGCTACGGCGAGTTCGTGCTCTACCGGCCGCAGGTGAAGTCGCGCACCTGGCTGCTGTGGTTCGGCCCCCTGGCGCTGTTGCTGACCGGCGCCATCGCCGTCGCGGTGATCGTGCGCCGCCGCGGCAGCGGAGCACCGGTCCCGCCCGACGATTCGCAGGAATGGTGATGGACACCCCGACCGCGCTTTTCATCGCCCTCGCCGCGACCCTGGCCGTCGTCGCGCTGGGCTACGTGCTGCGCCCGCTATGGCGTGGCGCCCGTGGCGTCGGCGCGACCCTGCTGATTGCCCTGGTGGTGCTGACCGGCACCGTGTACACCACGATCGGCACTCCCGAGGCGCTGGACCCGGCGCGCCGCGCCGCGCCGCAGACCCTCGACGACGCGATCACCCAGTTGGAGATCAAGCTGGACCAGGACCCGGCCCAGCCCGAGGGCTGGCGCCTGCTTGCCGGCGCCTACGCCAGCAAGGGCGATCTGGAGGAAGCCAGCAAGGCCTATGCGCGGGCGGTCCAGCACGCGCCAGACGACCCCGACCTGCTCGCCGAGGCCGCCGAGGCGCGGGCGATGGCCGCGCCACAACGCCGTTTCGATGCCAAGGCGGTGAGCCTGCTCGAACGCGCGATCGCCCTGCAACCGATGCACCAGCGCGCACGCTGGTTCCTCGGCATCGCCCATCGCCAGTCCGAGCAGCCGGCCGAGGCGGTGAAGGTATGGGAGCCGCTGCTGGACGTGGTCGATGCCCGTACCGCCGCGGCCCTGCGCGAACAGATCGACCTCGCCCGCCAGGAAGCCGGACTGCCGCCGCTGCCGGCGGCCGAGCCCGCCGTCGAAACCGCGCCCACGGTCACGGTGGCGGTCTCGCTGGACCCGCAGTTGGGGATGCAACTGCCGGCGGGAGCGACCTTGTTCGTGATCGCCCGCCAGCCCGACGGCTCGCCGATGCCGGTCGCGGTGAAGAAACTGCCGGTCACACAATTCCCGCTGACCGTCGGCCTGGGTGACGGCGACAGCCCGATGCCGACGATGAAGCTGTCGCAGCTGCAGCACGTCGAGCTGATCGCGCGCATCTCGGCCAGCGGCAACGCGATGCCCGCCAGTGGCGACTTCGCCTCGCAACCGGTCCGCATCGACACCGACAAGGCCGCCAGCGCGGCATTGCTGATCGACCAGGTCGTGCCCTGAGCGCCTGCCCGTCGCTCGACGGGCAGATCGCCATAACCGATCGGCATCACGCCAGACCACGACATCGCCATGCGTTGCAGGCACACTGGGCCGCCGGCGCGCCGACGCGCGCCGTCGTCACCCGAAAGGACACACGCCCGCCGCATGACCGAATTCATCCCGCCCGGTACCCGCTACGTCGACCTGCCCTCGCCGTTTCCGATGAAGCGCGGCGGCGAACTCCACCAGGCACGCGTCGCCTACGAAACCTGGGGCACCCTGGCCGCGGACGGCGGCAATGCGATCCTGATCGTGACCGGGCTGTCGCCCGACGCCCACGCCGCCGCCAGCGACAGCAACCCCGAGCCGGGCTGGTGGGAGGCCATGCTCGGTCCAGGCAAGCCGATCGATACCGATCGCTGGTTCGTGGTCTGCGTGAACTCGCTGGGCAGCTGCAAGGGCTCGACCGGACCGGCGTCGATCGACCCGGCGAGCGGGCGCCGCTATGCACTGGGCTTTCCCGAACTGTCGATCGAGGACGGTGCCCGGGCCGCCGCCGCGGTCGTCGACGCGCTGGGCATCACCCGCCTCGCCTGCCTGATCGGCAACTCGATGGGCGGCATGACCGCGCTCGCCCTGCTCACGCAACGCCCCGGCCTGGCCCGCGGCCACATCAACATCTCCGGCGCCGCGCGGGCGTTGCCGTTCTCGATCGCGATCCGCTCGCTGCAACGCGAGGCGATCCGCCTCGACCCGAACTGGAACGGCGGCGACTACGACGAGGACAGCTACCCCGAGTCGGGAATGCGGATGGCGCGCAAGCTCGGCGTCATCACCTACCGCTCGGCACTGGAATGGGACGGCCGCTTCGGTCGCGTGCGGCTGGATTCCGACCGCGCCGACGACGAGCCGTTCGGACTGGAGTTCGAGGTCGAGAGCTATCTGGAAGCCCACGCGCGCCGCTTCGTGCGCCGCTTCGACCCGAACTGCTACCTGTACCTGAGCCGCTCGATGGACTGGTTCGACATCGCCGAGTACTGCAGCCCGCGCTGCGGCGAGCACGATGCCGACGCCCGCAGCGCGCTGGCGGCGATCGGTCGCGCCGGCCTGGAGAAGGCGCTGGCGATCGGCGTGCACACCGACATCCTGTTCCCGCTGCAACAGCAGGAGGAGATCGCCGAGGGCCTGCGCGCCGGCGGCTGCGACGCGCGCTTCCTGCCGCTGCCCTCGCCGCAGGGACACGACGCCTTCCTGGTCGACTTCGAGCGCTTCGGGCCGGCGGTGGCCGGATTCCTGGACGAGCTGCACGTCTCCTCCCCCGCATAGAGACCGTGCCCGGGCACACCCGATCGCGGCTTACGCCGCTCCTACGAGATGCGGTACGGCATGGACCCAGCCCCCTGAGTCAAGGGGAACGATATCCGGCTGCGCCCGGATATCTCCCAAAATTTGCTGCGCAAACCTTGGGCCCCGCCGTTGCGCTTCCACACCCCCATTCGCATCTGCGATGCGAATCGCCCCCTGACTCAGGGGGGGAACGATATCCGGCTGCGCCCGGATATCTCCCAAAGTTTGCTGCGCAAACCTTGGGCCCCGCCGTTGCGCTTCCACACCCCCATTCGCATCTGCGATGCGAATCGCC
>NZ_VICD02000309.1 GCF_006546735.2 Marilutibacter maris | reverse complement strand
GAACCCTTCTGCAACCGCAGCATCTTGCCTTCGTTGTAGCGGTAGCTGTTGCCGAAGGTGTAGCGGGTCCAGCTGCCGTCCGGCGCGGTCACCGTGGTCACCTTGGTGCCGGCGCAGCTGTCGTCGGTGCATACCGGTGCTTCGCAGCCGTTCTGGTCCTGGCAGATCGGATACCCGCCGCCACTGGGCGGATTGAACCAGGAGATGCTGCTTCCGTACTCGTAGGACCAGGCCATGGTCGTCAGACCTGGGCCGCTGACCTGCTTGGCGGTCAGCGAATAGGCATCCCAGTTGATCGGATAGAAGGCGACATCGTCATTCGGGCTGTTGATCGGGAGGGTGAAGTTCTCGCACTGCGCCGGCACATTGGAGCGGCCGTGCCGGTGCGGTGTCACCGTGAACTCGCCACGCGCGCCCGAAGGATGCTCGATGGCGCCAAGGACGGACGACTTGTAGAGAATATCGCCAGGATTGAAGCAGCTCCTGTAGATGTCCTCGGCCTGCTGGCTGGCGTTGTACCCGAAGCCGGCCGCAGTGAAATCGGCGAAATCGATCGACCAGCGGCTGCCGTCGGGCAGTACGACACCGGTCAGGGTGCGCTTCCCGGTCCCCACTGAGGCGTACTCGTACTGCCAGCTGCGGGTGCCGTCGCCCACGGTGCTGACATGGCCGTCGCCGTTGTAGCCCAGGGTGATCGTGCGACCGTCGCTGGAGCTGATCGTGGTCAGCCGGCCGCGCGCATTGTAGGCATTGGTGTAGGTGTAGGTGACCGAGTTGCCGAAGCGGTCCTCGACCCGGGTCGCGTACAGCACGTTCCGGCGCCGCGGCAGCCCTCCTTCAAGCTGCGCCTCATGGTACTGGGCCATCCAGTCGAACCAGTAGCGGGTGCCGTCGGCGGTCATCGCCAGGAAGCCCTCGCCGCTGCCGTTCTTGATCGTTGTCAGGCAGCTGAACCAGGTCTGGCCATCGGTGGTCCAGCGCCAGGGGCCGCCGGTCGCCGGCCCCGGCGTGGCGGCACTGGCCAGCAGCATCTCGCCACCGCCGGGCAGACTGGCCTGGTTGCCCTGCCAATAGTCCTTGGCATAGAAGTACTTGCCGCTGACCTGCACCGTCGGCGGCTGCGCCGAGCCGCTGCAGCGCGCATCGTGCCAGGCGGTCGCGAACACGCCGCTGACCTTCGGCACGTCCAGGTCCCAGTCGGCGAACGGCAGGTCGTAGCCGTCGACATCGATCCGGCTGGGGACATGGTTTTCGACGCTGTAGCGGCGCCCCACCGCGACCGCCAGGCCGTTGTTGCCGGGCAGGCCGACATCGGTGGCCGAGAACGACAGGCTGCCGGTGTAGAGATCGACGTTGTCGCCGAACAGGTCAGGGCCCAGCGAGGTGATCGCCGAACTCTTGTCGATCAGCTTGTCGTACTCCTCCCAGGGCGCCTTGGCTTGATCCTGCGCAGAAACCCCTCCAACGACCGCCAACAGCATGGCGGCCAACGTCCACTGCCCGATCTTCATTCAGCTTTTCCTTCCGTTGCAGCCGCGACCGGCCGCACTCCCTAGAATCCCGACCCGCTCCAGTTCAAGCGGAAAATGTGATGCACGTCATATCACCCTGCCCGCCAGTCATACAAGCCGTGATTTCCCCCCACATCGCGAAAATCGAAGCGACACAGTCGGAAAAAACGCAGGTGAATCACGGACACGAGGCGCCCAGAGGACGCGAATGCGACAGGTCAACGATGCCGCACACGTCTCTCAGGGGTTGAGATCAGAGGGCGCCACTGTCCTTTTCGCGTCGCCGCGACGGAGGCGGACAGCCACCGCTGGTATCGCGTCCACCACCATCGCTGCCGCTCCCCAAAACAAGAACGGCGGAGCTTTCGCCCCGCCGTTCGCGGCCGCCCGGAGGCGGGTGATCGGGGCCGTGCAGGCCCCGTTGCCGGTCGCGTCTACTCGGCCAGTTGCTCCCACAGGAAGGTGTAGGCCAGCGCCGACATGTGCGCGGCCTGGGCATTGTTGGCCGCGCCGCCGTGGCCACCCTCGATGTTTTCGTAGTAGCGCACGTCCTTGTCGGCGTCGCGCATCTGCGCCGCCATCTTGCGGGCATGGCCCGGGTGCACGCGGTCGTCGCGGGTCGAGGTCATGAAGATCGTCGGCGGATACTCGCGACCCGGGTCGAACAGGTGGTACGGCGAGAAGGTCTGGATGAAGGCCCACTCCTCGGGCTTGTCCGGGTCGCCGTATTCGGCCATCCACGAGGCGCCGGCCAGCAGCTTGTGGTAGCGCTGCATGTCCAGCAGCGGCACCTGCACCACGATCGCGCCGAACAACTCCGGATATTGGGTCAGCATGTTGCCGGTCAGCAGGCCGCCGTTGCTGCCGCCCTGGGCGCCGAGGTGCGCGGGCGAGGTGATCTTGCGCGCGACCAGGTCCTTGGCGACCGCGGCGAAGTCCTCGTAGGCCTTGTGGCGGTTGGCCTTGAGCGCGGCCTGGTGCCAGCGCGGACCGTACTCGCCGCCGCCGCGGATGTTGGCGACCGCGTACACGCCGCCCTTCTCCAGCCAGCCCTTGCCGACCGCGGCCGAATAGCCCGGGGTCAGCGAGATCTCGAAGCCGCCGTAGCCGTACAGCAGGGTCGGCGCCTTGCCGTCGTAGGCCAGGCCTTCCGGACGGACCAGGAAGTACGGCACCCGGGTGCCGTCCTCGCTGGTCGCGAAGTGCTGCTCGATCACCTTGCCGGAGGCGTCGAAGAACGCCGGCATCGACTTCAGCGCCTCCGGCTGCTCGCCGATGTCGGCCATGTACAGGGTGGTCGGGGTCAGATAGTCGGCGACCGTCATCCACACCGCGTCGCTGTCGTCCGGATCGACCGCGCCGACGCTGATCGTGCCGAAGTCCGGCGCACCGGTGAACTCGCTGCGCTGCCACTCGCCCTCGCCCGGGGTCAGCACGCTGAGCCGGCTCTTGACGTCGTCGAGCACGTTCAGGACCAGGTGATCGCGGGTCCAGGCATAGCTGGCCAGCGAGGTGCTCTCGCTGGGGGTGAACAGCGCGGTGAACTCGCGCTTGCCGGCCATGAAGTCGTCGAAGTTGGCGGCGATCAGGCTGCCGGCCGGGTATTCGTGGCCGCCGGCGCTGTAGGGCTCGCGCAGCTCCAGCAGCAGCCATTCCTTGTGCACGTTCTTGTTGACCGAGTTCGGCACGTCGATCTTGCTCAGCGCACCGTCATCGCCGCGCAGGTACAGCTCGTCGTTGTAGAAGGCCAGGGTGCGGCTGACGAAGTCGCGCTCGAAGCCCGGGGTGTCGTCGTGGATGGCGGCGATGTACATGTCGTCGGCGCGGCCTTCATAGACCACCTCGGCCTCGGACATCTCGGTGCCGCGCTTCCAGCGCTTGACGATGCGCGGGTAACCGGACTCGGTCATGCTGCCGTCGCCGAAGTCGGTGTAGACGTAGACGGTGTCGCGGTCGATCCAGTCCAGCCCGCCCTTGGCCTCGGGACGGAAGAAGCCGTCCTCGACGAAGGCCTTGCGGGTCATGTCGAATTCGCGGGTGACGTCGGCATCGGCGCCGCCGCGCGACAGCGCGATCAGGCAGCGCTGGTAGTCCGGACGCAGGCACTGCGCGCCGTGCCAGACCCAGTTTTCGCCCTCGGCCTCGTTGAGCGCGTCCAGGTCGAGCACGGTCTCCCACTGCGGCTTGTCCTTGCGGTACTCGGCCAGGCTGGTGCGCCGCCACAGGCCGCGTTCGTGCTGCTTGTCCTTCCAGAAGTTGTAGTAGTGGTCGCCGATCTTCTGCACGCCGGGAATCTTGGCGTCGGAATCGAGAATGGTGCGGACATCCGACTCCAGCGACTTGAAACCGGGCGTGGCGGCCAGCTCGGCCTCGGTCCTAGCGTTCTCGCTGCGGACCCAGTCCAGCGGCTTGTCGCCGGTCACGTCCTCGAGCCACTGGTAACGGTCGTTCAATGCAGCCTCCTCGGCATGGGCAACGCCCGCGGTCGCGGCAAGACTGGTCGCAACGAGACTGACGGTGGCTAGGCTGGCGGCGGCGAAACTGGTGGAAACCAGAACGGCCTGGCAGGCCCGGCTCAGGGTCGACAGCGTGCGCCGGGGCATGGACAGCTGGGGCATGGGCGTTCCCGTTGGATGATGTGGATACAAACCCGGAACGCTATCACAGGCCCGCACCCGACCCGCCCTGCCCCAAGTCACGCCGGTGGAGCCAGAGTCGGCACAGCCCGGGGCGGCCCATGCTCGTACTCAGGCCGCCGTGCGTAGACCGCCGACC
>NZ_VICD02000032.1 GCF_006546735.2 Marilutibacter maris | reverse complement strand
ATCCGGCCGCTTGCCGGCCCCCGGAGTTGTTGAACCGATGAAGATCCCTGCTGTAGTCAAAGCGACCGTCCTGACCGCGATCACCACCGTGGCGGTCAGCCTCGCCTTCGCCCAGGCCCCCGATGCGCCGCAGCCGGGCCAGGCCCAGCCGACGCCGGGCGCGGCCCAGGCGCCGGCCAGCGATGCGCTGCCGGTGCCGCCGGCTCCGGAGGTCGCCGGTACCGCATGGATCCTGATGGACGCCGCCAGCGGCAACGTGCTGGCCGGCCACAACATCGACCAGCAGGTCGAGCCGGCCAGCATCACCAAGGTCATGACCAGCTACGTGATCGCCGCCGAGATGGCCGGCGGCAAGGTCAAGGAGGACGACCCGGTCATGATGACCGAGAACGCCTGGCGCAAGGGCGGCGCCGCCACCGATGGCAGCTACTCCGGGTTCGAGGTCAACAAGACCGCGCCGCTGATGGAGATGGAAAAGGGCATGGTGGTGCAGTCGGGCAACGATGCCGCGATCGCGCTGGCCGAGCATGTCGCCGGCACCGAGGCCGCGTTCGCCACGCTGATGAACCAGTACGCGCAGCGCATCGGCATGAAGAACAGCCACTTCGTCAATGCCACCGGCCTGCCCGACGAGGGCCATGTCACCACCGCCCACGACCTCGCCCTGCTCGGCCGCGCGCTGATCCACGACTTCCCGACGGCCTACTCCTACAACTCGATCAAGGAGTACACCGTCGGCACGATCTCGCAGTCCAACCGCAACTTGCTGCTGTGGCGCGACAACAGCGTGGACGGCATCAAGACCGGCCACACCAGCGCCGCCGGCTATTGCCTGATGGCATCGGCCAAGCGCGGCGAACAGCGGCTGATCTCGGTGGTGATGGGCTCGACCTCGGAAGCCAAGCGCGCCAGCGACAGCCAGGCACTGCTGAACTGGGGCTTCCGTTTCTACGAGACCCACAAGCTGTACGAGCCCGGTCAGGCGATCGCGACCCAGAAGACCTGGAAGGGGCAGGCCGACGAGGTCAGGCTCGGCGTCGCCGAACCGCTGCTGGTCACCGTGCCGCGCGGCCGCTACGAGCAGCTCAAGCCGATGATGGACGTGCCCCGGACCCTGGTCGCCCCGATCGCCGGGGGCCAGGCGATCGGCACGGTCAAGGTGATGCTCGACGACGAGGTCATCGCCCAGCGCCCGCTGGTGGCGATCGAAGGCGTCGAGCAGGCCGGCTTCTTCAAGCGCCTGTGGGACGAGTTCTGGATGTGGTGGGAGTCGGAGTAAGCCTTCACCACCCGTTCCAGCACCCCGACGGGGCCGGCCTTCGCCGGCCCCGTTGCGTTTCCGGGCCAGGGAGCCTTCGATCGATCAGAGGCTCCGTGCGCCAGGGATGGCGCACGCGCGGATCAAGCACGCAGCAAGGTCGAGCCAGGCCTGCCCCTGCGATGCCCGAACACGTCCAGGAAGGATTGGTTCGGACCTTGCCTAACGGGGCCGTCCGGAGCTGACCACCCCGCACTCCCAGCCGTCGTAGCCGCCGCCGCACTCGCGCGCGGCCCGCAGCAGCGGCAGGGTGATCGCCTCGATACGGTCGTGGCCCGGGATGTCCTCGCGCCACAGCTTGACCCCGTAGTCGCTGCGATCCGCGTCCGGCTCCAGCAGCTCACGGACCTGGAAGCCCAGCGCCGTCATCCGTTCGATGAATCCGGCGCGCTGTTCCGGCTGCGGGAAATAGGCCCAATGGTCGATCTGGCGGGGCTGTGCGAGCGCGTCGCCGTTGCGGGTCAGCGCATCGAGCACCTGGCGGTTGCTGATGAAGTTGAAGCCTTCCTCGTCCGGATACAGGAACTCGAAGTAGGCGCCCCAGCCGGGATCGGCCTCGACATCGGTCTCGTAGCCGTAGCCGGGCTCGGCGGCCATCGTCTCCGCCAGCCAGTCGGTGCTTTCGTGGCCGGAGCGGGCGTAGAAGATGAAGTCCCGCCGTCCGTCGCTGGTGCAGCGACCGACGTAGAGCAGGTCGTGGCGTGCGCAGGCCTCGTTCAGGCGGTCCTCGATCGTGGCCAGCGTCTCGAACTCGTCCTCGCTGGACAGGCCGTCGTCGCGCGGGGCACGCAGGCGCAGGCGCAGGTGCTGGCGGAGCGGGTACTCGTCCCGGGGCGGGGCGTCGCCGATGCCGATATCGACGAAGATCGACGCCGGATGGTCGTCGACGTGGCAGAAATAGAAGTCCCAGTTGTCGCTCATCAGTCCTTTGTCCCGGCTCGGCTGGTCCGGTGATCATAGAATCTACCGGGACCGGCGGGCGACCTTGGGTCGGCTGCCCGCCGCCCCCATAATCGGGGCATGGAAATCAAGTCCGACAATCCCGAGCACGGCTTCCAGTTTCCCGGTCACTTCGAGCTCAGCGCCATGGGTTCGGCCACCGCCGGCCTGGAGCGCGAACTTCCGCAGCGGCTGATGGAGGCCGGGATCGACGTGGAGAGCGAGTCGATCCAGTGGAAGCACTCGTCCAACGGCAAGTACGTATCGGTGCGGATCCGCTTCCGTGCCGACAGTCGCGAGCAGTACGAGCAGGCCCACCAGGTCCTGCGCGACCACCCCGAGGTCAAGTGGACGCTGTGAGCGCTCCCGTCGCGGCGGACGGCGCCGGTGCGGCGATCGCGCCGGAGGTGCCGCCGGCGCGGCTGCGCGACCTGGGCCGCCAGCCCTACGAGCCGGTCTGGCGGGCGATGCAGGCCTTCACCGACGCGCGCACCGCGCACACGCCCGACGAGCTGTGGCTGGTCGAGCACGATCCGGTGTTCACCCTCGGCCAGGCCGGCAAGGCCGAGCACGTGCTGATGCCCGGCGAGATCCCGGTGATCCACGTCGACCGCGGCGGCCAGGTGACCTATCACGGCCCCGGCCAGATCGTGCTGTACCCGCTGCTGGACCTGCGCCGGCTCAAGGTCGGGGTGAAGGAATACGTGTGCCGGGTCGAGCAGGCGATGATCGACACCCTGGCCGACTGGAACATCGAGGCGCTGCGCCGCGACGGCGCTCCCGGCGTCTACGTCGGCGACGCCAAGATCGGCGCGCTGGGCATCCGCGTCCGCCACGGCTGCACCTTCCACGGGCTGGCCTTCAACATCGCGATGGACCTGGAGCCGTTCCGGCGCATCAATCCCTGCGGCTATGCGGGGTTGCAGGTGACCTCGATGGTAGACTTGGGCGGCCCGTCCGGCCCGGACGCGGTCAAGCCGGTGCTGATCGGGCACCTGGCCCGCCTGTTCGGACTGGACGTCGAAGCCGCCCCCGCGCCGGCCCTGCCGGCGGACTGAACCGCCCCACGCACTCCAAGCCACCGTCATGACCGAATCCAAGACCATCCCGCTCGCGGTCGTCAGCGGCGACAGCCCGTCCCAGGCATCGCTGGAAGTGGGCAAGAAGCAGGTTGCCGGCGACAAGATCTCACGTTCGCCGGTCCAGTTCGCCGACGTGCCGGTGCTGCGCAAGCCGTCGTGGATCCGGGTCCGGATCCCCTCCGGCAACGCCGTGCAGAAGCTCAAGGAGAAGCTGCGCGAGAACCGCCTGGTCACCGTCTGCGAAGAGGCCAGCTGCCCCAATATCCACGAGTGCTTCGGCCACGGCACCGCGACCTTCATGATCCTCGGCGAGGTCTGCACCCGCCGCTGCTCGTTCTGCGACGTCGCCCACGGCCGGCCCAAGCCGCCGGACCCGCAGGAGCCGAGGCACCTCGCCGACACCGTCGCCGACATGGGCCTGCGTTACGTGGTGGTCACCAGCGTCGACCGCGACGACCTGCGCGACGGCGGTGCCCAGCACTTCGTCGACTGCATCGCCGCGATCCGCGAGAAGACCCCGTCCACCCGGGTCGAGATCCTGACCCCCGACTTCCGTGGCCGCGGCCGCATGGAGCGCGCGCTGGAGATCCTGGCGACGAATCCGCCGGACGTGTTCAACCACAACGTCGAGACCGTGCCGGACCTGTACCGCAACGTGCGTCCGGGCGCCGACTACCAGTGGTCGCTGACCCTGCTGCAGAAGTTCAAGGCCCAGCATCCGCAGGTGGTCACCAAGTCCGGGATCATGCTCGGCCTGGGCGAGACCATGGAGCAGGTGCAGGCGACCCTGCGCGATCTGCGTGCGCACGATGTCGACATGGTCACCATCGGCCAGTACCTGCAGCCCAGCGCCCATCATCATCCGGTGATGCGCTACTGGACGCCGGATGAATTCAAGGCGCTGGAGGAGTACGGGCTCGAGCTGGGCTTCAGCCATGTCGCCTCCGGCCCGCTGGTGCGCTCGTCCTACCACGCCGACCGCTCGGCGATGGAAGCCGGCGTCGCCGCCTGAGGCCGCTCCGCCGGGCCCGGCGCGGTGGCCGTCGCCACCGCCCGCGACGATCCCTGGCAAAGCCGCCGCGGCCCTGGCTGAACGCGCCGATGGGCTTCGCTCCGGTCTTCCGATGTCGCCGCGGTGGGACATTCACGCGCCCGTCCCATCGGGCTGTCAGGATGAACGGCCAATGCCCGGCATCCACGCACGGGGATCCGTCCATCAACCTGAACCGCATATCGGCGCCTGGCCGCCTTCCACGCGGCGACACGTGACAGGACCTGCAACTTTCGGCACTGTGAGGATGTCCGAGTCCTGCACAAGCTGGGAGCGGGCCATGCCGGGTCGGCCGCGTCCGCCCGCCGGCACCCCCTCGAACAAAGATCAGGCCGCCACCGCGGCCGCAAGATATCCGCGATGACCTCCAAGACCTCCCTGTTTTGCGCGTTGCTGCTGACCCTCCCGCTGGCCCATTCGGCCTGGGCCGACGATGCGGCGCAGACGGTAGCCAAGGCCGGGCCCGCCGCGACTGCGTTCTCGGCGACCCAGGACCAGGCCAACGCCGCCAAGCTGGTCTACGGCCTGTTGTCCGACAGCCGCTACGCGTACCGGCCCAAGCCGCTGGACGACGCGCTGTCGGCGGACATGTACAAGCGCTACCTGGAGTCGTTGGACGGTGGCAAGCAGTTCTTCACCGCCGCCGACATCGCCCGTTTCGACCGCTGGAAGCTGCGGCTCGACGATGCGCTCAAGAGCGGTGAGCTGGACCCGGCCTACGCGATGTTCGCGACCTACCGCCAGCGCGTCGACGAACGCGTCGCCTTCGCCCGCGAACTGCTCAAGGACGACGGCGCCTTCGATTTCAGCGGCGACGACCGCTACGAGTACGACCGCGAGGACGCGCCCTGGGCGGCCGACAGCGCCGAACTGGACACGCTGTGGCGGCAGTCGGTGCGCAACGACTGGCTGCGCCTGAGGATGGCCGGCAAGCAGCCCGAGGACATCCGCAAGACCCTGGACCGGCGCTACGAGAACCTCGCCAAGGGCATCGCCGAGCTGAAGGGCGAGGACGTGTTCCAGACCTTCCTCAACAGCTACGCGAATGCGATCGACCCGCACACCGACTACCTGACCCCGCGCTCGGCCGACAACTTCAACCTGTCGATGTCGCTGTCGCTGGAGGGCATCGGCGCGGTGCTGCAGAAGCAGGACGACGTGGTCGCGATCCGCGAGATCGTCGCCGGCGGTCCGGCCGGCAAGTCCGGCCTGCTCAACCCGGGCGACCGCATCGTCGCGGTCGGGCAGGGCACCAGCGGGGCGATGGAGGACGTGGTCGGCTGGCGCATCGACGATGTCGTCGCCAAGATCCGCGGCAAGAAGGGCAGCAAGGTGCGCCTGGACGTGATCCCGGTCGAGATGGGCCTGGATTCGCCGCCCAGCCGGGTGGTGCTGGTGCGCGACCGCGTGCGCCTGGAGGACCAGGCCGCCAAGTCCAAGGTCATCACCATCCCGGCCACCGACGGCGCTCCGGTGCAACGGATCGGCGTGATCGAACTGCCCGGCTTCTACCAGGACTTCGAGGGCCGTCGCCGCAACGCCGACGACTACGCCTCGGCCACCCGCGACGTCGCCCGCCTGCTGACCGAGCTGCGCGGCAAGAACGTCGACGGCGTCGTGCTGGACCTGCGCAACAACGGCGGCGGGTCGTTGAACGAGGCGATCGAGCTGACCGGCCTGTTCATCGACCGCGGTCCGGTCGTGCAGGTGCGCGAGTCCGGCGGCCGCGTCGTCGTCAACGGCGACGAGGACAGCGGCATCGCCTGGGAGGGCCCGTTCGCGGTGCTGATCAACCGCGGTTCGGCGTCGGCGTCGGAGATCTTCGCCGGCGCGATCCAGGACTACGGCCGCGGCCTGGTGATCGGCGAGACCACCTTCGGCAAGGGCACCGTGCAGAACCTGATCGACCTGGACCGCTGGCCGGCCAACGAGGCGCCGCGCTTCGGCCAGGTCAAGCTGACCATCGCCCAGTTCTTCCGGGTCAGCGGCGGTTCGACCCAGAACAAGGGCGTGGTGCCGGACATCGCGTTCCCGGCCTCGGTCGACGCCAGCGAGTTCGGCGAGAGCACCTACGACAACGCGCTGCCGTGGACCAAGATCTCGGCGGTGCCGCACGTGCGCTACGGCAACTTCGAACCGTTGCTGCCCAAGCTGCAGACCCTGCACACCGCGCGCATCGCCGGCGACAGGGAGTTCCAGTGGTGGTCGGAGGACGTCGCCCAGTACCGCGCCGAGAGCGAGAAGACCTCGGTCAGCCTCAACGAGGGCGTGCGTCGCGCCGAGCGCGACCGCGAGCAGGCCAAGCGCAAGGCCCGGCAGGAGGAGCGCAAGGCGCTGGGCCTGGCGCTGGATCCGCTGGCCGACGTCACCGACGACGGCCTGGCCGCCAGCGAGCGCGACATCGTCAAGGACGCCGAGCGCGAGAAGCTCGCCGAGGACCGCCCGGATCCGCTGCTGCGCGAGTCGGCGGCGATCCTGGCCGACGCGGTGCGCCTGCTCGATCGCGACAAGCAGCTTTCCGCCCAGGTGCTGCCGACCGCCAACCAGCCCGGCCACTGGGCGGACTGATCGGCGTTTCCCGGACGCGCCCGGGGGAGCCCCGGAGCGTCCGCGCAGGCGGCGCAACGCGACCGACACGACGGGCACCTGCGGGTGCCCGTCGTCGTTCAAGGCCCCGCAATCCCGGCGAGCCGCGGCCAGCGACTCAGCGGCGCCTTTTCGCGGTGGTGCGGGTCGGCAGTTGCAATCCGGCCTTGACCACGTCGAACACCATCCGCGTCTCGTAGCGCTTGATGTTGCCCTCGTCGAGGAACAGGCGGTCGACGACCTCGCGGCAATGGGCGACGCCGGTCGTCGCCACGATCACCAGATAGTCCCACTCGCCGGCCAGGGTGAAGCATTGCTGCACCTCGGCCGCGGCGCGCATGCGCGCCTGGAAGCCGGCGTGATGCTTGGCGGTTTCCCGCTCCATCGCCACCAGTACCGTGGCCAGCACCACATGCGGCAACTGCACCGGGTCGAGCACCGCGACCTGGCGCAGCAGGCCGTGCTTGCGGTAGCGGCTCAGGCGCCGTTGCACCGCACTGGCCGACAGCCCGACGGTATCGCCGAGCGCGCTCAGGGTGGTGCCGGCATCGCGTTGCAGCAGCTCCAGCAGGCGGTGATCGAACTCATCGAGGAGGAGGGGCTGGGCCATGCAATATTTTTGCGTTCCCGTGCACAAATAATCAAACCGCGTGCGGGGCGTTTTGGCTAGTCTGTGAACAACCCGAACGTATTCCCGCATCCGGCGGTGCGCGTTCCGGTCCGTGCGACGCGCGGCCGGAATGCCCTGCCGGTGTCGGCGACGGCGTCGGTCGCGTCAGCGGATTCACCCTTCCTCCCCCAACCGCTCCTCCCCCGTCTGTTTCAACCGCGTTCGCTTCACCCGGCTGTTCCCGTTCCTCCCCCACGTCTGGATCACTCGCATGAGCAGCTTCGCATCGACCGCCGCCCGGGCCGCACCGGGTGGTATTGCCGTCGCCTTGGCCCTGGCCGCGGTCTATATCGTCTGGGGCTCGACCTATCTCGGCATCCGCTTCGCACTGGAAGGCGGCTGGCCGCCGCTGTTGATGGCGGGCGGACGTTTCGTCATCGCCGGCACGCTGATGTTCGCGGTGCTGCGCCTGCGCGGCGAGGCCGCGCCGACGCGGGCGCAATGGGGCTCGCTGGCGGTGATGGGGCTGATGCTGATGCTGATGGGCCTGGGCAACGGCCTGGTGACCGTCGCCGAGCAATGGGTGTCGTCGGGACTGGCGGCGATCTCGGTCGCGTCGATGCCGTTGTGGATGGGCCTGTTCGCGACCCTGCGCGGCGAGCGCCCGCAACGCGAGGAGTGGCTCGGTCTGGTGATCGGCTTTGTCGGCGTGCTCTGGCTCAATGCCGGCAGCGCGCTGTCGGCGACCCCGCAGGGACTGTTGGCGCTGCTGATCGCGCCGATCGCCTGGGCGTTCGGGTCGGTCTGGAGCCGTGGTCGCGACCTGCCGTCGCCGTTCATGTCGGCGGCCGGGCAGATGCTGTGCGGCGGTGGCCTGATGCTGATTACCGGCGTGCTGCTGGGCGAGCGGATGCCGGCGTCGCCCTCGCTCAAGGGCACGCTCGCGGTCGCCTACCTGGTGGTGTTCGGTTCGATCGTCGCCTTCAGCGCCTACATCTGGCTGTTGCGGCACGTGCGCCCGGCGCTGGCGTCCAGCTACGCCTACGTCAATCCGCCGGTTGCGGTGCTGTTCGGCGCGTTGTTGGCCGGCGAGCGCTTCTCGTTGCATGCGTTGGGGGCGATGGCGGTGATCCTGGCCGGCGTGGTCATGGTCACCCTCGCGCGCAGTCGCCAGAGGCCGCCGGCGGTCGAGCCGGCGACGGAGCCGGCGGCATGAGCGCCGCCATCGACCCGCGTCGCGACCATGTCGCCGGCATGTGGGCCGGGGTCGGCGCGTTCGTGCTGTGGGGGCTGATGCCGCTGTACTGGCGCCTGCTGGAAGCGGTGCCGTCGTGGCAGATCGTGCTGCACCGGATCGTGTGGGGCGCGCTGCTGGTGTCGGCGTTCCTGCTGTGGCAACGCGGTCGGGGTTGGTTGCGTGCGGTCCTGAGGCAACCACGCACCGCCGCCCTGCTGGCGTTGAGCGGCATCCTGATCGCGTTCAACTGGGGCCTGTACGTGTGGGCGGTCAATGCCGGTCACGTGGTCGAGACCAGCCTGGGCTACTACGTCAATCCGCTGCTGAACGTGGTGCTCGGCGTGGTCCTCTTGCACGAGCGCCTGAACCGCGTGCAGTGGGTCTCGGTCGCGCTGGCGGCCTGCGGGGTGGCGTGGCTGACCCTGCGCTTCGGGCAACTGCCGTGGATCGCCCTGGGCCTGGCATTGTCGTTCGGCATCTACGGCCTGCTGCGCAAGCAGGTCGCGGTCGATCCGGTGGTCGGTCTCGGGGTCGAGAGCCTGTACCTGCTGCTGCCGGCGATGGCGGTGCTTGGCTGGGCCGAGTTCCGCGGCCACAGCGGCTTCTTCGCGTTCGGGGCGGCGCCGGGTTGGGGCTGGGGCACCGACCTGTTGCTGGTCGCCAGCGGCGTGCTGACCGCGCTGCCGCTGATCGGCTTCGCCTACGCGGTGCGCCGGGTGCCGCTGTCGGTGGTCGGCTTCCTGCAGTACATCGCACCGACCCTGCAGCTGCTGATCGGCGTGGTGGTCTTCCACGAGCCCTTCGACGGCGAGCGCGCGCTGGGCTTCGCCTTCATCTGGGCGGCCCTGCTGCTGTTCGCCGGCGACGGGGTGTTGCGGGCACGGCGCCAGCCGGCGGTGGCCGCCGGTTGAGGGGCCGCGCGCCGTTCCCCGCAAACGAAACAGGCCGCGGGAAGTCGCGGCCTGTTTCGTCGCAGGACGTCGACGACTAGCCCGCGCGCAACGCCTCGGTCACCGGCAAGCGCGCCGCCCGCAGCGACGGGAACAGGCCGCCGACCAGGCCGATGCCCAGCGCCCACTTCAGGCCGCTCCACAGCAGCTCCGGCGAGACGTTGAACTTGAACATCACCTGGCTGAAGTTGCCGCTGAGCGTGGACACGCTGTAGTTGTTGAACACCAGCCAGGCGATCAGGCCGCCGAGCAGGCCGCCGAGCAGGGCCAGCAGCATCGTCTCCAGCATCACCCCGACCACCACCGGCAGGCCGCGGAAGCCGATCGCGCGCATGGTCGCGATCTCACGGGCGCGGCCGGCGACCGCGGCGTACATGGTGTTGAGCGCGCCGAACACCGCGCCGATCGCCATGATCGCGCCGATGACCTTGCCCAGCACGTTGATCAGCTTGCTCAGGCCCTCGGACTGCTTGCTGTAGTAGTCGCGGGTGCTGAGCACGTCCAGCTTCAGCCGTGGATCGGCCGCCATCGCCGCCTTGAACGTGGTCAGCGCCTTGGCGTCGGTCAGGCGCGCGGTCACCGACTGGTAGGCGGTGCGCTGGTAGGTCGAGGCCAGGGTCTCGGCATCGGCCCACAGTTCGGAGTCGTGCGAGTCGCCGGAGGCGAAGGCGCCGACCACGGTCCAGTCCTGGTTGGCCAGCTCGATCGTGTTGCCGACCTCCAGCCCGACGTACTGGTTCTTCGCGCCCTGGCCGACCACCAGTTCGCGCTTGCCCGGCTCGAAGCGGCGGCCTTCGACGATCTTCAGCTGCGGCCGGATCGCCCAGCCGGCATCGCCGACGCCGCGCAGCTGGGCGTTGGCGTCGGTGCCGTCGGCGCGGGTGACCATGTTGACCACCTGCGACAGCTCCGGCGAGACCAGCGGCTGGCCGTCGCGGTCGCGGGCGATGCCGTCCAGGCCCGAGATCAACGGCACCTGGTCGCGGCCGATCACCGAGTTGGTCTCCGCCTGCGAGCCCCCGCGCAGCACGATCGCGGTGTCGTCGCGACCGGTCTGCTGCAGGGTCTTCTGGAAGCCCGAGCCCATCGCCAGCATCGCCACCAGCACGCCGACCACGCCGGCGATGCCGATCACGATCACCGATGAGGCGCCCCAGCGCTGCGGCAGGCTGGCGATGCCGATCCGGGTCGCCTCCAGCGCCAGGTGGCCGCTGCGGGTGAAGGCCAGCCACAGCGCCGAGGCGACGGCGAGGGCGAGTACGCCCTGCCATGGCATCAGGATCCACAGCACCAGGCCGACGATCAGGGCGAGGACCACCAGGGCGTTGCCGAGCCATTTCTTGATGCGGTTCATTGCGGCGTCCTCCGCTGCGGACTGCGTGTCTGGATTCGATGGCCGGCGACGCCGGCGGGATTGGTGGCGGCCATGTCAGCGGCCCGCCAGCGCATCGACGATGTTCAGGCGCATCGCCCGCGTCGCCGGCAGCACCCCGACCAGGAAGCCGATCACGATCATCAGCGCCAGGCCCAGCAGCCAGGTGTTGGCCGGCACCGTCGGCAGCTGGATGATGCCGCCGCTGGCGGCGCTGACCGCCGGCATCACCGCCGAGGCGATCGCCAGCCCGATCGCGCCGCCGAGCACCAGCAACAGCACCGCCTCGGCCAGCACCAGCGCCAGCACGCTGCGGTCGGTGAAGCCGATGGTCTTCAGCACCGCCAGCTCGGGGATGCGCTCGCGCACCGCCTGCGCCATCGTGTTGCCGGTCAGCAGCAGCAGGGTGAAGAACACCGCGCCCATGATCGCGCTGACGATCAGGCCGATGTCGGCGAACTGCTTGACGAAGGCCTGGTTGAAGGCCTGCTCGGTCTGGGTCTTGGTCTCGTGATCGGAGTTCTCGCTGAGCTTGTCGATCGCCTGGGCGACCTGGTCGGCCTTGGTCGGATCGTCCAGTTGCACGATCCACCAGCCGGCGCGGTCCTTGACGAAGTCGTTGGCCTCGTTGAAGTAGTCCCAGCGGAAGTACAGCGCGTTCTCCTCGCCCTTGCGCTTGGAGTCGGTGACCTTGAAGGTGCCGACCAGCTTGAACTCCCAGTTGTTCTCGCCCTTGGTCGGGAAGATCGTCGCCTGCAGCGGGACGATGTCGCCGACCTTCCAACCGAAGCGCTGGGCCAGCGATTCGCCGACCACCGCGCCGTTGCGGGTCGACTCGAACGCCTTCAGCTGCGCCGGGCCGATGTCGTACTCGGGATAGGCGTCGAAGAAGCCCGGCCCGACCGACATGTTGGGGAAGAAGTTGCGCTGGTCCTGGTAGATGCCGCCGAACCAGGCCGCGTGCACGGCCTTCTTGACGCCGGGGACGGCGGCGATCTGCGGCTCCAGCCGCATCGGCAGCATCTGCGTGATCGACAGCCGCGAGGCGACCACCAGGCGGTCGTAACCGGCGACATTGGTGCCGGCGTTGAACGCCACGCGGACCGAGTCGAGCATGCCGAACAGCAGGAACGCCACCACCACCGACAACAGGGTCAGCACGGTGCGGGTCTTGCTGCGGAACAGCGCGGCCCAGATCAGGTGCAGGTATTTCATGTCTGCGTACTCCAGCGGGTGCGGGTGCCGCGCGTGGCGGCAGGGCAGGCGGTGCGCGATGCCGTGACCGTGGGGTCAGGCGACGCGGCGGACCTGCTCGACCAGCGTGCCCTTGTCCAGATGGAGGGTATGGGTGGCGTACTCGGCGGCCTTGGGGTCGTGGGTGACCATCACGATGGTCTTGCCGTGGTCGCGATTGAGCGTCTGCAGCAGTTCCAGGATCTCCTCGGCCGACTGCCGGTCCAGGTCGCCGGTGGGCTCGTCGCAGATCAGCAGCTTGGGGTCGGAGACGATCGCGCGTGCGATCGCCACGCGCTGTTGCTGGCCGCCGGACAGCTCGTTGGGCTTGTGCTTGCCGCGCTCGGACAGGCCGACCAGTTGCAGCGCGATCTCGGCGCGGCGACGGCGGTCGGCCGCGTTCAACCGGGTCAGCAGCAACGGCAGCTCGACGTTCTTCTGCGCGGTCAGGGTCGGCATCAGGTTGTAGAACTGGAACACGAAGCCGACGTTCTGGCTGCGCCAGTGCGAGAGCTGGCCGGCGCTCATGCTGTCGATGCGCTGGCCCTCGATCTCGATCTCGCCGCCGGTGGGCGAGTCGAGCCCGCCGATCAGGTTCAGCAGGGTGGTCTTGCCGGAGCCCGACGGCCCCATCAGCGCGACGAAGTCGCCGGAGGGGATCTCGAAATCGAGGCCGTGCAGCACTTCTAGCTTCTCGGGGCCACGCTGGTAGGTCTTGACGAGCTTGCGGATCGATACAAGTGCGGTCATGGGACTTGCCTCGCTTCGGAATGGGGCGGCGCGTGTCCGGCGCCGTCTGGAATCGGGTACTGCGTCGCCGTCGTCGCGGACCGGCATTACATCGTCACGACGAACGGCGGCTCATGGATTCGACGCGCCGTCGTCGGCGACCTCGACCTTGCCGCCATCGGTCAGCGCGGCCGGCGGATCGAGGACGACGGTGTCGCCGCCGGACAGGCCTTCGGAGACTTCCAGGTCGTCGCCGAGGGTGCGGCCGACCTGGACGCCGCGACGCGACGCGCGGCCGTCGTCGACGACGAAGGCGACCTGGCCGCCGTCGCGCTCGACCACCGCGGCAGCCGGCACCAGCACGCCCGGCGGCGGCGCATCGGCCCGGGCCGGCTCGGCCTTCTCCAGGAAGCTCACCCGCACCCCCATGTCGGGCACGATCCGGGCGTCCTTGCTGTTGAGCGCGATGCGCACCTTGACCGTGGCCTTGCCGCGGTCGGCGGCGGGGATGATCGCGATCACCTCGGCCGGGATCTTCCAGTCGGGGTAGGCGTTGAGGGTGGCTTCGACCGGCATCTTCGGCTGCACGCGGCCGATGTAGGCCTCGTTGACGTCGACCTCGACCTCCAGCGAGTCCATGTCGACGATGGTGCCGATGCCGGTGCGGGTGTAGCCGCCGCCCGCCGACAGCGGCGAGATGATCTCGCCCGGCTGCGCCGCCTTGGCGATCACCACGCCCGCGAACGGGGCGCGCACGATGGTGTTGTCGACGCCGATCTCGGCGATGTCGAGCTGGTCGGCGGCGACCGCGGCGTTGCGGCGCGCGGTCACCAGCTGCGCGCGCAGGGCGTCGCGCTGGGCGACGGCCTGGTCGTACTGCGCCTTCGACACCAGTTGCTGGCCGACCAGGGTGTTGAGCCGCCGCGCGTTGGCCTCGGCTTCGGTGAGCTGGGCCTGGATGCTGCTGGTCTGGCTGCGCGCGGCGTCCAGCTGGGCGCGGGCCAGCGACTGCTGGGCCTCGGCGTCGACCGGGTCCAGGGTCGCCAGCACTTCGCCTTCCTCGACCCGCTGGCCTTCTTCGATCAGCACCTCGCGGACCCGGCCGGTGACCTTGGCCGAGACGGTGGCGATGCGGCGGGCGACGACGTAGCCGGTCGCGTCCAGCACCGAGGCGCTGCCGCCGCCGCTGCCGCCGATCGCGACGGCCTGCGCGGTGCGCACTTCGATCGCGTCACCGCGAGCGAACAACGCCCAGCCGGCGATGCCCGCGGCCAGTACCGCCGCGCCCACACCCAGCGCGATCCACGGCCCGCGCCCGGAGGACGGCGGTGGCGCGTTGCGGTCGATGCGGAGTTCCTTCAGCAGATCGGCGGAGTTGTTCATGGATATCCCGGACGGATGGGGCGGTTCGATGTGACCGGCGCCGCCACGACGCAGTGCAGGATCGCGTGGCGATGGGGGCAAACCAAGTGACAGCTGTCATGCGCTTGCGGTGGCAGCCGACAGGCAGGGAGATCGCCGGGGACATGTGCGCCGGAGCTGCGTGCCGGTCCTGGGCAACGACGGAACTTCATGGCGGGTCCCTGCGAGAAGTCTGGCCGATTGTGCCGATTGTGGCGGCGCCATCCAACCCGGCAGAGGTCATGACAGGTGTCATGGACGCGGGATGGCAGGCGCCACTGCCGCCGCGCCGGGCCGCGGCCTAGGGTGGCGGCATGCCCACAGGAGTGGATGAAATGAACGTCGCCGACAGCTCCAGCCCCGCCGCCCGCCTGTCCGCCGTCACCCTGCGCTACGGCGCGGTGCAGGCGCTGGATGGGGTCGACATCGAACTTCCGCGCGCGCGCCTGACCGCGGTGCTCGGCCCCAATGGCGCCGGCAAGACCTCGGCAATTGGCCTGTTGCTGGGATTGCGGACGCCGGATTCGGGCACCGTCGAGGTGTTTGGCGGTTCGCCGCGGGAGCGGGCGGTGCGCCAGCGGATCGGGGTGATGCTGCAGTCGGCCGGCATCCAGGAGGTGCTGAAGGTGCGCGAACTGCTCGAGCTGACCCGCAGCTACTACCCGGACCCGCGCAGCGTCGCCGACTGCGTGGCCCTGGCCGGCCTGGACGGACTGCTGGAGCGTCGCTACGGCGCATTGTCCGGGGGCCAGCAGCGGCGGGTGCAGTTCGCGTTGGCGATCTGCGGGCGGCCGCACCTGTTGTTCCTCGACGAGCCGACCACCGGCCTGGACATCGAGGCGCGCCAGCGCCTGTGGCGGGCGATCCGCGATCTGGTCGCGGAGGGCTGTTCGATACTGCTGACCACGCACTATCTGGAGGAAGCCGAGGCCCTGGCCGACCGGGTGGTGGTGATCGACCGCGGCCGGGTGATCGCCGAGGGCGGCGTCGCCAGCATCCGCGCGCGGGTGTCGCAGCGGCGGATCCGTTGCCTGAGCGCGCTGCCGGTGGAATCGGTCGCCGGATGGGCGTCGGTGAGCGCGGTGCGCCGCGTCGATGCGCACCTGGAGATCGTCGCCGACCAGGCCGAGCCGGTGGTGCGGCGGTTGCTGGAGGAGGACGCCGCGCTGTCCGAGCTGGAGGTGCGGCGCGCCGGATTGTCTGAGGCCTTCCTCGCGCTCACCGCCGGCGATGGCGGCGCGGCGCTGGAGGAGGCGGCGTGATGGCTGCGACCCCCCCGAGCCCGTCCGCGCCGGCACCGGTGCTGCGCGCCTGTCTGATGGAAGCGCGCTGCGAAGTGTTGCGGATCCTGCGCACGCCCTCGTTCGCGCTGCCGACCCTGTTGTTCCCGCCGCTGTTCTACGTGTTGTTCGGCATCGTGCTGGCCTCCAAGGGCGGCGCCCGCCCGGAGGTCGCGACCTATCTGTTGGCGACCTACGGGGTATTCGGGGTGATGGGCGTGGGCCTGTTCGGCTTCGGCGTCAACGTCGCGATCGACCGCCAGCGCGGCCTGCTCACCCTCAAGCGCGCGCTGCCGATGCCGGCCGGCGCCTACGTGTTCGCGAAGATGGCGGCGGCGATGCTGTTCGCGGCGATCTGCTCGCTGACCTTGGCACTGCTCGGGGCGACCCTCGGCCATGTCGAACTGACGCCGTTGCAGTGGCTGGGCCTGTTCGCCGTCGACGTGCTGGGCGTGCTGCCGTTCTGCGCGATCGGGCTGTATGTCGGGATGCGGGTCGGTGGCGACGGTGCGCCGGCGGTGGTCAACCTCATCTATCTGCCGATGGCCTTCCTGTCCGGACTGTGGGTGCCGCTGACGATGTTGCCGGCGATCCTGGGCACGCTGGCGCCGGCGTGGCCGGCCTACCATCTGGCCCAGCTCGCGCTGAAGGTGGTCGGCCATGACGACGGGCGTGGCAGCCTGCTGCATCTCGCGGTGCTGCTGGGGTTCGCCGCGGTGGCCATGCTGCTGGCGCGGCGCCGCCTGCGGACGTCCGCGTGATCGCGGCCTGGCCGTCGGTGGCATCATGAAGGCCGTCGCGGCAATCGCGCGCGGCGCTCGCCTGGGGGGAGTCCATCGATGAAAGGCCCGCCGTTGCCCCGCTGGTTGACGCCCGCGCCGGACTCGTTGGCCGAGCGCGAGGTGCAGGCGGGGCGTTCGCCGTGGACGCCGATGATCCACCTGGTGTGGTCGGTGTGGGTGTTCCTGACCCCGGCGATGTCCGGCGGTGCCTTCGGCTACACCCAGCGCTGGGCGCTGCTGACCCTGCTGTCGTATCCGCTGTTCCTGGTCCTGTACACCGTCACCGTGTTCGCGACTCCGCGCCGGGCCTACATCGCCGCGGCGGTGATGATCGTGGACTGCTTCGTGCTGATGCCCTGGTATCCGTCGGCGCTGAGCTACTTCGTGTTCGGCTGCGTGATGCTGGAGCCGCGCCGCGGGCGCTCGATGGCCCGCTACATGGCGTTGCTGGCCGGACTCAACGTGGTGCTGATCGCCTACGCGCTGCAGCTGGGGTATCCATGGCAGGCCCTGGTGTGGATGCCGACGGTCACGATGATCATCGGCGTGATGGTGATGTCCAACCGGGTCGACCGCGAGCACCAGGCCGGGCTGAAGCTGTCGCAGGACGAGGTGCGGCGGCTGGCGGCGCTGGCCGAGCGCGAGCGCATCGGCCGCGACCTGCACGACCTGCTCGGGCACACCTTGTCGATGGTGGCGCTCAAGTCCGATCTCGCCGGACGCCTGATCGAACGCGACACCGGCGCGGCGCGCGAGGAGATCGCCACCGTCAGCCGGATCGCGCGCGATGCCCTGTCGCAGGTGCGGCGCGCGGTCAGCGGCATCCGCGCGGCCGGCATCGCCGCCGAGCTGGCCTCGGCCAAGCTGTTGCTGGAAACCGACGGCGTCCGCTTCGACTACGCGCTGGCCGACACCTTCTCCGGCAACGCGTTGCCGCCGGCGGTGGAGAGCGCGCTGGCGCTGACCGTGCGCGAGGCGGCCACCAACATCCAGCGGCATGCGCGCGCCAGTCGCGCCGAGGTCGTGTTCGCGGTGGAGGACGGCGAGGCGGTGCTGCGCATCATCGACGACGGTCGCGGCGGCGCGATCGTGCCCGGCAACGGGCTGACCGGGATGCGCGAACGCATCGAGGGCGTCCGTGGCCGCCTGCGCGTCGATGCCGGACGCGGCCGCGGCACCCGGGTCGAGGTGCGGGTGCCGTTGGCGGCGAACGACGACCGCCTGCCGCCGGCCTGACCCGCGCGGTGACGCAGGCGCATTCTGCTAACGTGCCGCGCATGTACGACCGACACCGGTTTCTTCGATGATCCGCATCCTGCTGGCCGAGGATCAGGCGATGCTGCGCGGCGCGCTCGCCGCGCTGCTGGGCATGGAGGTCGACATCGAGGTGGTCGGCATGGCCGGCGACGGCGAGAGCGCCTGGCGCGAACTGCAACGCCTGCAACCCGACATCCTGGTGACCGACATCGAGATGCCCGGATTGACCGGGCTGGAGCTGGCCCAGCGCGTGCAGCGGCACGAACTGGCGACCCGGGTGGTGATCGTCACCACCTTCGCCCGTGGCGGCTATCTGCGCCGCGCGCTGGATGCCGGCGTTACCGGCTACCTGCTCAAGGACGCGCCGGCCGAGCGGCTGGCCGAGGCCCTGCGCACGGTCCATGCCGGCGGTCGCGCGATCGATCCCGAGCTGGCGCTGGAGGCCTGGGGCGAACACGATCCGCTCAACGAGCGCGAACGCCAGGTGCTGCGCCTGGCCGGCGAGGGCCAGTCGGCCGGCGACATCGCCGCGCGTCTGGGCCTGTCGCAGGGCACCGTGCGCAACTACCTGTCCGAGGCGATCGGCAAGCTCGGGGTCGGCAACCGCATCGAGGCCTACCGCCTGGCGCGCCAGAAGGGCTGGTTGTAGGGGCGGGACGCGCGGAGGGCTTGCGGATCGAACTCGGGCGCGACCGTAGGAGCGGCGTGAGCCGCTGAGGCTTTTGCGGGAAGACCCGGTCGCAGCTTACGCAGCTCCTACAGAAGCGGAGGCTTCTCCTCCCTACACGGGAGCGGCGTGAGCCGCGATCGCGGGATCCCGATCAGGCCGCTGCCGGCACCGACGTCGGGGTTTCCGCCAGCAGGGTGTCGACCAGGGCGTCGACGCCGGCGTTGGCGGAGGCCACCGAGGCGGCCAGGCGCTCGCCGCCGAACTCCTGGTGCTCCACCGCGACGCCGTGGATATCGTCGATGCCGATGAAGCCCAGCGCGGTGCGCAGGTGCGGTTCGAGGTGGTTCATGCGCGCCAGCGGACCGCCTTCGTCCATGCCATGCCCGCCGCGCGAGGACAGCACGACCACGCGGCGGGGCTTGTCGGTCAGCAGCGGCACGTAGGGGGCGTCGCCGCGCGAGGGGTCGAACAGCACGGTACGGCCGATCCGCACGATGCCGTCGATCCAGGCCTTGAGCGGCACCGGCATGCCGAAGTTGTACAGCGGCGCGCCGATCACCAGCAGGTCGCTGTCGATCAGCTCGTCGACCAGGGCGTTGCTTTCGGCCAGGCGCGCGACCATCTGCGCATCGCGCCGGTCGCGTGGGGTGAACTCGGCGCGGATCCAGTCGTGATCGACCGGCTGCGGCGGGGTCGCGCCGAGGTCGCGGTAGCGGACCGGATCGTCCGGGCGTGCCGCGCGCCAGCGGGTCACGAAACGGTGGCTCAGGGCGCGGCTGTGCGAGCCATGCGCGATCACGCCGTGGTGGCCGGGGCGGGCGCTGGCGTCCAGATGCAGCAGGCGGGTCATCGGGTCACCTCATCGGGTTAGTATGGTTGAAGGATTGAAGCGTTGATGCACACGCTATTGCCCGAATTAGATGGCGGCAAACGATCTTTTCTTTTCGCATGGATGAATTTAATTGACTCATGAGCCGTCGAATGCCCTCGCTGTCTTCGCTGCGCGCGTTCGAGTCCGCCGCCCGTCTGGGCAGCGCCAAGCGCGCCGCCGAGGAGTTGTCGGTGACGCCGGCGGCGATCAGCCATCAGGTCCGACAGCTCGAGGACGCGTTGGGACTGGCCTTGTTCGTGCGCCGTCCGCGCCGGCTGTTGATTACCCCGCCGGGCGCGGAACTGCAGCGTGCGCTGACCGGCGCGTTCGGCAACATCGCCGAGGCGGTCGAGCGGGTGCGCACGCCGCAACGCCGCAGTCTGACTCTCAGTGCGACGCCGGCGGTCGCCTCACGCTGGCTGGTGCCGCGGCTGCCGCAGCTGCGCGAGGCCTGCGCCGATCTCGACCTGCGCATCCACGTTTCCCACGAGCCGAGCGCGCTGGACGGGGTCGAGGCCGACGCCGCGATCCGCTACGGACATGGGCGCTGGCCCGGACTGGTGTCGCACAAGCTGTTCGACAACGTGTTCGCGCCGGTCTGCAGCCCGTTGCTGAAGCTGGACGATCCACGCGAACTGGTGCGGCACACCCTGCTGCATTTCGCGCCGCCGGGTTCGCGCAGCGCGCCGGCGGACTGGCGGGTGTGGCAGTCGCGGGCGCGGGTGCCCGGCCTGGACGCGGACGCGGGGCCGGTGTTCTCGGACGAGACCCACACCATTTCCGCCGCGCTGGCCGGGCAGGGCGTGGCGCTGATGAGCCTGGCCCTGGTCGCCGACGAACTGCGCGCCGGCTCGCTGCTCAGTCCGTTCGGTCCGCAACTGGAGGCGGCGCCGTTCCATCTGGTGTACGCGCAGTCGCGGCAGGAGGACTGCTGGCTGGCGACCCTGCGCGACTGGATCCTCGGCCTGCCGTCGCTGCAATTGCCGCGCTGAGCGGATCGCGGCTTGCGCCGCTCCTGCGAAGGGGGTGGGACGCTTCCTCTCCAGTGGGAGCTGCGTGAGCTGCGACCGGATCTTCCCGCGAAAGTCTCATCGCGGATCACGCCGCCCCGGCAGGATGGCGCCCAGCCCCCTGAGTCAGGGGGCGATTCGTGCCGCAGGCACGAATGGGGGTGTGGAGGCGCAACGGCGGGGCCCAAGGTTTGCGCAGCAAACCTTGGGGATTCCCGGGCGCAGCCCGGGAGTCGCGGCGTGAGCCCGAGCCTTCAGCCCGGGTAGCGCGCCTTCAGCATCGCGTAGGCGCTGCGCAGGCCCAGCGCCTCGCCACCGGCCGGGCGGCCCGGGCGTGCGGCGTCGTTCCAGGCGTACACGTCCAGATGCGCCCATGACGTGCCGGCCGGGACGAAGCGCTCCAGGTACAGTGCGGCGTTGACCGCGCCGGCCATCTTCGAGCCGGAGTTGGCGATGTCGGCGATGTTGCTGGTCAGGTAGCGCAGGTAGGGGCGCCACAGCGGCATCCGCCACAGCGGGTCGCGATGGGTGTTGCCGGCGTCCAGCCAGGCCTGGGCGACGGCGTCGTCGTTGGCGAACAGGGCCGGCAGATCGGGGCCCAGTGCGATGCGCGCGGCGCCGGTCAGGGTCGCGAAGTCGACGATCAGGTCGGGCGACAGTTCGCCGGCATGGGCCAGCGCATCGCACAGCACCACCCGCCCCTCGGCGTCGGTATTGTCGATCTCCACGCTGATGCCGGCGCGGGTCGCGATCACCTCGCCGGGGCGGAACGCATCGGGACCGATGCTGTTCTCCACCGCCGCCACCAGCAAGCTCAGCCGCACCGGCAGTCCGCGCGCCATCACCAGCTCGGCCAGCGCGATCGCGTGCGCGGCGCCGCCCATGTCCTTCTTCATGTTGCGCATGCCGTCGGCCGGCTTGATGTCCAGGCCGCCGCTGTCGAAGCACACGCCCTTGCCGACCAGCACCAGTTGCGGATGGCTCTCGTCGCCCCAGTGCAGCGCGATCAGGCGCGGTGCGCGATGGCTGGCGCGACCGACCGCATGGATGGCCGGGAAGTTGCGCTCCAGCAGGGCATCGCCGGCGATCGCCTCGACCTGCGCGCCATGACGCGCGCCGATCTCGCGGGTGATCGCTTCCAGGTGATCCGGGCCCATGTCCTCGGTCGGGGTGTTGACCATGTCGCGCACCCGGGTGCAGGCGGCGAGCAGTCCGAAGGTCTCGCTGTCGGCCGCGGTCACCAGCAACTGGGCGGGTGCCCGCAGCGGCGCCTTGTAGCGGGTGAAGCGGTAGCTGCCCAGGCCCCAGCCCAGCTCCAGAGCGGCGCGCTGCGCCGGGTCCAGCGAGGTGCTCAGCGACCAGTCGCGGGCCGGCAGCGCGAACGGCGCGTGGCCGTAGGCGGCGGGGTCGAGCGGGTCCTCGACCCCGAGCACCGCGCCGGCGATGTCGCCATCGGCGGCGGGCAGCACCAGGGCCGTGCCCGCCGAGCCATCGAAGCCCTGCGCGTCGGCCCACAGCTGCACCGGCGCCGGTTGGGCGCTGTGCCAGTCCGCGTAGCCGGCGCGGGTGACCACCTCCAGCGGCAGGGCGGCGGGGGCGTTGTGGGTGAAGCCGTCGGGCAGGTTCATGTGGGGCAGGACTCCGGGGGCGGCGCGGTGGCCGGCAGGGCGGGGGAACTCGTGGCCGGCAGGCTGGCATCGAGCCAGTCCGCCAATGCGGTGAGGGTGGCGAATTCCAGGTCGGGGCGCGGCTCGGCGTGCGGCCACGGCGCGATGTCGCCGCGCTCGTCGGGCCGGTTGAGCCAGCAACTGCGCAGGCCCGCGCGGTGCGCGCCGACAACGTCGAGGTCGGCATGGTCGCCGACGTGCAGGACCACGCCCGGGGCCAGGCCCAGGCGCTCGCAGGCGGCGTGGAAGATGCTTGCCTCGGGCTTGGCGGCGCCGTGTTCGCGCGCACCCAGCGAGAACGCGAAATGGTGGTCGATGCCGATCGTGGCCAGGTCGGCGTTGCCGTTGCTGACCGCCGCGACCGGCACCCGCGCCGCCAGCCGCGCCAGCGCGGCCTCGGCATCGGCATAGAACTCGACCCGGTTGCGCTCGGCATAGAACACCTCGAACGCGGTGTCGGCGTGCGCCGGATCGTCGCCGCTGAGTTCCATCGCCCGTTGCAGGCTCAGCCGCCGCAGCTGGCTGAAGTCGTGGGCGAGGTCGCGGCGCTCGGCGAACACCTGCTCGCGCAGTGCGCGCATCTCCAGGACCGGGAAGCGCTCGGCGGTGCGCGGGCAGTGCCGGCGCAGCCAGTCGTCGAGCACACGCTCGATGCGGGCACCGATCGGCGCGAACGGCCACAGAGTGTCGTCGAGGTCGAGAGTGATCGCGCTGACGCGGAAGGACATGACGGCCATTCTAACGCGGCCGGCGTTTGGCGCCGGGCTCATTCCAGCAGTCGCGCCCAGCCGTCCAGGCCCTCGATGCGCTCCAGCACCAGCTTCACGCAGACCAGGATCGGCACCGCCAGCAGCAGTCCGACGATGCCCCACATCCAGCCGGCGACCATCAGGCCGAGGATCAGCACCAGCGGCGACAGCCGCATCCGCTGGCCAAGCACGATCGGGGTGATGATCTGGCCTTCCAGGGTGTGGATCAGCAGGTACAGCCCGGCCGGCAGCAGCGATTTCCACAGTTCGTCGAAGGCGACGAAGCCCATCAGCAGCATCACCAGGATGCCGATCAGCGGGCCCACGTAGGGCGCGAAGTTCAGCAGCGCCGCCATCGTGCCCCAGAGCAGCGCCTCGCTCAGCGGTACTCCGATCGCGTACAGCGTCCCGGCCAGGACCAGGCCGAGCAGGACGTTGATCACGCTGATCGTCAGCACGTAGCGGGAGATCTCCAGCTCGATCGACTGCAGGATCTCCACCGTGACCTTCTTTTGCTGACGCCCGGGCAGCAGCGCGAGCGCGTTGCGCACCAGGTTGTCGCCGTAGACCATGAAGAAGAAGGTCAGCAGCACCACCGCCAGCACCGAGGCGAGCATCTTCGGGGTCGCGGTCAGCGAGCGGTAGGGGTCGTTGACCTCGGTGCGCACGACCTCGCGGCGCCGGCCCTGCTCGCCGCCGGCCGCCATCGCGATGTTCTCGGCGACCTCGCTGGCGTCCGTCACCGGCTTGGACCATTCGCGCAGCTTCGGCGCCAGCTGGCGCATCTCGCGCGGCACCTCGCGCATCCACTCGCCGGCCGGCTCGGCCAGTTGCACCGCCAGCAGCCCGGTGCCGGCCAGGCCGACGCCGAGCACCAGCAGCGCGGCGACGAAGCGGGGAATCCACAGCCGGCGCAGGGTGCGGATGATCGGGTTGCCGACCAGGGCGAAGAACATCGCCAGCAGGATCGGCAGGATCAGGCCTTGCGCCGCCCACAGGGTGAAGGCGATCGCCAGGGTCGCCA
>NZ_VICD02000003.1 GCF_006546735.2 Marilutibacter maris | reverse complement strand
GGGGCGGCCTCCCCCGGGACGGCGTGCGGGCGGCGCCCGGGTTTCCGAGCGCCAGTCCCGAAACATCAGTTCCGAACCATTTCCAAAACCTTACAGAACACTGCAGGAGTTGTGCGATGGCCAGCTATGGCATGAACGACGTCAAGAACGGGATGAAGATCCTCGTCAACAACGAGCCGTGCATCATCACCGATACCGAGTACGTCAAGCCGGGCAAGGGCCAGGCGTTCACCCGGGTGAAGTACCGCTTCATCAAGTCCGGCCGCGTGGTCGAGCTGACCATGAAGGCGACCGATTCGCTGGAGGCGGCCGACGTCGTCGATACCGACATGCAGTTCCTGTACGCCGACGGCGAGTACTGGCACTTCATGAACCCGGAGAACTTCGAGCAGGTCCAGGCCGACGAGGCCGGCATCGGCGATGCGCGCAAGTTCCTCAAGGGCGAGGAGGAGTGCGTGGTGACCCTGTGGAACGGCACCCCGATCGCGGTGCAGCCGCCGAACTTCGTCGAGCTGAAGATCACCGAGACCGATCCGGGCGTGCGCGGCGACACCTCCGGCGGCGGCGGCAAGCCGGCGACCCTGGAAACTGGCGCGGTGGTGCGGGTGCCGCTGTTCGTGAACCAGGACGAGGTGATCAAGGTCGACACCCGTTCCGGCGAGTACGTCGGCCGGGTGAAGTGACCGGTCCGGCCGCGGCCGCGATGCGGCAGGCGGCCGGCCGAGCCGGTACCGGTCCCGACCGGTGCCGGGACGTGGCTTCGCTTTCGGCCCGCGGCTGAGGGTGAAGCCGGAGACGAACGGACTCCCGCCATGGCGGGAGTCGCGGAGAAAAGGAAGCGAATGTCGATCGAGAATGCCCCCCAGCCCTGCGACCTGTTGATTGAAGCCGGATGGGTGGTGCCGGTCGTGCCGCACGGCGTGGTGCTCGAACAGCACGCCGTGGCGATCAGCGATGGCGCGATCGTCGCGGTGTTGCCGATCCGCGAGGCGCGCGAGCGTTTCGCCGCCGCCCAGGTCGTGTCGCGTCCGCAGTCGGCGCTGATCCCGGGCCTGGTCAATGCCCACACCCACAATCCGATGACCCTGCTGCGCGGGGTCGCCGACGACCTGCCGCTGATGGAGTGGCTGCAGGGCCACATCTGGCCGGTCGAGGGCGCGGTGATCGGGCCTGAGTTCGTCGCCGACGGCATCGAGCTGGCGATCGCCGAGATGCTGCGCGGGGGCACCACCTGCGCCAACGAGAACTACTTCTTCCCGGACGTGCAGGCGGCGGTCTACAAGCGCGAGGGTTTCCGCGCCCGGGTCGGTCTGCCGGTGATCGATTTCCCGACCGCGTGGGCGAAGACCGACGACGAGTACTTCGACCGTGCGATCGAGGTGCACGACCAGTGGCGCGACGATCCCTTCATCGCCACCTCGTTCGTGCCGCACGCGCCGTACACGGTGTCCGATGCCAGCTTCGAGC
Source organism: Marilutibacter maris (assembly GCF_006546735.2). GTDB lineage: Bacteria > Pseudomonadota > Gammaproteobacteria > Xanthomonadales > Xanthomonadaceae > Marilutibacter > Marilutibacter maris. The sequence continues at coordinate 17,564 of NZ_VICD02000003.1, read as the reverse complement.
GCATCCGCATGCTGTCCGACCAGCTCGACATGCCGGTGCACCTGCACACCCACGAGACCGCGCAGGAGATCGATGAGTCGCGGCAGAAGCACGGCCAGCGGCCGCTGGCGCGGCTGGACCGGCTGGGCCTGGTCAGCGACCGCCTGGTCGCGGTGCACATGACCCAGCTGACCGACGCCGAGATCGCGATGTGCGCCGAGCGTGGCGTCTGCGTGGTCCACTGCCCGGAATCGAACCTGAAACTGGCCTCGGGCTTCTGCCCGATCGGCCGGCTGGAGAAGGCCGGGGTGACGATCGCGATCGGCACCGACGGCTGCGCCAGCAACAACGACCTGGACATGTTCGGCGAGACCCGCACCGCGGCGCTGCTGGCCAAGGCGGTCGCCGACGATGCCGCCGCCTTCGATGCCGCCAGCGCGCTGCGCGCGGCGACCCTGGGCGGCGCGCGGGCGGTCGGTTTCGAGGACCTGATCGGCTCGATCGAGCCCGGCAAGCAGGCCGACCTGGCCTGCGTCGACCTGGCCCGGATCGAGACCCAGCCGCTGCATCATGTGATCTCGCAGCTGGTCTACGCGGCCGGCCGCCATCAGGTCAGCGACGTCTGGATCGCCGGCCACGCCAAGTTGCGCGACGGCGTGCTGGTCGACATGGACGCCGACGCCCTGATCGCCCGGGCGCGCGAGTGGCGCAAGCGGATCGCCGCGATCCGGATTTCCTGACAGGAGCGATATGAACCCGACCACGTCCCCCGAGCCCGGACGCGATCCGGGCGGCAACTTCAGCCAGGCCGAGCTGGACAAGTTCGGTGCTTTGGCTCAACGGTGGTGGGGTGAGCCGCCGTGCTTGCGAGCCACTGGCTCGCGCGGCGGGGAACGACCGCGCACGGATGCGCGGGCCGGGACCACGCACCATGGACGGTTCGAAGCGGAGCACTGCCTGTGACTGGCATAGAGGCGAACGATAATTTCCGCCAGGCCGAGCTGGACAAGTTCGGTGCTTTGGCCCAAAGGTGGTGGGATCCCAACGGCCCCCAGAAAGCCCTGCATGCGCTGAACCCGGCGCGGCTGGGGTATGTGGCCGAAAGGGCCTCGCTGGCCGGGGCGCAGGCCCTGGACGTGGGGTGCGGCGGCGGCCTGCTCAGCGAGGCGCTGGCCGGCGAGGGCGCCGAGGTCACCGCGATCGACCTGGCGCCGGAGCTGGTCAAGGTCGCCCGCCTGCATCGCCTGGAGACCGGCGTCAGCGTCGACTACCGGCAGCAGTCGGTGGAAGCGCTGGCGGCCGAGATGCCCGCCCGCTTTGACGTGATCACCTGCATGGAGATGCTCGAGCACGTGCCGGACCCGGCCGCGATCGTGAACGCCTGCGCGACGCTGCTCAAGCCTGGCGGCCGGCTGTTCCTGTCGACCCTCAACCGCACCGCGGCGGCGTTCGCCTTGGCGATCGTCGGCGCCGAGTACGTCGCCCGGGTCCTGCCGAAGGGCACCCACCAGTACCGCGACTTCATCAAGCCGTCGGAACTGGCGGCCTGGCTGCGCGCGGCCGGTCTGCAACTGGAGGATGTCAGCGGGCTGGCCTATGAGCCCTGGCGCAACAGCGCCCGGGTGATCGGTCGTACCGACGTCAACTACCTGGCCTGCGCGGTGAAACCCGAATGAGCATGGTCGGAGAACACCGCGGCACGCGTGTCGCGGCGGCGACCGCCGGTTTCCCGAAGGCGGTGCTGTTCGATCTCGACGGCACCCTGGCCGACAGCGCCCACGACCTGCTCGCCGCCGCCAACGCGATGAGGGCGGCGCGCGGCCGGCCCCCGATGTCGCTGCCCGAATTCCGCCCCAGCGTCTCCCGCGGTGCCCGCGCGATGCTGCTGGCGGCGTTCCCGGACCTGCCCGAGACCGAGCGCGAGTCCTGGGTGCCCGAGCTGCTCGATCAGTACCAGCGCCAGATCGGCGCCCACCAGGGCGTGTTCGACGGCGTCGAGGCGATGCTCGGCGCGCTGGAGGCGGCCGGGACGATCTGGGGCATCGTCACCAACAAGCCCGAATATCTCGCCCGCGAGCTGTTGCCGCACCTGGGCTGGGACAGCCGCAGCGCGGTCCTGATCGGCGGCGACACCCTGCCGGTGCGCAAGCCCGATCCGCTGCCGCTGACGGTCGCCGCCGACAGGATCGGCGTCGCCGCGTCGGACTGCGTCTATGTCGGCGACGACGAACGCGACATCGTTGCCGCGCGTGCGGCCGGGATGCGTTCGGTGGTCGCGCTGTGGGGCTACCGCCTGGCCGGCGACGATCCCGCGGGCTGGGGCGGCGACATCATGGTCGAGCATCCGGCCGAGCTGGCCGATCCGGCCCGCTGGCCGCGGTCATGAACACGACCGACGAGCGTGCCGGACTGCCGTCCGCCGGCAACGACCCGGCCGCGCTCGACAGCTTCCTCGCCAAGTGGCGGCAACGCTGGCCGGAATGGGGCGTGGCCGAGGTGTTCGTGCCGGCGCCGCAACGCGGGTCGGCGCTGGCCTGGGCGGCGCTGCTGCAGGAGTTGGGCGATGCCGCCTGGGGCGGTCGCGATCCGCGCCCGGGCGAAGCGAAGCTGGCCTGGTGGGGCGAGGAGCTGCAGGGCTGGTCGCGCGGTGCCCGCCGTCATCCACTGGGGATCGCCCTGCAGCGGCAATCGGCGGACTGGGCGGCCTTGGCCGCGGCCCTGCCGACGCTGCGGGCCAGCCGCGAGCGTCCGCGCGACCACGCCGAGGCCTTCGCCGCGCTGGAGCCTTTCGCCGCCGCCGTCGCTGCCGTCGAGCAGCGCCTGTTCATCGGTGCCGGCGACGACGATGCCCAGGGTTCGCGCGATGCGGTCGTGGCCGCACTGTTGCAGTCGCGTTTCTTCCATGAGGGCGACGCTCACGTGCCGTTGGCGATCGTCGCCCGCGCCGGCGAGGGCACGCCGCTGGCGATCTGGGCCGAGCAACTGCGCCAGCGCTGGCCGCAGGCGCCGGCGCGGACCGTGCCCAGGCGTCTGTGGACCGCACTGGCCCATGCCCGCCTGGGCCATGCCGAGCCGGCCCGCGCGTTGAAGCCCTGGCGGTCGTTGGCGATCGCCTGGCGCTCGGCGCGGGCGCGCCCGCGGAACTGACTGTTCCGCCTCCGCTCAGGGCCGCGCCCGGGCGGGCCGTTACAATGGCGGCCCGGTCGGCGCTGTTGCATCGGTCGCCGATGCCCCCATTTCCGACCGGGTGAACGACGTCCCCGCACCGAATCCAGGCCCCACCGTGACTCCTCCAAGCAGCCAGACCCGACAGCTCCCCGACGTAGCCTTCGAGGCCGCCGCCGAGGCCCGCACGCTGGAATGGGTCGGCATGTCGCACATCGCGCTGCCGCTGCGGGTGGCCACGCCGGGCGGTGAGCCGGTCCAGGTCGCCGCCTCGGTCGATGTCGCGGTCAGCCTGGACGACGCCGATGCGCGCGGCATCCACATGTCGCGCCTGTACCTGCGCCTGCAGGATGCCTTCGCCAGCGAGGCGGTGACGCCGGCGGGATTGCGCCGGGTGCTGCAGTCGCTGGTCGACTCGCAGGAAGGGCTGTCCTCGTCGGCGCGGCTGGTGCTGCGCTACGACCAGATGCTGCTGCGGCCGGCACTGGCCAGCGGCAATGCCGGCTGGAAGCGCTATCCGGTCGAGATCGAGGCCCTGCTCGAGGACGGTCACCTGCGGCTGTCGCTGGCGTTCTCGGTCGAGTACTCCAGCACGTGTCCGGCCTCGGCGGCGCTGTCGCGGCAGCTCAATGCCGAGCGTTTCGTCGCCGATTTCGCCGACGCGCGCCCGATCTCGACCTCGGTGGTCGGCGACTGGCTGGCCTCCGAGCGCGGCCTGGCGGCGACCCCGCACGCCCAGCGCAGCCGCGCCAGCGTGCGCCTGCAACTGCGGCCGCAGTTCGAGGAGCTGCCGCTGGCGGCGATGATCGACGCGCTCGAACAGCGCCTGGCGACACCGGTCCAGACCGCGGTCAAGCGTCAGGACGAGCAGGCCTTCGCCGCACTGAACGCGGCCAACCTGATGTTCTGCGAGGACGCCGCGCGGCGGGTCGCCTCGGTGCTCGCGCACGACCCGCACGTGGAGCGCTTCGAAGCCGAGGTCGCGCACTTCGAGAGCCTGCACCCGCACGACGCCGTCGCCCGGGTCAGCGGTTCCGGTCCCCGCTAGCCTCCAGCCGCCCCTTCGTCGGGCGCTCATCCCCCCGCGATACCCCCTCCGCGCGCTGCCGATGCGCTGATCGGCTATGCTCGGGCGGTACGTGGCGGACGATCCGGGGGGAAGTCCTTGCGTCGGGGGTGGCAGGCATTCGCATTGCTGCTGTTGCTGGCTGTCGCGGCCGAAGGGCGCGCGCAGGCCCTCGACGTGTCCCGCCTCGACGGCGACCCGGTACCGGCACGGATACTGGCGGGCGATTTCGACGCGGATTTCGTACCGCTCGGCGACGGGCGGGCGCTGTCCGAGCGCGAGACCGGAGTGCACTGGTGGCGGATCACCGCGCTGGAGGCGATCCCCGCTTCATCCGACCCGCTGCTGGTCCTGCATTTTCCGTACCTGAGCCGGGTCGAGGCCTGGCGTCCCGGCGACCGCGCACCGCTGCGGCGGGCGCTGATGGGTGCCGATGCCGACCTGGCCCACTCGGCGCGCGCCTTCTTCATTCCGCTGCCGCAGGGGCTCGAGCGCGGCCAGCATGTCGATGTCCGCCTGCACGCGCCCACCCCGATCACGATCGGGGTCTCGGTGGAGTCGGCGGCCTGGAGCCACCGCCGGGATCTGGCCTATGCCGGCTGGCGGGCGGTGATCCTGTCGACGATGCTGGTGCTGGCGGTGCTCGCACTGGGCTTCTGGGCCGGTATCGGCGAGCGCGCCTACGCCTATCTGATGGTCACCCTGTTGTGCCAGGTGCTGTACCTGGCGACCCTGGGCGGCGATCTGCGGATCTTCCCGGGACTGGCCGGGTTGCTGTCCGGCGACCCCCGGGCCGGTCGCGTGTTCGGGTTCCTGGCGCTGGCGACCAGCAACGGCTTCCTCGGCCATTTCCTGGAACTGCGGCTGCGGCAGCCGCGGCTGCTGCGTGCGCTGCAGGCCTGCAGCGGGGTGGCCCTGCTGTTGGCGGCGCTGGCGGTGTTCAGCCTGTCGCCCTACGTGGCCCTGGTCGGCAACCTGGTGATCCTCGCTTCGGTACTGCTGGTGTTGTTCGCCAGCGTCTCGGGCTCGGTGCGCGGGCAGCGGGCAGCGCGCTTCGTGCTGATCTCCTGGCTGCCATTGATGACCCTGGTCACCATGCGGGTGCTGCAGTTGCTGGGGGTGTGGGACGGCCCCTACTGGCTGGCGTACGCCTATCCGGCCGGGTTCGCGGTGGCCGGGCTGATCATTACCGTGGGATTGGCCGACAAGATGCACGAGCTGCGGCGCGATCGCGACCAGGCCAGCCACATGGCCTCCTACGACGCCCTGACCGGAGCCAGCTCCAGACCGGTGATCGAGGACCTGCTCAAGGCCGGGGTCGACGAGGCCCACAAGTCGGGCATGCCGTTCTCGCTGGTGTTCTTCGACATCGACCACTTCAAGCGGATCAACGACACCCACGGGCACCGGGTCGGCGACGAATGCATCCGCATCGTCTCGCTGCGCGTGCGCAATCGTCTGCGCACCTACGACCAGATCGGTCGCTACGGCGGCGACGAGATGGTGGTGTTGTTGCCATGCACCGGGCTGAGGGAGGCGGTCGGGGTCGCCGAGAACCTGCGCTCGGCGGTGAACAGCCGTCCGATCGCGGTCGATGGCGCGGTCGTTGACGTGACCCTCAGCCTCGGTGTTGCAGAGTTGCAGCCCGGCGAGTCGCCCGGGCAATTGCTCGAGCGGGCCGACGCCGCGCTGTATGCGAGCAAGTCGGCCGGCCGCGATCGTGTCATCGGCCATATCAGGCCCATGCTCCGCGAGCGCGGCGCCCGTGCCTGAGCGCTGGCCGGTGGACGCGGAGAACCGCGTCGACAGCTGAAGAAGCGACATTCACCCAGCAGTGGCCTTCAGGGGGGCACTACGATGAATCTAGATGCGCGCGCGCAGCCGGTCCATCCGGTCGGTCCGGAGGTCGTCGAGCCTGGCGACGTATTGCTGATGCGGGGCCGCAGCGAGCTGTCGACGCTGATCGCCTGGGCCTGCGACAGCGTGTACAGCCACAGCGCGGTGATGGCCGAGGACGGTCAGTTGTACGAATCGGTCACCCACGGGGTGGTGGCGACGCCACTGGCTTCGCGGCTGGGCGAGGGCAGTCCGGTGTTCCTGGTCGATGCCTTCCGTCCGGTCGCCTACGATCGCAATCCGTTGTCCATCGAGGACCGCTCGCGGGTGATCGAGCACGCGGCCGGCCTGCTCGGCCTGCCGTATGCGACCAGCGAGCTGGCGATGATCGGCATCGTCGTCGCGGTGCGCGGGAAGGCGTTCCCGAATGCGCCGTCATGGTTGCGATGGGTGCTGCGGGTGGCCTTCGACAGCCTGCTGGACGACGACGCGCAGCGGATGACCTGCAGCGAATTCGTCTATCGCAGCTTCGCCGAGAACGCGGCGACGCCGAAGGGGCGGCTGGCCCCCGAGATCGTCGTGGTGCCGCCGCTGGATCCACCGGCGCCGTACACCGGCGACATCGGCAGGCTGGTCGCCGAGGTCTGGTCGCTGATGCGGCCGCAGCGCAAGGCGCGGATGTTGCCGGTCGGCGCATTGAGCGAGGCCGCGCCACCGGCCGATCTGGAGCGCCTGTTCGGCGAGGTCGCCGATGCCGAACTGGCGGCGATGGCGGCCGAGGTGAGGGCCCGGCTGGGCGTAAACGACCAGGTGCCGGAACAGTTCAAGGTCGCCGCGCGCTCGGCCCTGATGGGCCTGCCGGAGGCGGTGCTGCCGTTCGCGGCGATCAATCCGAAAGGGGTCAGCCCCGGCGACCTGGCGCGCACCCCCTGCCACCGGCCGCTGGGCCGGCTGATGCAGGCGCCCGACTGGCACGGCTGAGGGCGACGCCGCCGATCCATGAGGTGCGTAGGCCGCGATGGGTTTGATGGGAAGGCTTCATCGCGGCTTACGCCGCTCCTACGATTCCTCCGGGGAGTACGGACGTGGGTGACGGCGACGGGATGATGGGAGGGTTCATCGCCCAGGTCACCGCGTTCGCAGGAGCGTTGTAGGAGCGGCGTGAGCCGCGACTCCCGGGCTGCGCCCGGGAATCCCCAAAATTTGCTTCGCAAACCTTGGGCCCCGCCGTTGCACTTCCACACCCCCATTCGCGCTACGCGCGAATCGCCCCCTGACTCAGGGGGCTGGGTCACACGCGGCGATGCCGTAGGAGCGGGGGAAGGGTTACTGCACGTGCTCGACCAACAATAAAGGGTCGATGCGGGTGGTAAACCGCGCCAGGTGGCCCCCGGCACGGCAGCGATGACGAACGCGCCGCCGCGCGTGGTGATGGCGAACGATGGGAGGGTTACTGCCCGTGCTCGACCAGCAACAAAGGGTCGATACGGGTGGTGAACCGCGCCAGGTGGCCCCCGGCACGGCAGCGATGACGAACGCGCCGCCGCGCGTGGTGATGGCGAACGATGGGAGGGTTACGGCCCGTGCTCGACCAGCAACAAAGGGTCGATGCGGGTGGTGAACCAATTCATCCCCCAATGCAGATGCGGCCCCGTCGCGCGTCCGGTCGCGCCGACCGCGGCGATCACCTGGCCCTGTTCGACCCGGTCGCCGACCTTCACGTCCAGTCGCGACAGGTGCAGGAAGTTCGAGCTGATGCCGTGGCCATGGTCGATCAGCACGGTGCCGCCGGTCAGGTACATGTCCGGATTGGCATAGGTCACCACGCCGCCGGCGGGGGCCTTGACCGGGGTGCCGTTGGGGGCGGCGATGTCCATCCCCGAGTGCGGCGACTTCGGAGTGCCGTTGTAGACGCGCTGGTTGCCGAAGCGGCCGCTGATCCGGCCCTGCACCGGCCAGATGAAGTCCTGCGCGAAGTCGGCGCGGTCGTCGTCGCGGCGGCGCGCTTCGGTCACCTCGGCCTGTTCGCGGGCGATGCGCTCGGCGATCGCCCGCGGCGGGTTGACCGTCTTCGGCGGTACGCCATTGACCCGTTCGATCGGCCAGTCGCGCGGGGTGATCGCGACGCGTTGCACCAGGGTCTGACCGTTGGCCTGGGTGATGCGGACCTGGGCGGTGCCGCTGGCGTCGCGGGCGATGCCGAACGCGAAGCGCCCCTGCGGCGAAACCCTGAGGGTGCGGCCGTCGTACTCGACCCGGGCCGCCGGGTCGGTCAGGCCGACCACCAGCGCGCCCTGGGGAACCGAGGTCGGCAGGAAAGTGACCCCGGTCGGCCGCGTATGCGGACGCGCCACCGGTGGCAGCGAGGGCGGCCGCTCGGCCTGGGTCGCGGGTGCGGCGTTCGCGCCGGAGGGCTGGCCGGTGCAGGCCGACAGCAGGAGCAGGGCGGAAATCCGGCCGAGGCCGACGGACCTGGAAGTGCCGGTCATCGGCTGAAGGCCAGGCGCTGGCCGTTGGGGGCTCCGACCAGGCGCTGGCCGTCCCAGGCCTGGACGCCGTTGACCCAGGTCGAGGCGATCCGCGAACGGAAGCCGCGGCCCTCGAACGGCGACCAGCCGCACTTGGACAGCACCTGCGAGCGCTCGACGATGAACGGGGCGCCATCGGCGGGAGCGTCGTCGATCAGCACCAGGTCGGCGAAATACCCCTCGCGCAGGAAGCCGCGCTCGGTCACGTCGAACAACTGCGCCGGCGCGTGGGCGAACTTCTGCACGACCCGGGCGGTGTCCATGTGGCCCTCGTGGACCAGCTCCAGCGCCGCCACCAGGGCGAACTGCACCAGGGGCAGGCCGCTGGGCGCGCGCACGTAGGGGTTGTGCTTCTCCTCCAGGGTATGCGGCGCGTGGTCGGTGGCGAGCACGTCGATGATGTCGCCGGCCACCGCGCGGATCAGCGCTTCGCGGTCGGACGGGTCCTTGATCGCCGGGTTGCACTTGATCAGGTGGCCGAGGGCCTCGTAGTCGCGGCGGTCGAAGCGCAGGAAGTGGATGCAGGTCTCGGCGGTGATCTGCTTGCGGCTGCCGTCGGCGCGGATCAGCGGGCCGGCCTCGAACAGCGCCAGCTCGTCGGCGGTGGAGATGTGCAGCACGTGCAGGCGGGTGCCATGGCGGCGCGCCAGCTCCAGCGCCAGCCGGGTCGACTTGATGCAGGCCTCGCGCGAGCGGATGTCAGGGTGGCAGGCGGCGGGGATGTCGTCGCCGTACTTCGCCTTGTAGCGGGCGGTTTCGGCCTCGATCATCGGGGTGTCTTCGCAATGGGTGATGATCGGGGTCGGCACGTCGCGGAAGATCGCGTCGAGGGTGTCCGGGTCGTCGACCAGCATGTTGCCGGTCGAGGCGCCCATGAACACCTTCACTCCGGGCGCGGTCAGCGGGTCGAGGCTGCGGATCGCTTCCAGATTGTCGTTGCTGGCGCCCATGTAGAAGCCGAAGTTGCCCCAGGCGCGGCCGCTGGCCCGCTGGTACTTGTTCTCCAGCGCGGCCGCATCGAGGGTCGGCGGGGTGGTGTTGGGCATGTCCATGAAGCTGGTCAGGCCGCCGGCGACCGCGGCCGCCGACTCGGTCGCCATGTCGGCCTTGTATTCCATGCCCGGTTCGCGGAAGTGGACCTGGTCGTCGATCATCCCCGGCAGCAGGCGCCGGCCGCCGGCATCGACGACCTGCTCGCCGGAATGGGATGAGAGCCCGGTCCCGATTTCGGCGATGCGGCCGTCGGCAATGCGCAGATCGCCCTCCAGCTCACGGCCTTCGTTCACCAGGCGGGCGTTTACTATCAGTGTCGATGGGGATGTCGGCATGTAGGCGGCTCCGGATTCGTGTCTGAGAGGGCGTCCTGGCCGGGCGCGGGGGGCACCGGGTCGAATCCGCCCGGGTTCAGTGGGTGGCAACGGGCGAGCCGACGAGCGGCCAGCCAGCTGCCCTTCAGCGTCCCGAAGCGCGCGATCGACTGCATCGCATAGTCCGAGCAACTGGGGTAGAAGCGGCAACGGGGCCCCAGCAGCGGACTTATCCACCGTTTGTAGAAGCGTAAAAGGGCGATGAAGAGACGATCGATCACGGCGTGTAGGATGGCGGAAATCCGCAGGGGGCGCGGTTGCCGCGGTAGCCGTGGCAGGGTATAACAGCGCGCTTTCCCGTCACAAGGGAACCAGAAGGACAAGTCGCCCGTGGCAGTGAAAAAGAAACCAGCAAAGGCCGCCAAGCCGGCCAAGAAGGTCGCCAAGCCCGTCGCCAAGAAGGCTGTGCCGAAGAAGGCCGCCAAGAAGGCCGTGGCGGGCAAGTCGTCGGCCAAGAAGACTCCCGTGAAAAAGGTTGCCGTGAAGAAAGCCGCCGCCAAGAAGCCCGCCGTGAAGAAGGCCGCAGCCAAGAAGGTGGCGGTGAAGAAGCCGGCGGCGAAAAAGCCCGTAGCGAAAAAGCCTGCCGCCAAGCCGGTGGCGAAGAAGGCGGTGACGAAGAAGGCGCCGGCGAAGAAGGCTGCGGCCAAGAAGCCCGTGACGAAGAAAGCGCCGACCAAGAAGGCCGTCGCCAAGAAGCCGGCGCCCAAGAAGGTGGCCGCCAAGAAGCCGGTCGCCAAGCCGGCGGTCAAGAAGGCGGCCAGGAAGGCGGTCAAGCCCGCCGTCGCCAAGAAGCCCGCCGCCAAGTCCACAGCAGCCAAACCCGCAGTGACCAAGAAGACAGTGACCAAGAAAGTCGTAGCCCAGAAAGCCGTCGCCAAGAAGGCCAGCCCCGCTGAGGCCAAGGCCCCGGTCCGTACCAGCGTGGTGAAGAAGCCGGCGGCCCGTCCGGCGACCAGGACCGCGCCGGCGAAGGCCGAGGCGCCGGCCCCGTCCAAGGTGGTCGCCAAGCGCGCCGCCGGCAAGGTGGCGGTGGCGGTGGCGGTGGCGGCGCGTCCGCAGGCGCCGGCGCCGAAGAGCAAGTTCAAGGTGGTGCCCCACGAGACCGATTCCGCGACCGGACGCCCGATCCTGCCGGAGGGCTACAAGCCCGGTCCCGACGAGGAGTACATGAGCGCGCTGCAACTGGAGTACTTCCGCCAGCGCCTGCTGCAGTGGCGCGCCGACCTGGTCGAAGAGTCCAAGCAGACCATCGAGAACCTGAAGGAAGAGGTCCGCGATGTCGGCGACGAGGCCGAGCGTGCGACCCGCGAGACCGAGAACTCGCTCGAGCTGCGGACCCGCGACCGCTATCGCAAACTGATCAGCAAGATCGACAGCACCCTCAAGCGGGTCGACAGCGGCGACTACGGTTACTGCCTCGACACCGGCGAGGAGATCGGCCTGGAGCGTCTCGAGGCGCGTCTGACCGCCGAGCGCACGATCGATGCGCAGGAGCGCTGGGAGCACCTGCAGAAGCAGATGGGCGACTGACCGCCCTCCGCGAACCGGCACGACGCCGGTCGCCGACGCCCCGACGGGGCGCAAAGCCCGGCCTCGGCCGGGCTTTTTCGTGGTCCGTGCCGACATGCTCCAGCCACCCTCCGGATCGCCGCGCCAGCGTCGGTGCGCCCGGAGGGATGTCGGCAGCGGCGCCGCTGCGGTTAGTGCAGCTCGCGCAGGTCCAGCCGACGGAGCTTCGGTGCCAGCCGGGCGGTCGTGGCGGTGATCGCGACGGTCATGCAGCCGCCGAATATCACCGAAGGCACCAGGCCGAGCAGGCGCGCGGCGACGCCGGACTCGAACGCGCCCAGCTCGTTCGACGAACCGACGAAGATGCCGTTGATCGCGGCGACCCGCCCGCGCATGTGATCGGGGGTGGCCAACTGCAGGATCGTCGTGCGCAGCACCACCGAGACGCTGTCGCAGGCCCCGGACAGGGCCAGCAGCGCCGCCGCCAGCCAGAACTCGCGGGCGATGGCGAAACCGATGATGCACAGCCCGAAGCCGGCCACTGCCGCCAGCAGCAGGCGCCCGGCGTGGCGTTCGGGTGGATTGCGCGCCAGCCAGACCGCCATCAGCAGGGCGCCGGCCGCCGGCGCGCCACGCAGGATCCCGAGCGCCTCCGGCCCCTGCGCGAACACCTCGGTGACGAACGCCGGCAGCAGCGCGACCGCGCCGCCGAACAGCACCGAGAACATGTCCAGCGCCTGTGCGCCGAGTACCACCTGGTTGCCGAACACGAAGCGCAGGCCCTCGCCGATGCTGCGCAATACTGGTCCGCGTTCGGCCGGCAGCGCCGGTTCGGTGACCCGCAACAGGCGTATCGCGACCGCGGCGACCGCCGCCAGCGCGGCGGCGACCAGGTACGAGGCGGTGATGCCGCCGAAGGCGATCAGCGCGCCGCCCAGCGCCGGGCCCGCGACCAGGCCGGTCTGCATCACCACGCTGCCGATCCCGGCGCCCTTGCCGAAGTGCTGGCGCTTGAGCACGCGCGCGAACAGCGAGGCGTAGACCGGTCGCAGGAACGCGCGCACCACGCCGTTGAGCGCGATCGCGGCGTAGATGGCGGCGGTCCCGAACGAGGGCAGGGTGCCGGCGGCGACCGCCGCCAGCCACAGGGTGGTGAGCACCAGCCCGATACAGGCGAACATGCCGACCTTGCGTCGCGGCAGGTGATCGACCGCGTAGCCGGCGAACAGCGCCATCGCGATGAACGGCACCACCTCGGCCAGTCCGATCAGGCCGAGGGAAAGCGCGTCGCGGGTGATCTGGTAGATGTGCCAGCCGACCGTCACCGCGACGATCTGGTAGGACAGCATCGTCAGCAGGCGGTAGGCCAGCAGTCCCGAGAAGCCGGGGTTGCGCAGCAGCGCCCAGGTGGTGGGCGCGGGCGCGCTCACAGATGCCTGGCGGCCTCGGCGCGGATGAAGGCCAGCAGCGAGGCCAGCCCGTTGCTGCGGGTCGGCGACAGGTGCCTGGCCAGACCGATGTCGGCGATGTAGTCGGCATCGGTCGCGGCGATCTCGGCGGCGCTGCGACCCGAGTACACGCGCAGGGCCAGGTAGATCAGGCCCGAGACGATCGCCGAGTCGCTGATGGCGTGGAAGTCCAGCCGCGAGGCATCGCCCTCGGGAACGATCCAGACCATCGACTGGCAGCCGTGCAGGCGATGCGCGTCGGTCTTCCACGCCTCCGGCAGCCCAGGCAGCTTGCGGCCGAGGTCGATCAGGTACTGGTAGCGCTCGGACCAGTCGCCGAAGAAGGCGAATTCGTCGCGGATCGCGGCCTGCGCGTCGGCGGCGCTGGGCTCGAGCGGAAACGGGGATACGGGAGCAGTCACGGCATTCATCACATGTTCGATTCTACGCCGTTGCCGGCAACGGCCGATGAGGCGGGTGGGCCATGCCCCCGCCGTAGGAGCGGCGTACGCCACGATCCCCGGGCTGCGCGCCCGGGAATCCCCAAAGTTTGCTGCGCAAACCTTGGGCCCCGCCGGTGCGCCGCCACACCCCCATTCGCATCTGCGATGCGAATCGCCCCCTCACTCAGGGGAGGGCGGGGCCATGTCGTACCGCATTTCGTAGGAGCGGCGCTGGTGCGTCAGGCGACCTTCCTGACCCAGCGCACGCCCTGCGGCGTGTCTTCCAGCACGATGCCTTCGGCGGCGAGCTGGTCGCGGATCGCGTCGGCGCGGGCGAAATCGCGCGCCTGCTTGGCGGCGACGCGCTCGTCGACCAGGGCCTGGATGCGGGCGTCGTCCTCGCCGGAGGCGCCACGCGCGAACCAGGTGGCCGGGTCCTGCTGCAGCAGGCCCAGCGCCAGGCCGGCGCCGAGCAGCTCCGACTTCAGCCGCGCACGTTCGGCGGCATCGCCGGCCTTGCGCGCCTCGCCGGCGATCCCGGCCAGCTCGGCCAGCGCCTGCGGGGTGTTGAGGTCGTCGTCCAGCGCCGCCTCGATCGCATCCGGAATGCGCGCGTCGGCATCGACGTCGGCGAGGTCGCGCAGGGTGCCGTAGAGCCGGTCGAGGGTGCGCACGCTCTGCTCGATCAGGCCGTCCGACCAGTCCAGCGGGCCGCGGTAGTGCGCCGACAGCAGCGCGTAGCGCAGCGCTTCGGGCGGGTGCGCGCGCACCAGATCGTGGACGCGGGCGATGTTGCCGACCGACTTCGACATCTTCGCGCCGTCGAAGTTGAGCATGCCGTTGTGCAGCCAGAAGCGGGCGAAGGTGCGGCCGCCGTGCGCGCACTCGCTCTGCGCGACCTCGTTCTCGTGGTGCGGGAACTGCAGATCGACGCCGCCGGCGTGGATGTCGATGGTCTCGCCCAGGTGGGCGGCGGCCATCGCCGAGCACTCGATGTGCCAGCCGGGGCGGCCGCGACCCCACGGCGAGTCCCAGCCGGGTAGGTCGTCGCTGGAGGGCTTCCACAGCACGAAGTCGCCGGCGCCCCTCTTGTAAGGGGCGACCTCGATGCGGGCACCGGCCAGCATCTCGTCGGGATCGCGTCCGGACAGCTTGCCGTAACGGTCGAAGCTGTCGACCGCGAACAGCACGTGGCCCTCGGCGGCGTAGGCGTGGCCGGCCTCGACCAGGCGCTGGATCATCGCGACGATCTCGCCGATGTGCGCGGTCGCGGCCGGCTCCAGGTCCGGCGCGGCAACGCCGAGCGCGGCCATGTCCTCGCGGTAGGCGGCGGTGAAGCGCTCGGTGATCACCGAGATCGGCACGCCCTGTTCCGACGCCGAGGCATTGATCTTGTCGTCGATGTCGGTGATGTTGCGGGCATAGGCGAGGGCGCCGAAGCGCCGCCGCAACAGGTCGGCGAGCACGCCGAACACGACCGGCCCGCGCGCGTTGCCGATATGGACGTAGTTGTAGACGGTCGGGCCGCACACGTACATCGTGGTGCGCGCCGGATCGGCCGGCTTGAAGGCTTCGACCCGCCGGGTCAGGCTGTTGTAGAGATGGAGGCTCATGGAAGACGAAACGATGTTTGCAGGCATTCTAGGGGGAGTTGGCGGATCAGGGGTAGGGCGGCGGTGCCGCGGGCTGGAGCGATGAGGTCGCCGGTCGCGGTTGCGGCGCCCCGGGCCGGCGAGACCGACGACAGCCGGGGTTCATGCCATCCGCGGGGTCTGCACATAC
The DNA here is from genome assembly GCF_006546735.2 of Marilutibacter maris. Taxonomy (GTDB): domain Bacteria; phylum Pseudomonadota; class Gammaproteobacteria; order Xanthomonadales; family Xanthomonadaceae; genus Marilutibacter; species Marilutibacter maris. The sequence continues at coordinate 2,441 of NZ_VICD02000003.1, read as the reverse complement.
AATTTCGCGGTAGCCCCGACCGCCCCCGCGAGATGCCCCGAACCCTGTTGTCGTCGCGCCTGCTGTTGATCGCCGTGCTCGTGGCCGCCTTGCCGGCTGCGCGCGCGCAGGACAGCGTGGTCGTGCAGGCGGAGAACGTGCGCTACGACTATGCGCAGGTGCTGCGGGTGACGCCGGTCTACCAGACCCTCACCGCGACCCGCATGGAGGAGGAGTGCGACCAGTCGCCGCGTCCCCCCAGCGAGAGCGACTCGCGGCTGTCGCGGATGGTCGGCGCGGTCAAGGACGCGCTGACCCGCAACGGCGGCCGCGAGGAGGACGAGCCGGTGGAATGCCGCTCGGTGGCGGTCGAACGCGAGTTCCATCGCCCGATCGCCTACGATGTCGACTACCTCTACAAGGGCGCCAAGTACCGCTCGCGGCTGCGCGACGACCCCGGCAACCGGCTGCGGATCCGGGTCTCGATCACCCCGGTGGTGCCGGTCGCCAATGACCGCTGATTCCCGCCGCCGCGGGCGCGCTTGCGCCCGCGCGCGCGCCGTGCGAGCATTCGCCCCCTGATGAACGCGACCTACGCCGACGCCGAAATCCTGACCTCCGCCTGGATGGCGGCGGGCATGACCTCGCGCGCGCGCCGACCGTACCCGCCACGACTGGCTGGGTAGGCGACATCGCCTGTTTCCATGGAGCATCCGCATCACGCGGATGACACATGAAAAGCCCAGCCTCGATGCTGGGCTTTTTTGCTTTCTGGGCCCGGCAAACCCTCCCGGTACCGCGACAGGTACCCCGCCTTGGAATCCGTGATGAAGCATTTCCTGAATACCCAGGACTGGTCCCGTCCCGACCTCGACGCCTTGCTGCTGCAGGCGACCGAGTTCAAGCGCAGCAAGCTGGGCGACCAGCTCAAGGGCCGCTCGATCGCCCTGGTGTTCTTCAACCCCTCGATGCGCACCCGCACCAGCTTCGAACTGGGCGCGTTCCAGCTCGGCGGCCATGCGATCGTGCTGCAGCCGGGCAAGGACGCGTGGCCGATCGAGTTCGACCTCGGCACGGTGATGGACGGCGACGCGGAGGAGCACATCGCCGAGGTGGCGAAGGTGCTCGGTCGCTACGTCGACCTGATCGGCGTGCGCGCCTTCCCCAAGTTCGTCGACTGGGCCCGCGACCGCGAGGACATCGTCCTCAGGAGCTTCGCAAAGTACTCGCCGGTGCCGGTGATCAACATGGAGACGATCACCCATCCGTGCCAGGAGCTGGCCCATGCGCTGGCGTTGCAGGAGCACTTCGGCACCCGCGACCTGCGTGGCAGGAAGTACGTGCTGACCTGGACCTACCACCCCAAGCCGCTCAATACCGCGGTCGCCAACTCGGCGCTGACCATCGCCACCCGCCTGGGGATGGACGTGACCCTGCTGTGCCCGACCCCCGAGTACGTGCTCGACGAGCGCTACATGGACTGGGGCCGTCGCAATGTCGCCGAGAACGGCGGTTCGCTGACCGTCAGCCATGACATTGACAGCGCCTATGCCGGCGCCGACGTGGTCTACGCCAAGAGCTGGGGGGCGCTGCCGTACTTCGGCAACTGGGCGCCGGAGAAGCCGATCCGCGACCAGTACAAGCACTTCATCGTCGACGAGGCGAAGATGGCGCTGACCAACAATGGCGTGTTCTCGCACTGCCTGCCGCTGCGCCGCAACGTCAAGGCGACCGACGCGGTGATGGACTCGCCCAACTGCATCGCGATCGACGAGGCCGAGAACCGCCTGCACGTGCAGAAGGCGGTCATGGCCGCGCTGATCGGCGGCTGATCCGGTCGCTCACTTCCCGTCCCCTTTCTTCTTTCCTCCACGACTTCCCGGAACCCCCAATCCCATGAGCAAGGACATCGTTCTCGCCTTCTCCGGCGGCCTCGACACCAGCTTCTGCGTCCCCTACCTGCAGGAACGCGGCTGGAACGTCCACACCGTGTTCGCCGACACCGGCGGCGTCGACGCCGAGGAGCGCGCGTTCATCGAGCAGCGCGCCGCCGAGCTGGGCGTGGCCTCGCACCTGACCGTCGACGGCGGTCCGGCGATCTGGTCGGGCTTCGTCAAGCCGTTCGTATGGGCGGGCGAGGGCTACCAGGGCCAGTACCCGCTGCTGGTGTCCGATCGCTATCTGATCGTCGAGGCCGCGCTGGCGCGTTGCGCCGAGCTGGGTACCCGCGCGATCGCCCACGGCTGCACCGGCATGGGCAACGACCAGGTCCGTTTCGACCTCGCGGTCAAGGCGCTGGGCGACTACGAGATCGTCGCCCCGATCCGCGAGATCCAGAAGGAGCACACCGAGGTCCGGGCCTACGAACAGAAGTACCTGGAGGACCGCGGCTTCGGCGTGCGCGCCAAGCAGAAGGCCTACACCATCAACGAGAACCTGCTGGGCGTGACCCTGTCCGGCGG
>NZ_VICD02000308.1 GCF_006546735.2 Marilutibacter maris | reverse complement strand
CGCCCTGATCGAGGCCCTGGCCACCCGCTATGCCGACCCGGCGCCGGCGGACCGCGGCGCGCTCGATCGCGCCTATGCCGAGGCCATGGCCGACGCCCACCGCCGCTTTCCGGAGGACGACGACATCGCGACCCTGTACGGCGAGGCGCTGATGGACCTGTCGCCGTGGGCCTACTGGGACGCGGACGGCACCCCGAACGGCGACACGCCGGCGATCCTGGCGGCATTCGAGGGCGTGCTCGCGCGCAACCCACGCCATATCGGCGCCGCCCACTACTACATCCATGCGGTCGAGGCCTCGCCCGAACCCGGACGCGCCGAGCCCTACGCCGACCTGCTCGGCGGACTGGCGCCCGGCTCCGGGCATCTGGTGCACATGCCGGCGCATGTCTACATCCGCGTCGGCCGCTACCACGACGCGACCCTCAGCAACCTGTCCGCGACCACCGCCGACGCCGCCTTCCTGTCGGTATGCCGCGGCAGCAACGGCATCTATCCGCTCGGCTACGTCCCGCACAACTGGCATTTCGCCACCCTGACCGCGGGCCTGCACGGCTCCAGCACCCTGGCCCTGCGGGCGGCCGGACAGACCGCTAGCCGTGCCGACCTGGCGCGCCTGGACGAGATGAACTTCATGCAGCAGTTCGTCGTTGCGCCGCTGCTGACCCGGGTACGGTTCGGGCGCTGGGACGAGATCCTCGCGGTCCCGCCACCGGCCTCGCAGCCCTACCCGACCGCGATCTGGCATTTCGCCCGCGGCATGGCCCACACCCGCCTCGGCGATCACCGGGCGGCGACCGCCGAACTGGACGCGCTGCGCGGCATTGCCGAGGACCCGGCCATGACCACGCTGGTGCTGTGGGACATCAATCCGGCCGACCGCGTGCTCGACGTCGCCGAAGCGATGCTGCGCGGCGAACTCGCACTGGCCTCGGGAGACCGCGACGGCGGGCTGGCCGCGCTGACCGAGGCCGCCGCCGCCGAGAGCCGGCTCAACTACAACGAGCCCTCGGACTGGCCGCTGCCGGTGCGGCCGTACCTGGGCGCCGCCCTGCTGGAGGCCGGCCGTGCCGACGCCGCCGCCGCGACCTATCGAGAAGACCTGCTCGCCTATCCCCACAACGGCTGGTCGCTGCGCGGCCTGGCCGCCGCCGAGCGCGCGCGCGGCGACTCCCGCGCCGCCGCCGAAGCCGAGCGCCGCTTCCGCGACGCCTGGCAATGGGCGGATGTGGCCCTGGAGACCTCGAGATTCTGAGCGCAGCGCGGCGACGCTGGCATTGCCGACGTCGTTCGCCGAAGATGCGCTCCGGTATCCACTGCGAGCGTCTTCCGGTCATGCCCATCGGCATAGGTCTGCACATCGCCATCGCGTTGTTCTTCGCCGTCCACGCGATCCGCAGCGGCCAGGACCGTTACTGGCTGATCATTCTCTTCATGTTCCCGTTGCTGGGCAGCATCGTCTACGCGGTCGCGATCTGGCTGCCGGAGCAGCGCCATTCGCCGCAGGCCCGGGCGCTGCACCGCGGTGTACGCCAGGTGGTCGATCCCGATCGCGAACTGCGCCTGGCGATGACCGCGTTCGAGGACAGCCCGACCACCGAAAGCCGGATGCGGCTCGGCGATGCCCTGCTCGAGACCGGGCGCGCATCGGAGGCGGTACCCCACTACCAGGCCGCGCTGCGTGGCATCCACGCCGACGATCCCGACATCCAGGTCAAGCTCGCCCGCGCCTACCTGGAGTCCGGCCATGCGCCGCAGGCGCGCGAGTTGCTCGACCGGCTGATCGCCCACAAGCCCGATTACCGTTCCGCCGACGGTCACCTGACCTATGCCCGCGCGGTTGCGGCGATGGGGGAGCGCGACAAGGCACGCGAGGAGTTCGAGGCTCTGGTCGACTACAGCAGCAGCTACGAGCCGGTGGCCTGCTATGTCGAGCAATTGGCCGACTGGGGCCAGCACGCACAGGCGAGCGGGATAGGCGAAGCCGCGCTGACGCGCGCCGGACGCCTGCCCGGTTATGCGCGCAAGCTGCAGAAACCCTACCTCGACCGCATCCGCCAGACACTGCGACGGCTGCCTGCCAACGCCTAACGAGCGCCACGACGGCGCCGTCGGCTCTCAGTAGGCGAACTCGCGGAAGAGCGGATCGACGCTGCCGTTCCAGGCGCCGTGGAACAGCTCCAGCTTGCGCTCGGCCGGGGTGATGCCGGCTTCGGCGAACTCCATCAGCGGCTCCAGGTAGACGCTCTCGTCGGCACCACTGGGGTTGACGTTGGCGCGTCGCTTGAGTCCGTGCGCGGAGATCTCCAGCGCGCGCCGGGCCAGGTCGAGCACGCTGCCGCCGCGGAACGGCAGCTTCAGCGCATGCCGCGGCACCCCGTCGCGCAATGCGTGCAGCTCCTCGATGCTGAAGTCGCGGACCAGGTCCCAGGCCGCGTCCAGCGCGGTGGCGTCGTACAGCAGGCCGACCCAGAACGCCGGCAGCGCGCAGATGCGGTTCCATGGCCCCGAGTCGGCACCGCGCATTTCCAGGTACTTCTTCAACCGCACCTCGGGGAACGCGGTGGTGCTGTGGTCGGCCCAGTCGCGCAACAGCGGACGCTGACCCGGGTACGCCGGCAAGCGGCCTTGCAGGAAGTCGCGGAACGACTGCCCGCTGGCATCGATGTAGCGGCCATCGCGGTAGACGAAGTACATCGGCACGTCGAGCAGATAGTCGACGTAACGCTCGTAGCCGAACCCGTCCTCGAACACGAAATCGAGCAGGCCGGTGCGGTCGGGGTCGGTATCGGTCCAGATGTGCGAGCGATAGCTCAGGAAGCCGTTCGGACGCCCCTCGGTGAACGGCGAATCGGCGAACAGCGCGGTGGCGACCGACTGCAACGCCAGCGACACCCGGAACTTCTTCACCATGTCGGCCTCGTCGGCGACATCGAGGTTGACCTGCACGGTGCTGGTGCGGGTCATCATGTCCAGGCCGAGCGAACCGACCTTGGGCATGTACTCGCGCATGATCTTGTAGCGCCCCTTGGGCATCCACGGCATGTCCTCGCGGCGCCACTTGGGCTGGAAGCCCATGCCGAGAAAACCCAGTCCCAACGGCTCGGCGACCGCGCGCACCTCGCGCAGGTGGGTGGTCGCCTCGCGGCAGGTCTGGTGCAGGTTCTGCAGCGGTGCGCCGGACAACTCCAGCTGGCCGGCCGGTTCCAGCGACACCGAGGCACCGTCGCGCGACAGCGCGATCACCCGTTCCGGCTGACCCGGCAAGTGCTCGGTGACCGGCTCCCAGCCGAACTGCACGAGCCCCTTGAGCAGGGCTTCAATGCCACGCTCGCCGTCGAAGGTCGGCGGACGCAGGTCGTCGGTGCGGAAGCCGAACTTTTCGTGCTCGGTGCCGATCGCCCAGTCGACGGCGGCCCGGGTGCCCGTGCTGAGGAATTCGAGCAGATCGTGTCGGCTCTCGATGGCGACATCCTTGGTGTTGCTGGGACCGGACACATGCACCTCGTGGGGCGGAAGGCGCGGGCAGCCGCTACGCGACCGCCACGGATTGGCGAACAGCCGGTACCGCGGCGCGGTGCTCCGGACGACAGCGTCCGCACCCGGTACGGGCACGGACTCTGCGCAGTGTAGCGGGGGGGCCGGATGCGACAAGCGCGGCGCGCAGAACACTGCGGCCCACCAGCGGGAGAACCCCACGCGGCGCTGCCGATGTCCGCTGCCGCCCCCATGCGGGCGCGATGTCGACTGCCGGTATCGGCAGCGGCTTACGTATGTTCCTCCTGCAGCGAACCGACTGCATCCATTCAAGGAGGATCCGCACATGAGTCTTCGCGCTCCGACCGCAGGCGCACTCGCCGCCGCGCTCGCCATCGCCGTACTGGCCCCGCCCGCCCTCGCCGCGCCTCCGCCGGAGGTCGAGGCCGAACAGCCGAACATCGACGCCGCCAGCATCCTCGCCCTCGGTGGCTCGGTGTCGCAACGACTGGCGCAGTCGTTCACCCTCGATCGCGCCGGCGTCGTCAGCCACGTGATGGTGCCGATGAGCTGCCAGCCCAAGGCGATCGTCCAGGTCACCCTCGAGAAGACCAGCGGCGGCAAGCCCAACGGCAGTGTGCTGGCCTATGAAAAGGTGCCCGGCTACGTGTTCACCTCGATTCCGACCCCCGCGATCGGCATGCGCATGATCGAGTTCACCTCGCCGGCAAAACTGGGCCCCGGCCAGTACGCCTTCACCCTGACCGCGAAGGACGGCGACTGCGGCGTCCATCCCGGCCCCAACGGCAGCCACTACGCCGGCGGCCAGGGCTGGTTCATCGCCGACGACAATCCGCCGGGCTGGATCGAGTTGTTCGACGCCGGCGGTGTGCGCGATCTCGCGTTCCAGGTCCATATCCGGCCGTTGTAGGCAAGGTTCGCAACGGCGTCATGCCCCGACGACCCGGCGCGGCGACACCCGCCCCGGGTCCTTGCGCGGCCGGCGCCGCTACATTTCCAGCCAGTCGGCCACCACCTTGCGCGCCTGGTCGACGCCGAGCTTGGCGGCACCGGAGAACACCTGCACGCCGACGCTGTCGCCGTATGCGGACTGCAGCTCCTTGCGCACCGCCTGCATCGCCTTGGCCTGCTGGCCACGACCGAGCTTGTCGGCCTTGGTCAGCAATGCGTGCGCGGGCAGGCCGCGGCTGACCGCGTAGCCGAGCATCTGCCGGTCGTAGTCCTTCAGCGGATGGCGGATGTCCATCACCACGACCAGGCCCTTCAGCGCCATGCGGCTTCCGAAGTAGCCGTCGAGGAATGCCTGCCAGTGCGCCTGCAGGTCCTTAGGCACCTTGGCATAGCCGTAGCCGGGCAGGTCGACCAGATAACGGTCGCTGGTCGGCGGCACATTGAAATAGACCAGTTGCTGGGTGCGCCCGGGCGTCTTGGACACCCGCGCCAGCGCGTTCTGCTGGCACAGCGCGTTGAGGGCGGTCGACTTGCCGGCATTGGAACGCCCGGCGAAGGCGACCTCGAAGCCGCCGTCGGGCGGCAGCTGGGCCGGCGTATGCGCGGCCAGCAGGTACTGGGCACGGGCGAGCGGATTGGCCGCCGGCTTGCCCGCGGTATCGGGCTTGGCGGCGCGCTTGGGATCGGGGGAATGGGCCATGGCCATAGGATCGCACGCCGGGCGTGGCCCTGCCGACGGTCCGCCACGGGGCGACCGGAGAGGCCCCGCAAGCCGGCGCCGTTCAGCCCGCGTTGACCCGCCCACGGCCGCAGACGATAATTCCGAGGTTCCGGCGGAGCACTTGCCCGCCACTTCAGAGAAAGTTCGGAGCCCAGCCTGATGAGCCAAGCCCGCGTCCTCGGCATGATCGGCATCGCCGCCCTGGCGGCCGCTGCCGTTGCCTATGCCCAGACCACGGTCACCCCGATCCCGGAAAGCGAGCCGGTGGAAGCCGCGCCGCTGAACGCCGCCCCCGAGCAGGTCACCTGGGGCGACGCCGATGCGGGCGCGACCAAGGCCGGCACCTGCGCGGCCTGCCACGGTGTCGACGGCAACCCGAGCGATCCGCAGTACCCGCGACTGGCCGGTCAGAACGAGCGCTACCTCGCGCACCAGATCGCCCTGTTCAAGAGCGGCGAGCGCAACACCGGCATGGCCGCGGTGATGAAGCCGTTCGCCGACGCGCTGTCGGCCCAGGACGCCCGCGACATCGGCGCCTACTACGCGACCCAGAAGGCCGGCGCCGGCGTTGCCGACGACAGCGTCGTCGCCAGCGGCCCGAACGAGGGCATGAAGTTCTACGAGGTCGGCGAGAAGCTGTTCCACGGCGGCGACCCGGCCCGCGGCATCCCCGCCTGCATGGCCTGCCACGGGCCCGACGGCGCCGGCAACCCCGGTCCGGCCTACCCGCAGGTGGCCGGCCAGCAGGCCGCCTACACCCAGCGCCGCCTCGAGGAATACCGTGCCGGCGTGACCCAGGAGCGCGATCCGCACCTGTTCAACGTGATGGCGACGGTCGCCAACGCGCTGACCGACGAGGAAATCGGCGCCCTGTCCAGCTACATGCAGGGCCTGCACCCGCGCGCCGACGACTACGTCGCGGCCGATGCACCGGCCACCGCGCTGCCGGCGGCCCCCTCGACCGAGGCGCCCGCCGCGACCGAGCCGGCGCCGGCCGACGACGCACAGCCCGAAACCGAGGCCGGCGACGCCGCCGAGGCCTGACGGCGGGCCGCTCCCGGTGGCCGCGGAACTTCCCGGACACTTCCGGGGTCCGAGCAACGGTTCCGGGTGACGCCGCCAGCAACATCCACGCCGGCCGCCTAGCGGTCGGCGTTTTCGTTTGCGCAGGTCGGCACGCAGCCGGATTTCCAAGCCATTCCGACTACATGACGAGGTCGCCACGATGACTGCACGCCCCGACCGCTCCCTCCTGCCCGCCTGGCTGCTCGCCCTGGCCCTGGCCACGCTCGCGCTGGTGCCCGACGCGGCGAGGGCCGCCGAACCGGCCCTGGTCCCCGGCGTCGACTACGCCGAGATCCACGGCGGCCAGCGCATGGGCCCCAACGACGGCAAGGTCGAGGTGGTCGAGGTGTTCGGCTACTGGTGCCATCACTGCGCCGACTTCGCGCCTATGCTGGAGAAGTGGAAGCACAAGCAGGGGCGCCGCGTGCGGGTCAGCTACCTGCCGTTGCCGCGCAGCCCCAACGATGCGCTGGCGGCCGCCTTCTTCGCCTCACAGGCCGTCGACGGCCTGGCGCGCACCCACGATGCGACATTCCGCGCGATCCACGACGAGGGGCTGCTGCCGCGCAACCCGACCGCCGACGAAGTCGTGACCTTCTATGCCTCCAAGGGCGTCGACGCGACCCGGCTGCGGGGCGCGATGGCCTCGCAGGCGGTGGCCGACCAGGTGTCGGCCGCCCGCGAATTCTCGATCGACAGCGGTGTCGAAGGCACCCCGACCCTGATCGTCAACGGCCGCTACCGGGTCATCGGACGCTCGTTCGAGGACGTGCTGCGGATCGCCGGTGCCCTGGTGAAACGCGAGCTGGCGACCACGCGCTGAGGCGGCCACGCCCCCGCATCGCGTCGCCCCGGGTGCCGACATTGCCCACCCTGCCCTCCCGGCCGTCGCCCACGGCCGGTATCCTTGCCCCACGCTGCGGCGCACGCCATCGTCCACCGATGTCCGCGGGCCGCCCGAACCCCCGTTGTGGAGAACGCCTGATGACCTCCCGGATTTTCAAGACTGGCCTCGCCAAGACCGGCCTGCTGCCGCTGCTGCTGTTCGTCTCCATGCTCGCCGCATGCTCGTCCGAGACCGCCGCCCCGACCGCGGAGGCCGACTCCGCCGCGCCAGCCGCCACCGCACCGGCCGAAACCGCCGCCGCACCGGCCGGCGAAGCCGCTGCCGGCGACGATGCCTCGGCCGAAGCCGGCACCGAGGCCCCCCAGCCGGCGGCCGCCAACGACAACCCGGTAACGCCACCCGAGGGCCCGGCCCCGGTGCTGGGCACCGACTACGCCGAGATTGCCGGCGGCCAACCGTTCGCGCCGGCGATGGGCAAGATCGAAGTGGTCGAGGTATTCGGCTACACCTGCCCGCACTGCGCGCAGTTCGAGCCGATCTTCAAGGCCTGGAAGGCGCGTCAGCCGGCCGACGTCAACGTGGTGCCGCTGGCGGCGCCGTTCGGCGGCTACTGGGAGCCGTATGCGCGCGCCTTCTATGCCGCCGATTCGATGAACCTGCTCGAGAAGACCCATGACGCGATGTTCCGCGCGGTCCACCTCGAGCGCAGCATGCCGACCCCGCCGACCGTGGCCAAGCCGGAAGAGATCGCCGCGTTCTACGTCAAGTTCGGCGCCAATGCCGAACAGTTCGCCGGCACGATGAACAGCTTCTCGGTCAACGCGCGGATGAAGCGCGTGGGCCAGTTCCTGATGCGCAGCGGCGTCGACTCCACCCCGAGCCTGGTCGTCAACGGCAAGTACCGGGTGATCGGCGGCCGCAGCCACGAGGACCAGTTGCGCATCGCCGACCATCTGGTTGCGATGGAGCGCGCGGCCATGAAGCCGGCCGCCAGCGCCGACGGCCAGTAAAGCGCACCACCGGAGCGGCCGCAGTCACGTCGCCATGTCGAAGTCCAGCAACGACCGGCAACGCCTGCGGCTGCTCAGCGCCAACATCCAGGCCGGCTCCAGCACCCGCCGCTACAGCGACTACGCGACCCGCAGCTGGTCGCATGTGCTCCCGGCCGGCAACAAGCGCGGCGCGCTCGATACCATCGCGCGGCTGGCCGGCGAGCACGACATCGTCGGCCTCAACGAGAGCGACCCCGGCAGCCTGCGCTCGGGGTTCACCAACCAGACCCACTACCTCGCCCAGCGCGGCGGCTTCGACTACTGGAGCCACCAGCCCAACCGGCGCGTCGGCGGAGTCGCCTCCAGCGCCAACGGCCTGCTGAGCAAGCTGGAGCCGCTCGAGGTCACCGACCACCCCCTGCCCGGCCGCATCGGCGGACGCGGGGTCCTGCTGGCCCGCTTCGGGGACGGCGATACCGGCCTGCTGGTCGCGGTCGCCCATCTGTCGTTGGGCAGCCAGTCGCGCGCCTCGCAGCTGGCCTTCATCGCCGAGCTGCTGCATGCCCATCCGCACGCGGTGCTGATGGGCGACTTCAACTGCGCCGCCGATCGCCCGGAAATGCAACGGCTGTTCCGCGAGACCCGGCTGCAACCGCCGGCCTGCGAGGTGCCGACCTTCCCGAGCTGGCGCCCACAGCGCGCGATCGACCACATCCTCGCCAGCGACGGACTGGTCTGCGCCGAGGCGATCGCGCTGCCGGCGGCGCTGTCCGACCACCTCGCGCTGTCGATGGAACTGCACATCCCCGGCGAGGCGCTGCGGCGCTGAACGAGGCTGCGGGTATCGACACCCGCAACGGATGCCGGTCGGCATCGGTTGCTCCGATGAGATGCTCGCAGGAGCGGCGTGAGCCGCGATGAAGCTCTCATCGAAGAGTCCGGCCCTGCTGGCCGGCCCCGCGCAGCGCACGGGGCGTTCGCCCAGGGCGCGAGGCAGTGCCTCGCGGCTTCGGGCAGATGCGCGGCCATCCCTGGCGCAAAAGAGCCGGCTTCGGGTCGTCCGGCCCGACCATCCATGGTCGGGCGTTCGCACCCGCAGCAGATGCCGATAGGGCATCGGTCGCTTCGAGAAGATGGCCGCTGCCATCCATAGCGCAAGATCGCGGCGCTCGGAGAGTCCGGCCCTGCCATCCATGGCAGGGCGTTCGCGCGAGGCGCGAGGCAGTGCCTCGCAAGCGCCTCGCGCTCACCCCTCCATCTGTTCGAGTTCGCGGCCGCGGGTTTCGTGGACGAACCGGATCACGAAGAAGATCGAGACCGCCGCGGCGATGGTGTAGAAGCCGTAGGTCGCGGCCAGGCCGATCCCGGCGAGCATGACCGGGAAGGTCATGGTGATCGCGAAGTTCGAGCCCCACTGGAACAGTCCGGCGACCGCCAGGCCCGAGCCGCGGATCTGGTTGGGGAACATCTCGCCGAGCATGACCCACATCACCGGGCCCCACGACAGGTTGAAGAAGATCACGTAGACGTTGGCCGCGACCAGGGCCAGCAGACCCATGTTGTCGCTCAGCGCCAGCTTGCCTTCGCTGTCGAGCGAGCCGGTCGCGAACGCGACCGTGACCAGCCCCAGGCTCACCGCCATGCCCAGCGAGCCGATCCACAACAGCGGCTTGCGGCCGATGCGGTCGATCAGCACCACCGTCAGCAGGCAGGCGCCGATGCTGAGGCCGCCGGACAGCACGTTGATCAGCAGCGCGTCGCTTTCGGAGAAGCCGACCGCCTGCCACAGCACCGCGCCGTAATAGAACACCACGTTGATGCCGACCAGTTGCTGGAAGGTGGCCAGGCCGATGCCGACCCACACGATCGGGCGCACCCGCCCGGTCGCCTTGCCGATCAGGTCGGAGAAGCGCGGGCGATGATGATCCCGGGCCAGGCTGGCCTCGATTTCGTCGAACTTGGCGGCACCGGCGACGCTGCCGTAGAGCCGGGTCAGCACCGCCAGCGCCTGCGGCTTGCGCGCCTTCACCACCAGGAAGCGCGGGCTTTCGGGGATGAACAGCAACAGGACCAGGAACAGCGCGGCCGGCGCGATTTCCATCCAGAACATCCAGCGCCATGCCTCGTGGCCGCCCCAAAGCGGTTCGGTCGAGGTGCCGGCGAACTTCGCCAGCAGGTAATTGCTGATGAACGCGGCGAACAGGCCGCAGATGATCGCGATCTGCTGCACCGTCGCCAGCCGGCCGCGGTAGTGCGCGGCGGAGACCTCGCTGATGTAGGCCGGCGACATCACGCTGGCCGCACCGACCGCGAGGCCGCCGAGGATGCGATAGAAGATGAACTCGGCCGACGATCCGGCCACGCCCGAGCCCCAGGCCGAGACGATGAAGAACACCGCCGCGACGATCAGCAGGGTGCGGCGGCCGTACAGGTCGGCGAGGCGGCCGGCGAAGAACGCGCCGAACGCGCAACCCAGCAACATCGAGGCGACATTGAAACCGGTACCGACCGAGTCGGAATCGAAGGCCCGCTGCAGGCCGTCGACGGTGCCGTTGATCACGCCACTGTCGAAACCGAACAGAAAGCCGCCGATCGTCGCCACCAGGCTGATCAGAAGAATGAAACGGGTGTTCTCGGAGTCCTGCGCCGACGCGGCGGCGACAGAGCTGGGTTGCACCATGGTGATTCCCCGTATTGAAGTCTGCGGTCCGACCCGAGTATGGCCGCTGCAGGTCGCCTGTGCGCGCCCGCGACCGATGTAACGCACATGTAACGCCAGAAAGGCTCGAACACGGCCCGATTGGGCGCCTTGGCATCGCCGTTCGACGCGGCGGCGGTGCACTCCAGGGCCGCACCGGCACCCCGATCAACGCATGCCATCCGGCACCGCCGCAACAAAACGGCCGGTGGTCGCCCACCGGCCGTGGTTTCCAGCACCTTCGACCGCGCTTAGAAGCGGTAGTCGGCGCTGAGGTACCAGAACGAACCCGGCAGGTCGTAGGTCCCCGCGTCGTAGCCGTTCAGCGAGCAGGTCAGGCAGACCGGCGGATCCTTGCCGAACACGTTGTTGACGCCGGCCGACAGCTTCAGGCCTTCCAGCGCGAACGCGTTGCGCCAGCCCAGCTGCAGGTCGTGCACGGTGGTCGACCCCAGGGTGTTGAACTCGACCCCGCCCATGCAGCCCGGCGCCTCGCCGACCGGCACGTTGCTGCAGGCCTCGTCGACCGCGCTGATGTAGCGCGAGGTCCAGTTGACGTTCCAGTCGCCCAGGGTCCAGCCGACCTGCAGATTGGTCTGCCAGTCCGGGATCGCGCTGTCGCTGACCTCGATGCCGACCTCGCGCTGCGACTTGTTGCCGTCGATGTCGATGGCTTCATAGCCGAACACCGTGGTCGCCTGCAGCGAGGCGTTCAGGCGGCCCCAGCCCCACTCCGGTCCGATCCAGTTGACCTTGATGTCGAGGCCGTCGGTCTCGATCGTGCCGAGGTTGTCGAGGAAGTTCTCCGGCGGGTTGAGGTTGCCGCCGGCCTGACGGGTGAAGCCGGCGCAGTTGACGGTGCCGACGCCGCCCTCGCGCAGACAGGTCAGCAGCAGCGCCTGCAGGTCGCGGGCCTGGATCGCGCCGTCGATCTCGTGGTTGTAGTAGCTCAGCTCGAAGTCGAGGCGATCCGACCACGCGCGCCCTTCCGCCCAGCTCGGCGCATAGACCACGCCGAAGGTGTAGCTGTCGGACTCTTCCGGCTCCAGGTTCGGATTGCCGCCGGTGAAGGTGGTGATCTGGGTGTTGGCCTGCTCGAAGTTCGGACCCGCGCCCTGGGCCAGACAGCCGGCGGCCAGGTCAGGCGAGGCCGGGCCGGGATTGCCGGTGGAGCCGCAGGGGTCGACCAGGGTGGCGCCGAACTGGGTCAGGCCGTACAGCTCGCCCAGGTTGGGGGCGCGGAAGCCCTCGGAATAGGTGCCACGCAGCACCAGGTCCTCGATCGGCTGCCAGCGGAAACCGATCTTGCCGGTGGTCGCGTCGCCGAAGGTCGAGTAGTCGGAATAGCGGATCGCCGCGCTGACATCCAGCGTATCCAGCAGCGGGAAGTTGCCCTCGACGTAGACCTCGCTGACGTCGTAGTCCTCCGACACCGCCGCGGCGAAGGAATCCTGCGACTCGCCGCTCTGGCGCAGCGGATCGGGATTGAATTCGCCCTTGTAGTTGCGGTGCTCGAGGCCGGCGGCGAAGCCCGCATAGCGGTCGCCGATCGCGAACAGGTCGCCGGTGATGTTGGCCGAGATCAGGTCCAGGGTCTGCTTGCTGGAGTCGATCTGGGTGGTGCGGATGTAATCGATCATCTCCTGCGTCATCGGACGGCCCTGGCCGCCGAACAGGTCCAGCGGCACGCAGCCGGGCACCTGTGCGCACACCGCCGGGTCGCCCAGCGCCAGCTTCATCTTGGCGACGTTGTAGCCGTTGGTGAAGCGCTGCTCGGCCTTGTTCTCCGAGTGGACCAGGTTGACGTCCCAGTTGTAGCCGTTGCCGACGTTCCACAGGCCGTCCAGGCCGACGTTGAAGTAGATCGTGTCGACGTCCTGCTCGAACCGGCGCGGGCCGACCTCGATCGGGCGCTTGGTGACGAAGCCGAAGTTGCTGTTGGCATCGAGGGTGATGCCGTACGGGTTGTACGGGTTGTCCTCGTGGATGCTGATGGTGTCGGCGATGCCGCCGGTACCGGCGAACGGACCGACGAAGATCGGCTCCGGCGCGGCCTGGTTGACCGAGGTGCGGTTGTTGTACAGCGCCTTGGCGTGCAGGCGCACGTTGTCGCTGATGTCGTAGTTGACGCTGGTGAACAGCGCCTTGCGCTTGCTCGGAGTCAGCAGCAGGTTGAACGGCGCGAAGTTGAAGCGGTCGGCGCCGGTGAAGCCGTGGTAGGTGCCGGCGTCAGGATCGGCCGGATTCCAGACCGGGGAGGTGGTGCCGTCGTCGAGGGTGACGTCGTACCAGAAGTCGGTGGCCGGGTCGCAGAAGCCGACCGAGCCGGCCGGACGCGACGGATCGCAGAAGATCGCGCGGCCCTGCGGCGTGCCGGAGCTGCCGCCGCGCACGCCGGTGCCCGGGGTCGGATAGGCCGACTGCTCCCAGTCGCCCGAGCTGATGCCCTTCTGCTCGTAGTAGCTGGCCGCGAACACCGCGTTGAAGCGCTCGCCGCCGCCGCCGATGGTCAGCGAGGCCTCGGTGGTCTCGCCACCCTTGGAGTACTCGCCGTAGTAGCTGTGGATCTCGGTGCCTTCGAAGTTGCGGCGGGTGATCACGTTGACCACGCCGGCGATCGCGTCGGAACCGTAGATCGACGAGGCGCCGTCCTCCAGCACCTCGATGCGCTCGACGATCGCCAGCGGAATGGTGTTGACGTCGGCGCTGCCGGAGACGCCCGACGCCGAGGATTCGTTGACCCAGCGGATGCCGTCGACCAGGACCAGGACGCGCTTGGAGCCCAGATGGCGGAGGTCGACCTGGGCCGAGCCGGCGCCGATGCCACCGCCGTCGGCCGGATAACCGAAGTTGCCCGAGGAGTTGAACTTGGCGTTGAGCGCCTGGCCGCTGGCGGTCAGCTGCTGGAGGATCTCGCCGACCGTCTGCACACCGGTCTGCTCCAGCTTCTCGCGATTCAGCACGAACACCGGCTGGGCGGTGACGGCGTTGGTCTGCTTGATGCGGGTACCGGTGACGGTAACCGTGTCGAGGGTCTTGGCCTGATCCTGCGTATCCTGCGCGACCGCCATCAGCGGCAGCGTCAGACCGACCAGCAGGGACGCGTGAATCGCGTATGCAAGCGTGTTTCGTCGTTGCGGTTTCATCGAACTCTCTCCCTAAGAACAATGCGGTGGGACCAAACAATCGAATGGCGCGCCGCTCCCCTGTTGCATCCATGCGGCGCACTCCGCTTTGTAAACTTTTTGTAAAGGTGCCACAACAGGCAAAGCGGCAGGGTGCCCTCCGGCATGGTGGGAAATTGAAATCGGCAATGAGAACTGCGTCGCTGTTTTGAGCGGCGACCCACGGTGGCGATTCAAGGGGCGACCTGCGGTAGCGGCCGGCTCCGGGCCTTGTCCAGCAGTGCCGCGAGCCCACGCACGATCGCCCGGCCGAGCGGGCCCGACGCTATCCGTGAACAACGGTCGCCCGCCGACGGTCCCGGAGTGGGAATGCCGAGAAAGAATTCCGGGCGCCGTGGTACGACCGGGCGCGGTGAAGCGCCGCGACGCTCAGCCGCCCAGCAGCAGACTGACGCCGACCAGGACCAGGAAGGCCGCGAATATCCACTTCAGGGTTTCGCCCGACAGACGGTGGGCGAGGCGGGTGCCGAACGGCGCGGCCAGCACCGAAGCCGCCGCCACGCCCAGCGCGGCCGGCAGGTAGACGTAACCCACCGCATGCGCCGGCAGCGCGCCCGGCGGTGCGTGCAGCGCATAGCCGACCGCGCTGGCCATGCCGATGGCGACGCCGCATGCCGACGAGGTGCCGACCGCGCGCACCGGCGCGGTGCCGAGTGCGACCAACAGCGGCACGGTCATGCTGCCGCCGCCGATGCCGACCA
>NZ_VICD02000307.1 GCF_006546735.2 Marilutibacter maris | reverse complement strand
ACCTGCAGCGGCGTGCATACGATCACCCAGGCCGAGGTCGATGCGGGAACGGTGGACAACACCGCCACCGCGACCGGTACCGATCCGACCGGCACTCCGGTGGTGAGCCCGCCGGACAGCACCAGCACGCCGATCGCTTCGACCCCGGCGCTGACCCTGGCCAAGACCGCGTCGCCGACCACGGTGGCCGCGGCTGGCGAGACGGTGACCTACAGCTTCGATGTCGAGAACACCGGCAACGTCACCATCGACAACCTGACGATCACCGAGACCGCGTTCAGCGGCACGGGCACTGCGCCGGTCGTGACCTGTCCGGTGACCACGCTGGCGCCGGGCGCGACGACGGTCTGCACGGGCACCTACACGGTGACCCAGGCCGACATTGACGCCGGTTCGGTGACCAACACCGCGACAGCCGATGGCACCGACCCGACCGGCACCGCGACCACCAGTCCGCCGGACAGCGCGACGGTGACGGTGGACGCGCAGCCGGCCCAGACCCTGCTGAAGGAACTGACCGACAATGCCGATGAGGACGGCAGCGGCACGGTGAGCGTGGACGACACGCTGACCTACACGGTGACGGCGACCAATACCGGCAACACGACGTTGACCGACGTGGTGGTGAACGACAGCCGGATCACGCCGAACACGATCACCTGCGCCACGGTGGCGCCGGGGGCGACCTGTGTGCTGTCGGGCACCTATGTGGTGACCCAGGCGGACGCCGATGCGGGCACCATCCGCAATACCGCGACCTCGACCAGCCCGGTGTGCCCGTCCGGCAGCACCGATCCGGCGTGCACGACGACGGTGAATACCCCGGTGCCGCAGGCCCCGGCGCAGACCCTGGCCAAGGCGCTGACCGGCAATGCCGACGAGGACGGCAGCGGCACGGTGAGCGTGGACGATACGCTGACCTACACGGTGACGGTGACCAATACCGGCAACACGACGTTGACCGACGTGGTGGTGAACGACAGCCTGATCACGCCGAGCACGATCACCTGCGCCACGGTGGTGCCGGGGGCGACCTGCGTGCTGACGGGCACCTATGTGGTGACCCAGGCGGACGCCGATGCGGGCACCATCCGCAACACGGCGACGTCGACCAGCCCGGTGTGTCCGGCGGGCAGTACCGATCCGGCGTGCACGACGACGATCGTGACCCCGGTGCCGCAGACGCCGGCGCTGACCCTGGTCAAGGCGGCGACGCCGACGACGGTGGCCGCGGCCGGTGAGACGGTGACCTATACCTTCGATGTCGAGAACACCGGCAACGTCACCATCGATAATCTGACGATCACCGAGACCGCGTTCAGCGGTACCGGGACGCCACCGGCGATCACCTGTCCGGTGACCACGCTGGCGCCAGGCGCGACGACGGTCTGCACGGGCACCTATACGGTGACCCAGGCCGACATCCATGCCGGTTCGGTGACCAACACCGCGACCGCGGACGGCACCGATCCGACCGGAGGCACCACCACCAGTCCGCCGGACAGCGCGACGGTGACGGCCACGCCGCCGGTGATCAGCACCGCCAAGGCCTCCGATCCGGCCACCGGCACGACGGTGAACCCGGGCGACACGATCACCTACACCCTGACCACCACCGTCGCCAACGCGGCGCTGGCGGCGGACTACACGCTGACGGATACCCTGTCGGGCGACCAGACGTTCGGGTCGGTGACCGATGCGGGCGCGTACACCTGCACGGCGGGCAATCCGCTGGCGTGCACGCTGCCGGCGGGCACGGCGCCGGGCACGTATGAGGTGACCTACACGGCGACGGTGGACGCCGATGCCTCGGGTACGGTCGGCAATAGCGTGGCCGGCAACGGCGGCGGCGATCCGGACCCGGAGTGCACGAGCTGCACGACCGGGCACCCGGTGGCGCTGCCGGTGATCAGCACGGTGAAGCGCTCCGACCCGGCGACCGGATCGATGATCCAGCCCGGCCAGACGGTGACCTACACCCTGACCACCACGGTCGAGGCCGCGGCGCTGATGATGGACTACGTCCTGAGCGACACCCTCAGCGGCGACCAGACCTTCGGTGCGGTCACCGATGCCGGTGCGTTCGCCTGCAGCGGCAGCCAGCCGCTGGTGTGCACGCTGCCGGCCGGCACCGCGCCCGGCACCTACGCCCTGAGCTACACCGCGACGATCGACATGGACGCCACCGGCGAGGTCGGCAACGTCGTGGTCGGCGACGGCGGCGGCGATCCGGATCCGGAGTGCGCGGACTGCGCGACTGCGCATCCGGTCGCATTGCCGGCGATCGCCACGAGCAAGGCCTCCGATCCGGAGACCGGCACGACCGTCAGCCTGGGCCAGACGATCACCTACACCCTGACCACGACGGTGGAGGATGCGCCGCTGACGGCCGCCTACACGCTGACCGACACCCTGTCGGGCGGGCAGACCTTCGGCGCGGTGACCGACGCCGGCGCGTTCGCCTGCAACGCAGCCTCTCCGCTGATCTGCACCCTGCCGGCCGGTACCGCGCCCGGTGTCTACACGGTCAGCTACACCGCCACCGTGGATGCCGATGCCAGCGGTTCGATCGGCAACAACGTGACCGGCGACGGTGGCGGCGATCCGGATCCGGAATGCGAGACCTGTTCGACCGAGCACCGCGTGGAGCCGGCCCAGGTGCGCCTGACCAAGCAGGCCAACCCGCGCGACGTGAAGATCGGCGACCTGGTCCGCTACACCCTGGTGGCCGAGAACATCGGTCAGGTGGCAGTGGTCGACGCGACCCTGGTCGATACTCCGCCGGCCGGCTTCAGCTATGTCGATGGCTCGCTGCAGGTGGCCGATGACGACGGCGTCGGCCGCCTGGTCGGGACCTACCCGATCAGCGTCGACCAGATCGACATCGGTGTCGGCCAACGCGCGACCATCAGCTACCTGTTGCGGGTCGGTGCCGGCGTGCGCCCGGGCGTGCACACCAACACCGCCGAGGTGCGCGACGACGGCGAGCGGATCTCCAACATCGCCACCGCCGATGTGCAGATGGTCTCCGATCCGCTGGTCGACGACTCGCTGATCATGGGCACGGTGTTCGACGACCGCGACGAAGACGGCTGGCAGGACAGCGCCGCGATGGACGAGGTCCGGGTGCAGGGCGGTTTCGCGCCGGGCGCCTACGTGGCCGGCTCGACCACGCTGGATCGTGGCGACGGCCCGCGGCCCGAGCCCGACGCCAGTGCGCCGCTGCTGCATGGCATCGCGATCGGCGGGATCGACGGACGCCAGTCCGACGCCGATCCGGTCGAGGCGCACCGTGTGGTGGTCAGCCAGACCCTGAGTGCGCTCGAGTTCACCGACGACTTCGTGCTGACCACGAAGCAGGGCGTGAGCGTGCGGATGGATGCGGCCGGCAACACCACCGTCGACCGCAGCCAGGGCGATGCCGGCAAGGGCCTGACCGCGGCCGCGCCGACGGTCGAGCGCCGCGTCGCCCAGGCCGCCGACGGCTACCGCGTCGACTACGTGATCTCCAACGAGGGCGTGGACGAGCGCGGCATCCCGGGCGTGCGCATCGCTTCGGTCGAGGGCCTGTTGATGGAGACCGACCAGTTCGGCCGCTATCACGTGGTCGGCATCGACGGCGGCCGCGCCGAGCGCGGACGCAACTTCATCCTCAAGGTCGATCCGGCGACCCTGCCGCCGGGCAGCGTCTTCACCACCGACAACCCGCTGTTGCGACGGATCACCCCGGGCCTGCCGGTGCGCTTCGACTTCGGCGTCAAGCTGCCCAACGGGGTGGTGGAGGGTGGCCGGCAAGAGGTCGAGATGAAGATCGGCGAGGTGTTCTTCCGCGCCGGCAGCGCCGAGATCGACAGCCAGTACCTGCCCGCGATCGAGGAGATGGCGGACAAGGTTCACCAGTACGGCAAGGGCGAGGTGGACATCATCGCCGACGGCGACACCGAGCTGCTGGCCCTGGAGCGTGCGATCGCGGTGCGCCAGGCGCTGGAGGCCAAGCTCAGCGCCGAGGAACTGCGCAATGTGCGCATCGGTGTCTACACCGAAGCGATCGGCTCGCAGACGATGGTGGTCGGGTTCCAGGATTGGCCATTGCTGGGCACGGTCCTGTTCGACACCGACAAGGCCACGATCAAGCCCCAGTACCGGCCGTTGTTGGAACGGGTGGCCCAGGTGATCGGCGAGATCGGAACGACCCAGATCGCCATCACCGGCCACACCGACCTGCGCGCATCGGATGCGTACAACCTGGACCTGGGCCTGCGTCGCGCGCGTGCGGTGTTCGACGAGATCGCCGGGAAACTGGATCCGGAGGTGAGGAACAAGCTGCGCATCGAGGTTGAAGGGAGCACCCGGTCCCCTGTCAGTGACAACGAAGTTCAGGGGGGGCAATGACCATGAAGATGAAGCTGCTCGATTACGCCCTGCTCAGCATCCTCGCCGCCGGCTATCCGCTGTCCTCGAATGCCCAGGTCCCGGCGTCCCGTGAGTCCGACGATACGGCTGCCGAAGGCGCGTCTGCCGAAGGGCCGGTGGTGTTCACCATCCGCTCCAGGGGCGAGAAGCAGCCGGTTACCACCGACGTCACCGAGGCGTCGTCCTCGGAGACGTTGCAGCCCGACCGCCGGGTCGAGGTGCGTGCCGAACACCAGCGTTCGCAGTGGAGCGAGAAACTCCAGCCCGGCCAGGCGGTGGCGATCGGCAAGTGGTCGGTGGACCTGCCCGGCGGCGGGGTGATCTGGGCGACCGAGGATCCCGACCTGGGCACCGCGTCGATGAGCGTGTCGGCGCCGTCGCTGGTGCCCTTCGACGGCAGCCGGGTCACCAAGCCGGTGCGGTTCCGGGCCTATGCCAACCATTCGGCCTTCATCGACCGCGCCGAGGTCCTGGTCTACCGGGCCAGCGATGTCGATCTGGTCGATCCTGTGGCCACGGTCGAACTGCCGGTCGCGGCGATCGCCGAGGCCGAGTGGGAGGGCGCGTTGCCGGCTGGCTACGAGGCACGCGCCGGCGACGAGCTGGTCTACATCGTCCGCGCCTACGGCGAGGGCGGCAGCTTCGATGAGACCTATCCCAGCCGTCTGCAACTGGTGACGCCGGAGGAGGCCGAGCGCGGCGCGCAGGCGGTCCGCAACGCGGTCGAGCGCGAGCATTCGCAGGCCTTCAGCGTCGAGGACGCCGAGCAGCGCGGCCAGATCGACAGCGTGTTCGGGCGCAACAGCCTGCGCCAGCAGAACATCCCGATCCATGGTTCGCGCATCCGTATCCAGGGCCGCAACCTGCCGGAGAACACCCAGGTCAGGATCAACGGCCAGTCGCATCCGGTGGACCTGGAGCGCAAGCTGGTCGCCGAGTACCTGGTGCCGGTCGGCCGCCACGGCTTCGACATCGAGATCGCCGGCCGCGGCCAACCCGAGCCGGTCCATCACCGCCTCGACGTCGATGTCAGCGGCAAGTACATGTTCGCCGTGGCGCTGGCCGATGTGACCGTGTCCGGCAACAACGTGTCCGGCTCGATCGAACCGCTGGGCGACGATACCGAGCGCTTCGACGACAGCCTGATCGTCGACGGCCGGCTGGCGTTCTATCTGAAGGGCAAGATCAAGGGCAAGTATCTGGTCACCGCCCAGGCCGACACCCGCGAGCGCGAAGTCAGCGAGCTGTTCGACGGCTTCTGGGACGCCGACCCGCAGGACGTGTTCCGGCGTCTGGACCCGGATGCCTACTACCCGGTCTACGGCGACGACTCGACCACCTACCGCGATGTCGACACCCAGGGCCGGCTGTACGTGCGGGTCGACTGGGACAAGAGCCAGGCGCTGTGGGGCAACTTCCAGACCGGCATCACCGGCACCGAGTACGGCCAGTACTCGCGTGCGCTGTACGGTGCCGCGCTGAACTGGCGCAGCCGGCGCGCGAACGCCTGGGGCGACCCGGGCAGCACGCTGAAGGTGTTCGCTTCCGAGGCGCAGACCGCGCCCGGACACAGCGAGTTCCTCGGCACCGGCGGCAGCCTGTACTACCTCAAGCACACCGACATCCTGCCCGGTTCGGAGCGGCTGGCGATCGAGGTGCGCGATCCGACCACCGGCCGGGTCGAGGACCGGATCGAGCTGCAGCCCGGCGCCGACTACCAGATCGACGACCTGCAGGGCCGGGTGATCCTGGCCGACACCCTGTCGATCGTCACCCGCGACAACCTGCGCCGGCTGACCCGCGACACTCCGCTGGACGGCCTGATCCAAGTGCTGCTGGTCGACTACGAGTACATCCCGACCGGCTTCAATCCCGACGAGGTCACTGCCGGTCTGCGCGGCAAACACTGGTTCGGCGACCACGTCGGCCTGGGCCTGACCTATGTCGACGAGAACCGAGCCGGCGAGGACTACACCCTGATGGGGGCGGACCTGACCCTGCAGGCGGGTCGCGGCACCTACCTCAAGCTGGAGCACAGCCAGACCGAGGCGACCAGCGCACCGGTGTTCTTCTCCGACAATGGCGGTCTGGGCTTCAGCCAGCTCAACGGCCTGGGCGAGCGTCGCGAGGGCGCGGCCAGCGCGGTGGAGGCGCGGGCCAACTTCAAGGAGCTGGGCTGGACCGAGCTGGACTGGTCGGCCGGCGCCTGGTGGCGCAAGGTCGATGCCGGCTACTCGATCGCCCGTTTCGACAACGGCCAGGAGGTCGAGGAGCACGGTGCCGAGGTGCTGGGTCAGTTCGCACCCAACCTCAACGTCTACGGCCGCTACAGTCGCGCCGAGCGGGGCCGGGAGTCGCTGACCCAGTCGCAGTTGACCGGCGAATGGCGGATCAACGATTTCAGCACCTTCAGCGCCGAATTGCGGCGAGTGCAGGAGGCGCGCGTCGGCGGCGACGCGGCCGGCACCCTGGCGGCCTTGCAGTACAAGCACCGCTTCGGCACGTCGCTGGACGTCTACGGCACCGCGCAGTTCACCCTGGACGACGACGACGGCCGCTACCGCGACAACGATGCCTACACCCTGGGCGCGAAATACCTGTTCGGCGACCGCTCCAGCGTCGGCGCCGAGCTCACCCATGGCGACCGTGGCGACGCGGCCCTGGTCAGCGCCGAGTACCGGTTGAATCCGGACCGCACGCTGTACGCGAACTACGCGGTCTCGACCGACGACAGCCCGTTCGATCCGTTGTTCAGCCGCCGCAGCCAGGACGGCTGGACGCTGGGCCAGCGCTGGCGGTTGTCGAGCCAGGTCAACCTGTTCAACGAGAGCCAGTATCTGAAGACCCCGCGCGAGTCGGGCCTGGCCAACACCTTCGGGATGGACTTCTATCCGGCGCTGGGCTGGAACATGGGCTTCACCCTGCAGGAGGCGGACCTGGAGTCGGTGCTGGGCGCGATCGACCGGCGCGCGGTCAGCGTCAACGGCGGCCACACCTCGGCCGACACCCAGTGGCAGAGCAAGCTGGAATGGCGCCGCGACACCGGTGCCGAGCGGCGCGAGCAGTGGGTGACGACCAACCATCTGACCCACAAGTTCAACGAGAGCTTCCGCGTCGCCGCGCGCCTGAACTGGTCGGATACCGACGACGAGTTGAACCCGCAGGCCGGCGCCAAGTTCGTCGAGGGCAACGTCGGCTTCGCCTGGCGTCCGTGGGACAGCACCCGCTATGCCTTGCTGGGCCGCTACACCTACCTGTACGACGTCTCCAGCCTGCCGCAGGACGAGAGCGTGGCGTTCTACGACCAGCGCAGCCAGGTGTTGGCACTGGAGGGCGTCTATCACCCGTCGCACGACTGGGAGTTCGCGGCCAAGCTGGCGCGGCGCGAAGGCGAGGTGCGACTGGGGCGGCAGAGCGGCGCATGGGCGGACTCGGCGACGACCTTCGCTGCGGCGCAGGCGCGCTACGGCATCACCGACGACTGGAACCTGATGGCCGAGTACCGCTGGCTGGGGGTGAAGGACGGCGGCGACCGGCAGGGCTTCCTGGTCGGTATCGACCGCGACATCGGCCGCAACTTCCGCATCGGCGCCGGCTACAACTTCACCGACTTCAGCGACGACCTGACCGACTTCGACTACGACCACCGCGGCTGGTTCCTGAACATTGTCGGTCGCTATTGATGAGACCGGATGCGGCGACTGATTGGGGAGATGCGTGAACAGGGCTACAAAAAAAGAGGAAAGAGAGATCGTGGAGATACGGCGGGCATTGCCGGACGCGTCCGTGTTGACCGATGTTCGGATCAAGGGGGCTCACAACCCGTCCATGGGCGATGGGTCATTCGTGATCGGCGCCAGCGAAGGACGGATCTGCAGCTCTCGAAGGAGCCCGGGCATGCGTGGATTCCCTGTTCCGCGCATGGGCCTGGCGAGCCGCTGGACACCCCAGCCGGGGCTCGCCACAACGGATTGGGCCAGGAAGGCCAGGTCCGAGACCGCCGTGAGGCGGCCAGGAGTGGAAAGGGAAAGGGAAGTTCCTCTCCACTCGTTAAGATTCAGCAGGACCGGGGTTTGGGGCAGGAAGGCTTCAAGGCCCGGCACCTATGTGATGAGGCACCGGCGCGGCATGGTGCGCCGTATTGCACTGGCTTCGGTCTGCACCGTGGCGCTGTCGGGAACGGCGTGGGCGCAAACCACCGTCTTCGACTGCGCGACGGGGGTGGTGACCAACAACGGTCGAAACGGTTTCGTCGCCCTGCCGGTCACCGAGCTGACGACGGCGCAAATATCAACGCTCGAAGGCGGGGGCACGGTGAGCTGGGTCACGCCACTGCTCAACAGCGCCGGTGACGGCTTCATCACGGTCGATATCACCTCCGGTCCCGCACCAAACAGTCCCAATCCTGGAACCATCGACCTTGCACTATCCGTCAATGCGAATCCGAACGGGGATCTGATCGCCGGACGCACCGGGAACAGCTCGACCGCGGGACACACGCTACGCTACGACTTCTCGGAGCCGCTGCGGATCGCTGTCGCTTCGGCTTCGAACAATTCCAGTCGTTCCACGCACCTAGGCGGCCCGAACGTTGGTCTGGTCGCTGACGAGCAGGTTCATGTCACCAGCGGTACGTCACTTGATGGGCGATTGCTGCGCGGCGACGGCGTCGTCTACAACACCGATGTATCGGCCTCGGCATCGACCTCCGGCTATCGGTTTCTCGGCGACAACTCGACCCACCTCGTGTTCGGGCACTTTTCCAGCGGGCCGAGCGTGCTGGATACGGTCTGGAGAGCCCAGACGACCGGGCAGGTGGGGACAAACTGGGTCGCTGTCGAGTACTACGTGGCTCCGAACGGATCGACCTACAACGATCCCTACTATCTCTTCGTCGGTCCGATGTGCGCCGATTTCGGCGATGCGCCGGATGTCGGCTACCGGACCCTGCTGGCTTCGGGGGGCGCAGCGAACACGCGGTTGAACCGAATCGATACCAACAACAATGGGGTCGCGGATCAGCCGCTGCCGCTGTTCCTGGGTGCCACAGTCGACATCGAACCCGACGGTCAGCCCAGCGGCGACGCCGGTGGAGACGGTAGCGACGAGGACGGGGTCAGCATTCCCGCGACCTTGCCGCAGGGACAGGCGTCGACGATAGACGTGGCGGTCAACCAGCCCGCTTCCGGCGCCGGCTTCCTCAGCGCCTGGGTCGATTGGAACGTTGACGGCGACTTCGACGACGCGGGTGAGCAGATCTCCACCGACCAGCAGTTCACCGCCGGTACCAGCGGCAGCATCAGTCTTAGCGTGACGCCACCGCTCGTAGCCCTGCCTTCCAACCAGACCTTCGCGCGATTCCGCTGGTCGAGTGTGGCCGGCGTCGCCGCAACCGCTGGCGGAACCGACGGCGAAGTCGAGGACTACGCCGTGGAACTGGTGCCGGCGTCCGACCTGGCGATCACCAAGACCAATACGCCGGGTGTGAACGGCGAGGTCGACCAAGCCGGCGACACGGTGGTCAGCGGCGCGACCACCACGTACGAGATCCGCGTCACCAACAACGGCCCCAATGAGGTCACAGGCGCGCTGGTGCGCGACACCCCGGCGGCGGGCTTGGATTGCCAGCCCGGCAACCCGGTGACGATCAGCGGCGACGGCGTGCCCGCAGGCGGGCCGTTCACCGTGGCCGACCTGACCGGCGCCGGTATCGCGCTCGGAGCGCTCGCCGATGACGAAACAACGGTGCTGAGCTTTACATGCTCGGTGCTCTAGGCAGACATCTGCATACAGGGTGTGGGAGACAATCGGTGGACGAAACTGTCGCAATCGCGCCCTTTCCCTGCAGCGGGCCGGGCGTACCCGGTGAGGGGGGGCTGAGTCCAGGTGCGTGCCCATGCCGCACCGGAGCATGTCGCCACGGTACGCGCATGCGGCTGAGGTGGTTGCTCTGGCCGCTGTTGTGCCTGGCGATGATGCTCGTGATGGCGCCCGCCCGGGCGCAGTACGCAACCGGTGGCACCGGTGCCTATCGCCAGAGCATCGTCTGGTTCCGCTGGGGCAATCATCTGCAGAACATACCCAACAGCGGCGGCCTGACCGTCACCAACTCGACCCCGGTCGGAAGCGACTTCCTGCGGGTGACCTGCACGATGTCGTCGATCGCTGGAAACGGCCCCAATCCCGATGCGATCGCCATCAGACCTGGTTCCTGGATGGGCGACATCTTCGACGATCTGTACAACATCGGCGGGACCGGAGACGCGAACCAGCTCGTCGTCGGCGTGGCCAACAGGACCTTCGGGACGGTATCGGCAGGCGGTCCTACCTCGACCGTATCGGCCAATATCGCCTGCTCGGCAACCTTCGGCCCGAACAACAGCGCCGCGGACCCGATCTGGCCGATCAATGGCCTGGTCTTTGCCGATGCCGAGCAATCGAGTGGAGACCAGGGTGAGTTTGTCGGGGCTTCCTCCCCAAGCGGTACCTGGAGATTGATCGAAAGGGCCAGCACCTGCGGGCAGCACGGTGCCAGGACCCGGTACACGGTCGCGAGCAACCAACTCCTGTTGCTTGGATCCAATAGCCCGCTGTGCAGCGCGGGACCGGCAGGTATCGCCTTTATCGACGGATCTTCCCAGTTCAACTTCTCGCTGGCGGGTGCCGGACGTTCGTCGATCGCGCTGGGTGTCATGGTTTTCGTCGCCGACCAGGGCGATGCGCCGGCTTCATATGGCAACGCGGTTCACCTGCCGCAGTTCATCTTCACTGGCGGGCAGCCCCCGGCGGGAACCGTGGGCCTGTACAGCTTCCCGCTGGCGACATTGTCGACGCCGGTTCTGCGCCTGGGTGCGGCGGTGGATGTCGAGCAGATCGACCTGTCCAATGCCGCGGCCAGCGGCGACGACAGCGATGGCGTGGACGATGAGGACGCCGTGGCGGCGGTCGCGCCGATCGCCCTGGTGCCGGCGGCGAACTACACCCTGGGCGGCGTGCAATGCGCGGGCGTCGGCTTCGTCTACGGCTACATCGACTTCAATCGCGATGGCGATTTCACCGATCCCCGCGAGCGTTCCGCGATGGCGAACTGTCCCGGCAGCGGCCCGATCAGCCTCGCGTGGACGATGCCCGGACCGGCGGGCCTGGTCCCCGGGGCCAGCTACATGCGCCTGCGCATCGGCGCGGTGGATGCGCAGGTCAACGTGCCGACCGGCAATGCCTTCAGCGGCGAGGTCGAAGACCATCCGATCACCCTGACGATGGCGACCGACCTGGCGATCACCAAGACCAATACGCCGGGCGTCAACGGCGAGGTCGACCAGGCCGGCGACACGGTGGTCAGCGGTGCGACCACCACGTACGAGATCCGCGTCACCAACAACGGCGCCAACGAGGTCACAGGCGCGCTGGTGCGCGACACCCCGGCGGCGGGGCTGGATTGTCCACCGGGCAGCCCGGTCACGATCAGCGGCGATGGCATTCCCGCGGGCGGGCCGTTCGATATCGCCGATCTGACCGGTAGCGGCATCGCGCTCGGGCCTTTGGGTGTCGGCGATGTGGCGGTCCTGGAATTCACCTGCAACGTGCAATGACCATGTGCATCCCCGGTATTCCTCCTTCGCTTCGCGACAAGCCATTGCCCGATCGCGGGGGCGTCCGACGACCGCCGGTCAGAGGGGGTTCGGTGAAACCGAGCCTGATCGTCGACGAGCTCATGGCCCTGTACGAAGTGTTTGGCGCGCGCGCGTGCGTCGACAGACTGCGGCGGCGGGTCGAGCATTCCGGCCACATGGCGAGGCGGGCGCTATCGGAGGGATTCGATCAGGATGTGGTGCTGGCTGCGTTCTTCTACAACATCGAGTACGTGGCCGCCCATGCGGTGGGCGTCCGCGAATTGGAGTGTTACCAGGACGTTTGCGCCGGATACCTGCTCGAGCGCGGGTTCTCCAGACGGGTGGGCAGGATCGTGGGGTCCCGTGTCGACGCCGAGCGCTACATGCGGTTCCGATGGCCGGACCAACCGCCAAGATCGCCGATGGAGGGGTTGGAAGGCGTGCGCGACCTCAGTGCGATGAGCGAGAGCGAAGCCGGTCTCTATGAGGGGCATCCGGACTTTCCAATCTATGTCCAACTGCGCGAATGGGACGGGCAGCAGCTCGATGAGGGCATGCCAAGCGGGATACTGATCCATATCCGGCGCATCGCCTCCAGGCACCTGCACTGCAAATGAACATACTCGTGCGCATGGTTGCCGCGCGCCGGAACCTGCGCGCGCCATCGCAGATGCCAGCGATAGCGTTCACTGGTGAACAGCTTTGGCAGCTCATGCCGCGTGACTTTCGAGATATCTCGTTTATTTCAATGAATGAGGGCAGTCATGTGAATCTCCGGGTAGGGGGCGGGGACGCCCCTGCGTTTATCAGAAGTATGTGTAACTTCGATATCGGATGAGGTCAGCGTGTCCGCCCGGATCAGACCCAGTTGGCTGGAGAGCGATGCGAGATATCTGAAGATCGATGATCTCGTCATCGACCTGAACTATCGCCGGATGTTCTCCGAGGAAGCTGAGATCAACGCGCCGCAACGGGCGCTCGATCTGCTGCTGTTGCTGGTCAAGGAACCGAACCGGCTGCATTATCGCGCTGACCTTCTCGAAGCCTTGTGGCCGGGGCTGATCGTCGAGGACGCCAACCTTTCGCAAAGCGTGTGGTTGCTTCGCAAGGCGCTCGGGCCGGAGCGCAAGAACTGGCTGCGGACCGTGGCCGGGGCGGGCTATGTGTTCGAACCGCCCACAGAGCCCGAAACGCTGGCGACGCCGCCCTGGAGCGAGGAGACCGATGTCGGTCCAGACGGGCAGGACGGCGACGCCGTGACAGTCGCGGCTACCGGTCCGCAACATGGTGGCGAGGGGGATGCAGGCGAGCAGGCGCCGGGCGCGACGGTACTGCCAGAGGTTGCGGTCGATTCCCGGGCGCGCAGCATGCCTCCGAAGTCGTATCGAATACTGTCCGTGCTGGCCGGGCGTATGGCTTCCTGCATGGGTAGCCGCCCGGTCCTGGTATTCGTTGCGATGGCCGCCTCCTATCTCTTGTGGACAGCATTGCATACCTGTCCACGGGAGCAGGAAACCGCCGGTAGCGCACCGGAGGAGATGCAGCCGGCTGTTCTGGATGTGAAGCGCGATTGCGCGGCGCTGGTGGTCGGCAGCGCACGGTGCGGCAGTCATGAGCATGACGGCGACGGCGATACGTGATCCATGGCATTCCGGTGCCGTGGGGATGACCTCCATTCTCCATGTACCACGTCCGTGCGCTGGCCGCGCGCACGCGTTCGATCACCCGCAGGTGCGTCCGCATCGACTCCGCGGTTGTGATGTTCATCGACCGCTTTGTTCGAGCAGTGTCCTGATCTGGCCCGGAATCCCGATTTCTTTTGTGCAGTGCTTACTGTCGTAATTGCCGCATCTTCGGCACCCCGGCGGGATGAACCGCCGGGGTTCTTCCTGCGCACTGCAGGTCATCCGGCCGCTGGCACGTGTCCATCCCATCCGTTCGGAGCACCGCCATACAGGGCATGACTGTCTGGCCCTGATATGCGGCGAGCACCTCGGTCGTGCCTGGATGACGGGTCGATTCGATTCGTCGCAGCCCACCCGAGCACTGCTCTTGGGTGTACGGCATATCTGGCTGGAGTCGGACTGCACTCCTTGAGTCAATCTCCGGAAAGGCGGCGCTCAAGTTGCTCGCGTTTCTAAACTGCACAGCTGCCAATCAAAAGCGCAGATCTTGAGATTTCCATGCGTGACGATTTGCCGGTCTTTGATCGTGTGCGTAGTGGAAATAGAGCGCGGCGAAGATGCCAGAGATATTGCCGATCGCGATGATATCAATCGGCACGAAGGCGTCGCCCGCAAGCTGTCCGCCTGAACCGCCATGTCCATCCGGTGCTCGCACGAGTGCCGGCTGGGTTCTGTTTCCGTTGTAACCATCCATGCCTGTGGCCTGCGGGCTGTGCCGAACCGCGCCGCCGCGAACCGACGATGCCCGCACACGCCCAACGCAATGGGTTGCACGTGAACAGGTCGAAATCGTGCCGATTCGATCGTTCGTCATCTACAAGGAGACAAGACATGTTGAAGGAAAGATGGCTCAAATCCGGAAGGCGCATGTTGCCCGTGGTCGGGGCCCTTCTCGTCTGTGCCAGCTTGTCGGCAACGTTCCCCGTCAGTGCGCAGGATTCGGAGGAACACGCCGGCAAGAGTGCAGCAGACAATGAGAGCCTTGAGGAGATATACGGGAAGATAATCTACGACGGCATATCGAATCCGGAGCAGTACTCGCTGGATAATAATAATATGACTTATAGCTACGATCGAGATACCCGGCTGCATAACCGGTGGATCGTTCAGTACAAGGAGGGGACCGATGAACACGCGGACGTTGCTGGTGCGGTGGAGGAGCTGATTGATGGTCTGAATCTCTTTGAGATCGGGTCTCTCAATATTCTCGTGAGAAATTTCACTTATCCCGAAGTCAGTCGCGTACGACGTCTGGAGGATGGCTCCGACTTGTTCATGTCCAGTCGCTACATGGACGAAGCAGAAGCCGTGATGATGATGCGGGCTTTTGCGTTTGAGTGGCCGGTGAGTTCCGTAAAGATGGATCTGAGCAGCGGACGGGATTTTGCTCTGGGCCTTTCTCGTCCTGCTCCGGTCCGTATCAATTTCTCAGGCTTCTCGAACCACGGGCCTTACGCTGGCGAAGGGCCCGCTGCCGGATCCGATGAAAGAAGATATGACCGGTTCATTGTCGGCTACAAGGCAGGCGTGGTGGACGACGGGGACCCGGCCACTATCGAGTCGTTCCGGGATTTCTTCGAACAACTGGGGAGGATCTACATTGACGACTTCGGGCGGGACCCGCCGATGGACATCGCTCATCGGCGTCGCCTCGCGACCGGCGCGGATCTGTTTGTCATCGACCGCCTCCTGACCGAGGAGGAGATGTTCAAATTCCTGACTAGGATTGCCTACAATTCCGACTACGACGACGTTGGCGTCGCCTACCTCGAACTCGACCTGACGCGTCAACCGGCCGCGGTTGCGAGCGACGAACTACGGGCCAACCAGTACGCACTGGGTACCGCGGCTGGCGGGATCGGGGCCGAGCGGGCCTGGGACCGTACGACCGGTGAAGGCGTGGTGGTCGCGGTGGTCGATACCGGCATCACGCCGCACCATGACCTCGATGCGCACGTCCTGCCAGGTTACGACTTCATCTCTTCGCCGCTGGAGGCCCGCGACTACGATGGTGGCCGCGACCCGGACCCGGAAGATCTCGGCGACTACTTCTATCCGGGCGAGTGCGCGGACATGCCAGGACAGTCGCGGCATTCCAGCTGGCACGGCACCGCCACTGCAGGCGCGATCGCGGCGGTCGCCGGCAACGGCCTCGGCGTCGCCGGTGCCGCGCCCGGTGCCAGGATCGTGCCGGTCCGCGTGCTGGGCCGCTGCGGCGGTCTCGACTCCGACATTGCCGAGGCGGTGATCTGGGCCGCCGGCGGCGACGTGCCGGGTGTGCCGGCCAACCCGCACCCTGCCGAGGTGATCAACCTGGGCCTGGGCAGCCGTTCGCAGGAGTGTCCGATCACCTATCAGGTGGCGATCGACACGGCGGTGGCACTGGGTGCGACCGTGGTGGTGGCCGCCGGCAACGACGGCGGGGATGCCTCCGGATTCGCGCCGGCGAACTGCCGGAACGTGGTGGTCGCGGCGGCGAGCGACAGCGCCGGTGCGCGTGCCGGCTTCTCCAACCGCGGCGCCGGCGTCGACGTGTCGGCGCCCGGAGACGCGATCGCCGTACTCAGCGATGCCGGGGTCGATCCGAGGGCGCAGGCCGGCTACGGCAGCAAGAGCGGTACCTCGCTGGCCGCCGCACACGTGTCCGCAACGGTTGCGTTGATGCAGTCCGCGGCAGCGATGCCGCTGACCCCGGCGAGGGTCGAATCGGTCCTGAAGGCGACCTCCCGTCCGTTGGCGGGCGACTGCGAGGATGGCTGCGGTGCCGGCATCATCGACGCCGAGGCGGCGGTGGATGCGGCCGCTGCCGGTGAAGGTGGCTGACAAGTCCTCGCCGCAGGGTCGCCGATGCCGGCCGTTGGCCTGGCATCGGCGACATCCCCGGACCCCGGCTTCGGCCGGGGTTTCTTGTCTGGATGCGTCGGTGGCTGCGTGGCGCGGGCGCTACACCCGCAACCGTGCCGCGTGCAGCCGTTCGAAGGCCGGGCGGCAGGCATCGGCGACCTCGCGCGGCCGGCCGTGCAGATGGATCTCGCGTGCCTGCGGCGGCTGGAACCCGGTCGACTTCCAGACCGCGTCGTACCAGTACGGCGCCCAGATGCCGTCGCTGTCGCGGCGACCGGGCGGCCAGCTCATCATGCGCGGACTGAAGGCGATTCCCAGCCGTTCGCACAGGGCGCGCAGATGCGCCTCCGGGTCGCGCAGGAAGTCGCCGGCGTCGATCACCGGGGGCGGTGCGCCGGCGGCGACCAGCTCGTCGTACAGCTCGGCCTGCTGCAGCAGGCCGATGTCCTCCGGCGCGATCTCGGCGCGCGAGCGGATGTAGGAGGCGACCACCTCGTCGGGGTCGCGGATCAGGAACACGTTGCGCAGCTGCCGGATCCAGCCGCGCTCCATGTCCGGCAACAGATGGTGGCTCATGTGCTTCTGGTACCAGAGCGGTGCGCCACCCGGGACCGGACCGGTCAGGGTGTCGGCGACCCGGCGCCAGTCGCTTTCGCCGTCGGCGATCACTTCGTCGCGGCCCGGATGGTCGAGGCCGGTCGCGGCCAGGTAGGCCGCGTACAGCGGTTCGTCGCTGACCACGCAGTCGGGGCGGTTCTCCCAGGCTCGCATCATCGCGGTGGAGATGTTGCGCGGGCCGCTCCACATCGCGATCCGCAGCGCGCTCATGCCAGCCGCTCCCCGGCGCGGAAGGCGATGTCGCGCGCGACCAGTGCTTTGTACAGCTGTTGCAAGCGCGCCACCATCGGCCCGGGCCTGCCATCGCCGATCAGGCGTCCGTCGATCTGCCGCACCGGCACCACCCCGGCGAAGGTACCGGTGACGAAGGCTTCCTCGGCGCCGTAGACCTCGGTCAGGCTGAAGTTCTTCTCGAACGCCGGAATGTCGGCCTCGCGGCAGGCACGCAGCACGTTGGCGCGGGTGATGCCGCCCAGGCAGTAGTCGCCGGTCGAGGTCCACACCTCGCCCTTGCGGACGATGAAGAAGTGGGTCGAATTGCAGGTCGCGACGAAGCCGTGCGGGTCCAGCATCAGGCCTTCGTCGGCGCCGGCGGCGGTGGCCTGGATGCAGGCGGTGATGCAGTTGAGCTTGCTGTGGCTGTTGAGCTTGGGGTCCTGGACGTCCGGATAGCCGCGCCGTACGTGCACGGTGAACAGGTTCAGCCCGGTCGACAGGGTCTCGGGTTTGGCGTTCTTGTGCTCGGGGATGATCACGATCGTGGCCGGGCCGACCGTGACCCGCGGGTCCTGGTAGGGCGTGCGCTTGACTCCGCGGGTGACCATCAGCCGGATGTGGACGCCGTCGTGCATGTCGTTGGCGGCCAGGGTGTCGTAGATCGCCCGGGTCAGCGCGGCGCGGTCCAGGCCGATGTCCATGGCCAGCGCGCGCGCGCCCTCGTAGAGCCGGTCGAGGTGGGCGTCGAGGAAGGCGGGGTGGCCGCCGACCATCCGCAGGCCCTCCCAGACACCGTCGCCGAGCACGAAGCCGCTGTCGAACACCGATACCGTCGCCTCCGCGCGCGGCTTGAGCTGGCCGTTGATCCAGATCCGGATGTCGGCGTTGCGCGGATCGTCGTGGAAATCGTGGATGCTGTTGGACACGTGGGTTCTCCGGCCGTCCGCGTCAGCGGACGGCGCCGTCCTCGACCGCCTGCCAGACCCGCAGCAGGTTCCCGCCCAGCAGCTTGCGAATGTCGGCGTCGGAATGTCCGCGCGCGCGCAGGCCGGCGATCAGGTTCGGGTAGTCGGCGACCGATTTCAGCCCGGTCGGCAGGTTGCCGCCGACGCCGTCGAAGTCCGAGCCGATGCCCAGGTGGTCGATGCCGACCAGGGCGACGCCATGGTCGACCTGGTCCAGCACGACGTCGATCGGCACCTGGCGGTTGGGATGGGCGGCCTTCCATTCCTTGTCGAAGTCCTCCTCGCTGCGCGGCGCCTCGCCGGCGGCGACACGCTCGGCATTGCGCCGGGCGAAGGCGTCGTGGTCGACGAAGTAGTCCTGCAGGTCGCGCGCCGAGGCCGGGTCGACGAAACCGTTGCCGAACGCGATCTGGATCACCCCGCCGGCGTCGGCGACCCGCCGCGCCAGCGCGTCGCTGATGTTGCGCTCGAAGCCCGGGGTGAAGTGGCGGAATGCCGAATGGGTCGCGACCACCGGCACCGTGCTCAGTTCGATCGCGTCGGTCGCCGCCTGGTCGGACAGGTGCGAGACGTCGACCATCATGCCGAGCCGGTTCATCTCCGCGACCGCGCGCTTGCCCAGCGGGCTCAGGCCGTTCCACTGCTTCTCGCGCTGGTAGGAGGAGTCGCCCATCGCGTTGTTGGCGCTGTGGACGAGGGTGATGTAGCGGACGCCGCGGTCGAAGAAGAACTGCAGGTTGTCCAGGTCCTCGCCGATCGGCGCGCCGTTCTCCATGCCCAGCGGCAGCAGGACCCGGCCGCCCTCGCGCAGCCGCTCGACATCGCCCGGCGAGCGCAACAGCGCGAACTTGTCCGGATGCCGCTGCACCAGCGCCTCGACCGCGTCGATCATCCGGTTGGCGACCGCCCAGGCGCTGTCGTCGGCGTCCTGGCCGGGCGAGGTGTAGATCGACATGAAGGCCACGTCGAGCCCGCCGCGGCGCGCGCGCGGGTAGTCGAACTCGCGGTCGTCGGCCTCGCTGTCGAGGTCGGTCCAGCGGGCCAGCAGTTCGCTGGGGGCGTCGATATGGGTGTCGACGATGATCGCGTCCCGCGCCAGCGCGGCGGCATCGCCGGCCCGGGCGGTGGGCGAAGCGGCGGCGGCTCCCAGAACCATCGACAGTGAAACGGCAAACCCGATGCGCATGGCGACTCCCCGACTCAGTGTGGAATGGGCGGCCCGTGCGGGCCTCGCGGCGCCGGCACGGGCCGGGCGGCGACCGGGCCTACTCTAGCGGCGCGGCCGGGCGCGTGCAGTACGGTGCCGGCGCATGTGAACGGGAGTGGCGGAACGGGGCCGTCGCGTCGGCGCCGTCCGTTGACTTCGGGACGGCCCGACACTAATTTGGCAAGTCCTGCCAGAACCCATCCGGACAAGGTGGCCCGCGGCAAACCGCCGGCCGAGCGTGCGACATGAGCACTACCACCGCCCACCGCTGATCCCTCCTCTGAGGTTCCCGCATCCGCAGGCGCCCTCGAGGGCGTTTTTTTTCGTTCCGGTTCCGGCCGGAGCCAACCCGATATCCGGTAGTTCCCATGATCACGATCACGCTTCCCGACGGCAGCCGCCGCGAGTTCGACCATTCCGTCTCGGTGATGGACGTCGCCCAGTCCATCGGTCCCGGCCTGGCCAAGGCCACCATCGCCGGCGAGGTCGACGGCCGCCTGGTCGACGCCAGCGACCTCATCGAGCACGACGCGCGCCTGCGCATCATCACCGCCAGGGACGAGGAGGGCGTGGAAATCATCCGCCACTCCTGCGCCCACCTGGTCGGCCACGCGGTCAAGCAGCTGTACCCGGACGCGAAGATGGTGATCGGCCCGGTCATCGACGAGGGCTTCTACTACGACATCTACTCCGAGCGGCCGTTCACCCCCGAGGACATGGCTGCGATCGAGCAGCGGATGAAGGCGCTGATCGACCAGGACTACGACGTGGTCAAGAAGATGACCCCGCGCGAGGAGGTCATCCGGGTGTTCCGCGAGCGCGGCGAGGACTACAAGCTGCGCCTGATCGAGGACATGCCCGACGAGCAGGCGATGGGCCTGTACTACCACCAGGAATACGTCGACATGTGCCGCGGCCCGCACGTGCCGAACACACGCTTCCTGAAGGTGTTCAAGCTCACCCGCATCTCCGGCGCCTACTGGCGCGGCGACTCCAAGAACGAGCAGCTGCAGCGCATCTACGGCACCGCCTGGGCCGACAAGAAGCAGCTCAACGCCTACATCCAGCGGATCGAGGAGGCCGAGAAGCGCGACCATCGCCGGATCGCCAAGCAGCAGGACCTGTTCCACCTGCAGGAGGAGGCGCCCGGGCTGATCTTCTGGCACCCCAAGGGCTGGTCGATCTGGCAGACCATCGAGCAGTACATGCGCCGGGTCTACCGCGACAGCGGTTACCAGGAGGTCCGCTGCCCGCAGATCCTCGACGTGTCGCTGTGGCAGAAGTCCGGCCACTGGGACAACTACAAGGAGAACATGTTCTTCACCGAGTCGGAGAAGCGCACCTACGCGCTGAAGCCGATGAACTGCCCGGGTCACGTGCAGGTGTTCAATCACGGCCTGCACAGCTACCGCGACCTGCCGATCCGCTACGGCGAGTTCGGCGCCTGCCACCGCGACGAGCCCTCCGGTGCGTTGCACGGCATCCTGCGCGTGCGCGGCTTCACCCAGGACGACGGCCACGTGTTCTGCACCGAGGGCCAGATCGAGTCCGAGGTGACCGCCTTCCACCGCCAGGCGATGCAGGTCTACGCCGACTTCGGCTTCGACGACATCCAGGTCAAGCTGGCGCTGCGCCCGGATTCGCGATTGGGCGACGATGCCACCTGGGACAAGGCCGAGGAGGCCCTGCGTGCGGCCCTGCGCGCCGCCGGGGTCGAGTGGGCCGAACTGCCCGGCGAGGGCGCGTTCTACGGCCCGAAGATCGAGTACCACCTGCGCGACGCGATCGGCCGGACCTGGCAGCTGGGCACGATGCAGGTCGATTTCATGATGCCGGGCCGGCTCGGCGCCGAGTACGTCGACGAGCACAGCCAGCGCCGCCACCCGGTGATGCTGCACCGGGCGATCGTCGGTTCGATGGAGCGATTCATCGGCATCCTGATCGAACACCATGCCGGTCAGCTGCCGGCCTGGCTGGCGCCGGTGCAGGCCGTGGTGATGAATATTACCGACGCCCAGGCCGATTATGTGGACGAAGTCCGGAAATCCCTTGCAAATCAAGGGTTCCGGGTCCAGTCCGATTTGCGGAACGAAAAGATCGGCTATAAGATTCGCGAGCACACGCTGCAGCGCGTGCCATACCAGCTGGTGGTCGGAGACCGTGAGCGGGACAATGGCATGGTCGCCGTGCGGACACGAGGGGGGGAGGACCTCGGAAGCATGACCGTCGCCGAGTTCGCCTCGCGTTTGCGAGGAGAGCAGGGAGGCGGGGCTTCGACGGAGTCTTCCTCCGCCTGACGCGCAGCGTACTGCAGACTGGACCGGCCCCGTGAATCCGAAGCGATGGGGCCGGCACGACCCTCATTGGAGATTGCACAATCAGTACCCCGGACAAACCGAACCGCAGGAATCACGAGATCCGTGTGCCGCGCGTCCGCGTGATCGGAAGCGATGGCGAGATGATCGGCGTGCTTTCGCGCGACGAAGCCCTGAACATGGCCGAGGAAGAAGGCCTGGACCTGGTCGAGATCCAGCCCAATGCCGACCCGCCGGTCTGCAAGGTCATGGACTTCGGCAAGTACCGGTTCGATCAGCAGAAGAAGGCGGCCGAGGCCAAGAAGCGCCAGAAGCAGGTCGAGATCAAGGAAGTCAAGTTCCGTCCGGTCACGGACGAGGGCGACTACCAGATCAAGCTGCGCAAGATGCGCGGATTCCTCGAGGAAGGCGACAAGATCAAGGTCAACATCCGCTTCCGCGGCCGTGAGATGAGCCACCAGGAGCTGGGACGCGAGATGGCGGCCCGGATCGAGGCCGACCTGGGCGAGGACATCGTGATCGAGTCGCGCCCGCGCCTGGAAGGCCGGCAGATGGTGATGATGATCGCGCCGAAGAAGAAGTGATCCCGGCTCCGCGCGCAGTGCGCGCGGAGGCCGCCGCGACCGGTCCGGTCCGCCCGTGAGGGCCCCGGCCCGGCCGTGCAGACAGCAAGGCGCCTGCGGGCGCCTTCCGCGTTTCCGG
>NZ_VICD02000306.1 GCF_006546735.2 Marilutibacter maris | reverse complement strand
TAGCTGAGCGTGACATCGCCGCAGACCACCGCCGGCGATGCCGGCGTGCGCTGCGCCTGCTCCGCGATCTGTTGCTGCACCGGGCGGGCGTCGTACGCCACCACGGTCGCATTGCGGCTGTCGCGCAGTTGGGTCAGTTCGGATTCGTCCAGCAGCGGCGCCGCCAGATGCGACGACTCCGGATCGGCCAGCATCTGCGCATAGGCACGCAGATAGTAATCGCCGATACGCGACACCGTATCCACATCGATCACCGCCGCGTCGTACTTCAAGTGCAGCGACAGGCCGTCATCGCCGGCGATGCTCCGCGACACCTCGACCAGGAACTCGTAGTTGGTCTGTTCGAACACATCCAGGCTCAGCACCTGCAACTGCTCGGAATCACTGGCCGCCAGCGCATCGTAAGCATGGAAGTGCGTGTAGTTGAACGTCACCTCCTCGAACGTCATCCCCAGGTCCTGTTGGATCCGGGCCAGCGGGTAGGCCCGATAGGCCATGTTCCGCGCCCCCACGTCCACCACCCGGGCGACCAGCTCGCGCCAACTGCAATCGCTCGTGTCGATCGCCATCGGCAACGAGTTCAGGAACAGACCCAGCGCCTGCTCCGCACCCTCCTGCTCCGGACGGCCGTTGTGGGTGACGCCACTGACCGCCATCGGCTGACCGCTCAGGGTCGACAACACCTTGTAATGGCCGGCCAGCGCCACCGACTGGATCGGTACGCCCAGCCGCCGCGCCAATCCCACCAGCCCGGAGGACAGCGCTGCGAAGCCGCCAACCTCATAGCTAGAACGCCGCGCCGCCACGGGCCCTTCCGTCGCCCGTGTGATCCGCGGCAACTGCTGGCCAGGCGCGCCCTCCAGCTGCGCCAGGAAATGCGCGCGCGCGTCCGGATCGCGGAGCATCTCCAGCTCCAGCGCGACGAAGTCGCGGAAACCCGGGTTGCCGGCACTCGCCACCAGCGCCTGACCCGACAGCCGGAGCGCATAGCGGTTGTAGAGCATGGTCGTGAACGCCGCCCAGCTCCAACCGTCAAGAACCGAGTGATGCGCACTAAGCACGAAATGGAAGCTGTCGTCGCTGCGCAGGAACACGTGGATCTGGAACAGC
This sequence comes from Marilutibacter maris, assembly GCF_006546735.2. GTDB lineage: Bacteria > Pseudomonadota > Gammaproteobacteria > Xanthomonadales > Xanthomonadaceae > Marilutibacter > Marilutibacter maris. The sequence goes on along the minus strand of NZ_VICD02000306.1, from coordinate 353 downwards.
GGCCCCCGCTCCCAGTCGAACACGTGACGCTTGTGCGCCTCCGTCCAGGACGCAAGGTGTTCTTCCTGTTCCTGTTCCGGCATCGCCCGCAGGTCCTCCACCCGCAGCGGCAGCGCCACCTCCCGCCGCACGAACTGCAACGGACGCGCGCCGTCCAGCCTGAACCCCGTGCGCAGCACCGGGTGCTCGGCCACGCACGACGCCAACGCCTGCTCGAAACAGGCCGCGTCCCAGGGACAGCGCACATGCTGGCCGACAATGTCGTGATACAACCCGCTGAACTGCTCCAGCTGGGTGTGGAACACCATCCCCGCCTGCAACGCCGACAGCGGATACGCATCCTCGATCTCGTC
>NZ_VICD02000305.1 GCF_006546735.2 Marilutibacter maris | reverse complement strand
GCCCGGTCAAGCCCGGCGAGGCGCTGGCTCGGATCGCCGCGCGCATCGACGGCGGCGGCGCCCACCACGAACAGGCGCTCGCCGCGCTGCTGGTCGCCAACCCCGACGCCTTCATCGGCAGCAACATCAATCGCCTCAAGCGCGGCGCGGTGCTGCGGCTGCCGTCGCAATCCGAACTCACCGCGATCGGGCCCGCGCACGCCCGCCGACTCGTGCACCTGCAGATCCAGGCCTGGAACCAGGGCGCGGACTCGGTCGACGCCTCGGAGATGAGCGCGGCGCTGGCCGCGGTCGAATCCGACATCGCCGCCAGTGCCGCGGCAGCGGAGCGTCCGGCCGGACCCGGTCGCCTCGAGATCACGCCGGCGCAGGAGCCGGCCCCTCCCGACCCCTCCGCGGAAACGAGTCCACCCGGCGCGACCGCGGGACATGCCGCTGGCGCGACCGAGGACACCATCGCCAGCCGCGAGGTCGAGATCGAGCACCTGCGCCAACGCGTCGCCCAGCTGGAAGGATCCAACGAGGAGATGAAGCAGGTGATCGCGATCCAGGACGAGGCGCTGGCCAAGGCCCAGGAACGCCTTTCCCGCAACGGCGGCGACGGCATCGTGGCGGCGGGCTCCCCGTGGTCCTGGGCGGGACTGGCCGGGCTGCTGCTGGCGGGCCTGGCGATCGTGCTGAAATATCGTCGTGCCAGAGTGTCGACCGGTAGCGGTTCGGCGGCGGGCAATCGCCGACCGCGCTGGCACCGGCCTTGACTGCCGCCGAATCGGAGTGCTAGACGATGCATGTCGTCGCGCCGCAAGAGGGTGAGGCTTGCGCTGCGTACCCCAACTTCCGCACCGGGTCGGCCCCGCATCGCGACGGCGACCCGGCCGCGGCCATCGCAATCGTGCGATCGCCGCGACCGGACAACGCGGAACCGCACGAGCACCGGAGGCTCGATGATCCACGCCCCTGATTCCCCACGCAGCGACTCGCCCCATTGCCCGGCCGGCATCGCATGCGCGCCGACGGCGCGCCGCGGCCGTTGCCGGACGCGCTCCGCCGCGGCCCTTATCGACCGGTAGATCACGCCATGTCAGATCCGAAGTACAACGAGATGATCGACTTCCTGGAAAAAGCGGCGCTTCTCGCCGCCGATCTGGAGCGTCGATGCGCCAGCGCCGCCGAGCAGCAGCACAACAGCGCGCGCGAACTGAGTCGCGCCCTGCAACGGGTCGAAGGCGACCTCGGCCAGGTCGTCGCGGCCGGCAAGACCGAACTGGTCCAACACGCCCAGACCGCCGTGCGCCAGGCGCTGGCGGCCGAGGTCGGCGCCGCGACCAAGGCCATCGGCGAGAGCGCCACCCAGTTGCGGCAGATGAGCGACCAGCTCAAGCGCGAACAGTCCGCGATCGGCACGCGGATGCGGGTGATGGGATGGAAGTCGATCATCGCCGTCGGCGCCGCCGCGTTCCTGACCCTGGCCGGCTCCAGCTTCGTCCTGTGGAACAACGTCAAGAAGATCCAGCGCACCCAGGTCCAGGCCGAGGTGATGCAGGCGCTCAAGCAGGTGACCGTGACCTCGTGCGACGGCCAGCCCTGCATGAAACTGGTCGACGGCCAGCCGCGCTGGTCGAAGAATCCGGACTATATCCTGGTGGATACCGCCGCGCCCGCCGCCGGGCAATCGACCCGGCGCGATTCGGCGCGCTGAGCGCGCGCCACCGCGGACGGTTCCGGTCCATGCCCCTACGAAACATCGAGTGACAGGTTGAAGTCGTGTCCAAATCCAAGATCATCTTCCTTCTGGTCCTTGCCCTGCTGACGATTGCGGCCGGGCTGTACGCCTCCGGCTGGCTGGCGCTGTCGTTCATGAAGCTCGATACCGGCGCGCTCAAGTTCAACACCTGGTGGACCTACATGCAGCTGCTCGACCACCCGCGCATGCAGTCGTTCGGCGGCCGGGTCAAGCTGGCGGGCGTGATCGGCTTCGGCCTGCCGGCCCTGCTCTGGATCATCGGCGGGCTGCTGGCGCTGCGCGCCGGCATGCGCAAGGGCCTCCATGGCAATGCCCGCTTCGCCCGGCTGGGCGAGCTGGCCAGCAAGGGGTTTCTCAAGTCGGCCAGCAACGGCGTCGTCGTCGGCAAGATGGGCGGCAAGCTGCTGCGCCTGGCCGGCCAGCAGTTCGTGATCCTGGCCGCGCCGACCCGCTCGGGCAAGGGCGTGGGCGTGGTCATCCCCAACCTGCTCGAGTACGGCGAGTCGGTGGTGGTGCTCGACATCAAGCAGGAGAACTTCGACCTGACCTCCGGCTGGCGCGCGCAGCAGGGCCAGGAGATCTACCTGTTCAATCCGTTCGCCGACGATCGCCGCACCCACCGCTGGAACCCGCTGACCTATGTCTCGAAGGATCCGGCATTCCGGGTATCGGACCTGATGAGCATCGCCGCCATGCTCTACCCCGATGGCGACGACAAGGACAAGTTCTGGACCAGCCAGGCGCGCAATGCCTTCATGGCCTTCACCCTGTACCTGTTCGAGCGCGCCGATCACGAGGGCGCGGCCGCGACTCCGCCGACCCTGGGCGGTGTCTATCGGCTGTCCTCCGACACCGGTGGCCAGGAACTCAAACCGTATCTGGAGAAGCTGTCGCAGGAGCCGTTCCTCAGCGCCAACGCGCGCACCGCCTTCGCCGGGCTGCTGTCGCAGGCGGACGTCACCTTCGCCTCGATCATCGGCAGCTTCAAGGAACCGCTCAACGCCTGGATCAATCCGGTGCTGGATGCGGCCACCAGCGCCGACGACTTCCGCCTCGACGACGTGCGCAAGCGCAAGATGACGATCTACATCGGCATCCAGCCGAACAAGCTGGCCGAGAGCCGGCTGATCGTGAACCTGTTCTTCAGCCAGCTGATCAACGTCAACACCAAGGAACTGCCGCAGAACAATCCCGAACTCAAGCACCAGTGCCTGCTGCTGATGGACGAGTTCACCGCGCTGGGCCGGGTCGACATCATCTCCAAGGCGGTGGCCTACATGGCCGGCTACAACCTGCGCCTGCTGCCGATCATCCAGTCGATGGCCCAGTTGGACGCGGTCTACGGCAAGGAACTGTCGAGGACGATCATCACCAACCACGCCCTGCAGATCATCTACGCGCCGCGCGAGCAGCAGGACGCCAACGACTACTCCGAGATGCTCGGTTACACCACCGTGCACCGCAAGAACCGCACCCGTTCGCGCGGCCAGGGGCGCAGCACCTCCTATGCCGAGACCCAGGAGAAGCGTGCGTTGATGCTGCCGCAGGAACTCAAGGCGATGGGCCCGGACAAGGAGATCGTGCTGTACGAAGGGCTGCCGCACCCGGTGAAATGCGAGAAAATCCGCTACTACCAGGACCGCTACTTCACCAAGCGGCTGCTGCCCAAGGTCGAGGTGCCGGAGGTGTCGATGTCCGAAACCGGTAGTTCGAACATGCCCCCCGCCATCGCCGCGGACAGGAGCACCACCCAGGCGCTGAGGACCCCGTGACGACTCCATCCGACGCCCCCGACCAGGCACCGAAGTCCGATCCGCTGTACGAGCTGACCCTGCTGCGCGACCTGGAGCTGGTCAACGCGCGCGTCAGCCGCGACCTCGGCCCACCACCCGTCGGCGGCCTGCCGGTCGAACCCTGGCGCAAGCCGGCCACGCCCTATCGGCCGCTGCCGCCCCGACGCGAGCTGTTGCAGGCGATCGAGCAGGCAGCGCCCGTCAGTCATGCGCCGATGCCGGAGGCGTCACAGCCGCCGGACCACGCGCCGATGCCACAGGCGACGCACACGCCCGAATCAGGCCAGGCGTCGGCACCGGAGCCCTCGCACGCGCCCGCACCGCATCATCCGCCGGTGCAGGCACCGACGCAGGCGCCCGCACCCAACCACGCGCCGATGCCGCAAGCCTCGCACGCGCCGGAACCGCATCGCCCGCCGGTGCAGGAACCGACGCAGGCGCCCGCACCCAACCATGCGCCGATGCCGCAAACCTCGCATGCGCCGGAACCGCATCGTCCGCCGGTGCAGGAACCGGCACCGACGCCAGCGCCAGGCCAGGCGCCGATGCCGCAAACCTCGAACGCGCCGGAACCGCATCATCCGCCGCTGCAGGCGCCCGCACCGCGCCACGCACCAGCACCAGCACCAGCACCAGCACCAGCAGCGGAAGTCTCGTACGCGCCACGCCAGGAGCCGGCGCCGGAATCCGCGCCAGCGCCGGCGGCAACCGACGTGCGTCAGGCGCCCGCTCAGGCGCCCGCTCAGGCGCCCGCTCAGCCGCACGTTCCCATGCCGGACACCTCGAACGCGGCTCCGTCCTACCGTCGCGAAGCGACCGCTCCGGGGGCAAGCGGCCAGGCCCCGTTGGCGACCGGCGCCGCGGGTGCGACCGCTACGCACACCCGCCAGGAACCCACGACCCGGCTCAACCCCCAGCCAAGCGAGCGCTACGAGATCGCGATGGTGATCCAGGGCGCGCCGGGACCGTTCGCCGATATCGGCGGCTGGGTCCAGTACGAGCTTTCCGACGACGATGCGATCCCCGGCGGGCCGCTGCAGCCGCTGCAGGCGCTCGCCCCGAGCAAGAATCTGCCGCTGGTGTTCGGCAAGGAGCGCGAAGGCGTCTATACGACCGAAGTCGCGGTCGACGCGTTTGTGGTCGATGCCGGTCCGGGCGTGGAGCCGACGCGCCACTGGCGGATGTCGCTGTTCAACACCCGGCTCAGGGGACGCTCGATCCGCTTCACCCCCGACCTGAGTCTGGAGGAGCTGCGCGCGGGACGGCCGAAGACCCGCTACTTCGCCTGCCGCAACTACCTTTCCCCCGAACTCGAGAATCTGCACGATTCCGGCGAGTCGTCGCCGGCAAAGTTCGACCCGGACATCCAGAACGAACTGTTCGCGATCACATTGACGCCCCGGCGACTGTGATGCCGGTCGTCGGCCCGGCGGCGACGCCCCGCCGGGCCATCCGCCTCAGCCGGCCCGGCGCAATCGCAACGGCGCCGGCGCCAGCCTCAACATCCCGGCGACCACGGTCAGCAGATCGGCGAACATCAACAGCGAGCGCAACGGCGCACTGGCCAGCGCCCGGCCCAGCATCCGCATGCGCTCGCCGCCGGTGGCGGTAGCCGCAACCACGGCAACCCAGACCACGGCATCGACCAGCAGCAGGCCCAGCGCCGCGCCGGCCATGCCCAGCGCAACCAGTGCCACCGCCAGCGCGGGAACCAGCACCTTGTCCAGCGCGGCCGCCGCCTGCGCCCAGCCGATCGGCCGCCCCTGCTCGCGGGTCAGGCGCTCTCCGAATGGCTGCCGATAGGCCTCGACCACACGGCGCGCATCCGGCGTCCCGCTGGCGCTGGCGCGCCAGCGTCGCCACAGCCGCCGCGGCCACTTGAACGGACTCCGCAGCAGGGCATCGAATTCGACGCAACTCTGCATGTAGGCCGAGGTCGCGCGACCGTGGCGCAGCGGCAGTTGCTCCAGCGACCGCACCGGTGCGTGCGCGTGCACATCGGCCAGACGCACGTTGCGGTAGCCCTCGTTGTTCAATGCCATCGCCACGAACAGGTCCGGCATGCCGGTGAGGGCGTCGCCGTAGATCGGCTCGAAACGATCGAACACGTCCTTCAGATAGCCGCGCCGGTACGCCGTCGCGCGGCCGTGGGAGACCGCGACACCGCCGAACAGGGCCATCTGTCCGCGATCGAGAAAACCCTGCTGGAAACGGCCGGTGGACTCGTGGAAGGCCGCGGCCAGCCACGTCGTCAGGCGATGCCAGCGGTCCCCGCGCAGACGCGGATCGATATACGGATCGCTGGCGACCCAGCGCCGGAAGCCGTCGCCGGCGGCCCAGCGACGACGGTCGGACGCGCGCATGGGCCGGCTGGTGCCGGCGACGCTGGCGATGCCCGCCCCCTCGTACAAGGTCTGCACGCAGCGACGGATGTAGTCCGGCGACTCGAGCACCACGTCGCCGTCGATCACGAACAGCACATCGCAGTCCATCTCGCGCGCCTGGCGCTTCAAGGTCGGCGCCCGCCCCAGCGACCACTTGCGCTCGATGACCTCCAGGGGCATCGCATTGGCGAGGGCGAATTCGGAGGCGATCTGCACGGCATGGTCGCCAAGGGCGCCGCCGTCATCGATCAGGACCAGGCGCCGGACCGGATGATCCTGCGCGAGCAGCGAGGCCAGGCAATAGGCGATGTCGTGCTGGTGCCCCCAGGTATGGATGACGACGTCGACCGCGGCCAGTCGCCAGTCCTCGTCCGGATCGGGAACGGTACGCTCCGGTCCACGCAGCAGCCCGAGTGCGCTGATCAGCGCGTTCGGGCCCAGGGCGGACAGGGTGTGCGCGGCGACGGGCATGGCTCAGCGCCCGCCCACCGGCGCCGCATGGCGCCAGCACCCCTGTGGTTTGCGTACCGACCGCATCGAAACCTCCTGTCACGCGACGGCAGTCGACATTTGACCGCGTCCTGCATCACAAAAACGGATGCAAGAAACATGCCAGATTGCCCCATCGAGTGCCACCCGAAGGGCGCCCCCGCGCAACCTCCGGACGGCGACCGGTCCGCTAGACGGTACCGCGGTTACGCCCGATCCAGGGCCGGTACCACTGGCGTATCCGGGCCATGTCCGCGGCCGGGTCGGCACTGGGATGGAACACCTCGCCAATTCCGATCACCCGCTCCGGATAGTGGAAATAGGCGGCCAACACCGGCACCCCGGCGGCGCGGGCGATCTTCAGGAACCCCGACTTCCACTCCTTGACCGGCTTGCGGGTGCCCTCCGGGGCGATCACGAACCACATGCGTTCGGCCTCGCGGATCATCGCCGCGGCCTGCTCGACCATCCCGCGCGGCGCGCGGCGATCGATCGGAATCGCCCCCAGCCGCCGCAGCAGTGGCCCCAGCGGCCACCAGAACAACTGGTGCTTGCCCAGCACCCGCACATCCAGTCCCAGCGCGATCTTGGCCGCGAACCCCCAGATGCCATCCCAGTTCGAGGAGTGCGGCGCCGCGATCATCACCAGCTTGGGCAGGTCGGGAATCGTGCCGACCACCCGCCATCCCCCCAGCCGCAATACCGCGCGACCAAGCCAACGGGTGAAACGGTTGGGGGGGACCCTCGGCATCGAGGGCGGAATGTCCGGCAACAAACTGGCTTCGTCGACCAAGCCCTTACTCCCAGTTCTGCGGCGAGCGGCCGCGCTTGATGGTACTGCGCTGACGTTTCTCGCCCAGCCGCCGCTCGCGCGCGCCGCGACTGGGGCGGGTCGCGATGCGCGGCTTGGGCGCATGCAGACCGGTCTCGATGAAGGCCGCCAGGCGTTCGCGCGCGTCCTCGCGATTGCGTTCCTGGGTGCGGAACCGCTGCGCGCTGATCACCAGCACGCCCTCACCGGTGACGCGGCGATCGCGACGCGCCAGCAGGCGCGCGCGCACCGGCTCCGGCAACGCCGCCGAGCCGGCCACGTCGAAACGCAGCTCGACCGCGGTCGCGACCTTGTTGACGTTCTGTCCACCCGGGCCGGCCGAGCGCACGAAGCGTTCGACCAGTTCGGCCTCGGGAATCGAGATGTTGGCAACGTTGACGGACATCGGCAGGGATCGGCGGCAGCGCCGTGGGTGTGCGAAAACAGTATCAATCGAAACGGTTGTAAGGGGATTGTAGTGCGCATCGCCGTTCGCACGCGTATCGGACAGGGATTGACGACGATCACATAGCGACCGAGCATGACGCCGACTTCATTGCAACGGAATCGCACGATGACCCTCCACAAGCGCCTGCGCACCGCGGGCAACGCCATCGCACGGCTCGCGCTGCCGCTCCTGCTGCTGACCGCGCCGGCCGTATTCGCGGCACCGCCCAGCGATGCCCAGGTGGACCGCCTGATGGAACTGACCCGGGTCCGCGACACCCTGGAATCGATGTGGCCGCAGATCGAGGCCATGCAGCAGCAGGTCGTCGAGCAGACCCTGGCCGGTGCCGGGCACAAGCCCGACAAGGCCGAACGCGCGCAGTTGGACGCACTGTTGGAGCGGCAGATGCAGACGCTGCGCTCGGTGATGTCGTGGGAGCAGATGGAGCCGGTCTATCGCGATATCTATCAACAGACCTTCGAGGCCGAGGACGTCGACGCGATGATCGCGTTCTACGAGAGCGAGGCCGGCCAGAAGCTGATCGCCAAGATGCCGCAGCTGATGCGCAACACGATGGAGGCGACCCAGCGCCTGATCGCGCCGGCGATCGAGGAGATGCAGCGCGACATCCGCTCCGCCACCAAGGCCGGCATCGGCGACAAGGACGCCGCGGCCGACTAGGCCGCGCCCGCGGCGGCTCAGCCGCTCAGCCGGCTCCGGGGACTTCCCGCACGCCGTCGGCGGCGGCCCCGTCGAACAGCGCCAGGGCCTTCGCGAAGGCGGCATCCGGCGGCGCGACCGCCTCGATCCGCGCGCCGGTATGCGGATGCGCGAACGCCAGCCGCCGCGCATGCAGCAGCATGCGGTGGATGCCCATCATCCGGAAGCTGCGGTTATGGCGGCCGTCGCCATGGCTGGTGTCGCCGATCAGGTGATGCGAGGCATGCTTGAGGTGGCGACGGATCTGCCGGTAGCGGCCGGTGTCGAGGGTGGCCTCCATCAACGCATAGCGAGAGGTCGGAAATCCCGTCGACGGCAACTCCAGCTCGGCGCAGGCCAGACGCCTGAAGTGGGTGACCGCCGGCTTCTTCAACGGCTTGCCGGGGCCGCCGTCGAGCGCATGGTCGATGGTGAACGCCGGCTCCGGCCAGCCGCGGCAGATCGCCCAGTAGACCTTCTCGACCTCGCGCGACATCAGCACCTTGCCCAGCGCCGAGGCGGTGTCGCGATCGAAGGCCAGCAGCAGACAGCCGCTGGTGGCGCGGTCGAGGCGATGGACCAGGAAGATCGGCCTCCCGAACTGCTCGCGCAGGCGGTCGGCGGCGAAATCGGTCTCGCCGCGGGCCAGCGCACTGTCGTGGACCATCAGCCCGGCCGGCTTGTCGACCACGGCCAGGTTGTCGTCCAGATGCAGGACCGGAAGTTCCATCACCGCATCCCCTCGCCGGGGTGGCCGCATCCGTAGGAGCGGCGTAAGCCGCGATGAGGCTTGCGCGGGAAGGCCCGATCGCGGCTTGCGCCGCTCCTGCGAAAGCCCTTGGAGCGATGGCTCATCGCCGCCGCGGCCAGGCGGCCAGCAGCGCCCAGACGCCGCCCAGCGCGGCGATCCACGCCGGTGCCGGCACCGACAACCAGGTCGGGCCGCCGGCCTGCAGCGCGTACAGCACCGCGGCGACGATCAGCAGACCGGTACCGAGCAACGCGGACACGGTGCGCCGCTGCAGGTCCTTGACCGCCCGGGTCAGCTCGGACAGGTCGTGCGAATGCATCTGCAGGCTGTGGTCGCCGTCGACCTGCTGCTGCAACCAGGCGTGCAGCAGTCGCGGCATTTCCGGTGCGCGCGTCACCAGCTCGGGCAAACGCTTGCGGAACTCGCCGAACAGCCGCTGCGGGCTGTAGCGCTCGACCAGGATCTTGCCCAGCACCGGTCGCGCCACCGCCCAGATGTCGAGCCTGGGATCGAGCAGGCGGCCGACGCCCTCGATGTTGAGCAGGGTCTTCTGCAGCAGGATCAGCTGCGGCTGCAGGGTCAGCTCGTAGCGCCGGGCGACCCGGAACAGCTTCATCAGCACCTCGGCCAGCGAGATCTCGCTCAACGGACGGGTGAAGTACGGCTCGCAGACCGAGCGCGCGGCCGCCTCCAGCTCATCGATGCGGATGTGCGCCGGCATCCAGCCGGCCTGCACGTGCAGCTCGGCGATGCGGCGATAGTCGCGATTGAAGATCGCCATGAAGTTCTCGGCGAGGTAGTACTGGTCCTCGTCGGAGAGCTGGCCCATGATCCCGAAGTCCAGCGCGATGAAGCGCGGATTGGCGCGCCGCGCGGGATCGGCGTCGACCCAGATGTTGCCGGCATGCGCGTCGGCATGGAAGAAATTGTCGCGGAACACCTGGGTGTAGAACACCCGCACACCCTTGGCCGCCAGCGCGCGCCGGTCGATGCCGGCCGCGTCCAGCGCCTCGACGTCGTCGGACGGGATGCCGTGCACGCGCTCCAGGGTCAGTGCGCGCTCGGCGGTGTGGGTCCAGATCACCTCCGGCACGTAGAGATCGTCGCTGTCCTGCCAGAACCGCCGCAGTACGCTGGCGTTGGCGCCCTCGCGCTGCAGGTCCAGTTCCGCGGACAGGGTGTTCTCGACCTCGTCGACGACCTCGCGCGGGCGGATCTTGTCGGCATTGGGATGGGTGCGATCGACCAGCGCCGCGAGCGCGCCGAGCAGGGCGATGTCGCCGGCGATCTGCTTCTCGATCTGCGGCCTCAACACCTTCACCACGACTTCGCGCGGCGGCCTGCCGTCGACCGATGGCAGGGTCGCCGCGTGCACCTGGGCGATCGACGCCGAGGCCAGCGGCACGGTGTCGAACGAAGCGAACGCCTCCGCGACGGGGCGCTCCAGGGCCTTTTCGACGATCGCGCGGGCCTGCTCGCCGTCGAACGGCGCGACCCGGTCCTGCAGCAGCGACAGCTCGTCGGCGACGTCCTGCGGCACCAGGTCGCGGCGGGTCGACAGGATCTGCCCGAACTTGACGAAAATCGGCCCCAGGTCCTGCAACGCCATCCGCAGCCGCGCGCCGCGCGACTCGCACGCGATCGCCTGCGACGCGCTGGGCACGAACGGACGCGCCAGCCTCAGCCAGCGCTCGGCCGGGGTGCCGTCGAGCAGATCGTCGAGGCGGTAACGCAGCAGCACGCGACCGATGCGCCAGGCACGCAACGCGGACTTCATTGCGCGGGCCCTTGCGCGGCGGCGCGGTCGGCCGGGACCGCAGGCTTGGACGCGGCCCGCAGACGGGCGACCCGCGCGGCAAGCCGCTCGACATCGTCGCGAACGGTATCGACGTCGTCGTGGAAGGCGTTGAGTTCGTCGCGTCCGACCACGTCGCGCGACTCCTCGGTCAGGAACTCGGCGGCATTGGCGGCGAACGCGGCGCCGGCGCCGCGCGCGTGGCGCAGGCCGGCGGCGAGCGCGCTGGCGATCTGCACCCCGACCACCTCACCGAACACCGCCACGAACGGTTGCTGCCAGTCGGGATCGAAGCGCTCGGCCAGCCGTTGCAGACGGCGCGCGAGGTCGGCATCGCCCTCCATCCGCAACTGGCCCACCGGCGGCGCGTCGTCGTTGCGCAGGAACGGCAGTTGCGAGACCAGTCCGGACAGGGTCGTGCGCACCGACAGATCGGCCGCGTCCGCGGCCGGGCCGACTTCCAGCCGCTCGCCGGCGACCCGCACCTGCAGCGCCAGCGGCGGCGCCGACAGATGCATCGAGACGCGGCGGCCGTCGAGCGCACGCAGGGCGTCGCGGGTTTCCGGATCAAGCGCCAGCGCCCGGTTGAGCGCGGCTTCGAGCACCCGCCCGGCGACGGGCTTGAGGCGGTCCAGGGGGGAGCGTGGGGAGTTCATCCGGCCATTTTAGGGCCTGAGGCCACGATCGTGCCGGATAACCGGACGACCCGCCGGGCCACCGCGATCCCGGAACCGCCAGAAGCTCAGTCGACGACCGCCTGCGACCAGCTTTCGCGCAGCCGCCGCAGGCCCTCCTCGACGCTGATCTTCGGCACGTAGCCGAAGTCCCGGGTCGCCGGCGCCATGTCGTACCAGTGGCTGGTCGCCAGCTGTTCGGCGAGGAAGCGCGTCATCGGCGGCTCGCCGGACAGCCGCAGCAACGGCCACGCGCCTTCGCAGATCGCGCCGATCGCGTAGGCGACGCCGAACGGCAGGTGCTTGTCGACCTCCGGCGCCCCGACCGCGCGCAGCAGCGAGTTGAGCAGCTCGCGCATCGGCATCGGCTCGCCGTTGGAGATGAAGTAGGCGCGCCCGGCGCAGGCACTGCCCGGCGCCAGGTGGTCGAAGGCGTCGAAGTGGGCCTGGGCGGCGTTGTCGATATAGGTCGCATCGACCCGGTTGTCGCCGCTGCCGACGATGCGCAGGCGGCCGGCGCGGGCGCGCTCGACCAGGCGCGGCAGGATCTGGTTGTCGCCCGGCCCCCAGATCAGTCGCGGACGCAGCGCGACCGTCGCCAGGGTGGTCGAGTTCGCCCGCAGCACCGCCTTTTCCGCCTGCAGCTTGGTCGAGGCATACGGGGCCTTGAGGTGCTCGCCATAGGGCACGGTGTCGGCGGTGCCGCCCTCGACCGGGTGGGTGGCGCGGTGGGTCACGCTGGGCGTGGAGGTATGGACCAGCCGTCCGATGCCGTGTACGCGGCAGGCCGCGATCACGTTGTCGGTGCCGATCACGTTGGCGTCGTAGTAGCTCTGGTAGCTGCCCCAGGCGCCGGCCTTGGCGGCATTGTGGAACACCGCCGCGCAGCCGTCGGCGGCGGCGATCACCGCATCGCGCTCGGCAAGGTCGCCGCGCACCTGCTCGACGCCCATGCGCTCGAGCGCGTCGTAATGACCGCGGTTGTAGCTGACCACGTGGTGGCCGCGCTCGCGCAGGCCGCGGCACAACGCCTGCCCGAGAAAGCCACCGCCGCCGGTAACCAGGATCTTCATCTGTCTTCCATCCCCAACTGCCCTTGCCCCCGAAATCCGCTGCCGCTCCGGCGACCGCAGCCTGCCGCCGGCGCTTGCCTTCGATGTCCCAACCCGGCCGCGGCGCTACGCCTGGCGCTCGGCCCACAGCGCAAGCTTCTCACGACCGATCTTGGCATTGTGGCGGATGTCGACCGGGAACCCGGCATGGCGCAGGAAGCGGCCGACGCCGGTGCAATGCGGATGCGCGGCGGCGATCGCGCGCAGCGCGCGTTCGACCGCCGGCCACTCGCGTTTCGGCACGCCGTCGGCCAGTTCGACGCAGAGCACCGGACGCTGTGCGCCGGATGGGCCGACCCCGACCAGGGCGGTGCGCCTGACCTGCGGATGGGTATTGAACACCGGTTCGACCTGCTCGGTGTACAGCGGACCGGCGGCAGTCTCGACCCGGTGCGACTTGCGCCCGCAGAACCACAGCCGGCCCTGCGCATCGAAATAGCCGACGTCGCCCATGCGGTGGACGATGCGGCTGCCGCCGTCGACGCGGACCTCGCGGATCTTGGCCAGGCGGGTCTGCGCATCGCGGTTGAAATAACTGTCGGTCGCGGTCGGACCGGCGACGGTGATCTCGCCGACCTCGCCGGCCGGCAGGACGTCCACCTGCGACCAGTCCTCGATCGCGTCGTCGCGGATGCCGATGATGCGGACCTCGTTCGGCGCCACCGGGCGGCCGACGCAGGTGCCGGCGCCGGACTCGGTGGCGGTGCGGGTCGCTTCCAGCTCGCGTCCCTCGATGACCGCGACCGGCAGGCACTCGGTGGCGCCATACGGCGTCCAGAACTGCGCGTCCGCCGGCAACAGCGTGCGCATCTTCGCGACCACCGCGGCCGGCACCGGCGCCCCGGCCGAGGTGACCCGCTTCAGGGTCGGCAGCGGTGCGCCGAAATCGGCCAGCACCTTCATCAACGCCGGCGAGCCGAACAACTGGTCGACCCCGAAACGGGCGATCGCGTCGTGCAGGCGGCGCGGGTCCGCCTGCGCCGGCCGGGTCGGGTCCATGTCCGGGATCACCGAGGTCAGGCCCAGCGCCGGATCGAACAGCGCGAACGGCGGAAAGGTCGGCAGGTCGACGCCGCCGGCGCGGATGCCGAACGCTTCGCGCAGCATGTCGATCTGGGCGACGAAGTGGCGATGCCGGTAGACCACGCCCTTGGGCACCCCGGTCGAGCCGCTGGTGAACAGGATCGCGGCGACCTCGTCGGGTCCGGTGTCGGCCAGCTCGAATTCCGCGGCGGCATCGCGGCCGTCGGCCTCGACCCCGGCCAGGGTCGCATCGGCCAGCCAACCGCGGCGACCGGTGCTGATCCGCACCCGCGCCGATCGCGCCCAGCCCAGCAGCACCCGCGCGAACTGCGCCAGCGGAATGCCGATGAAGGCCTCGGCACGGGCCTCGTCCAGGCACTGCTTCAGCGCGCGCCGGTCGATGCCCGGGTCGACCAGCACCGGCACCGCGCCGGCCTTGAACAGGGCGAACATCAGCAGGAAGAACTCCGGAGACGGCCGCACCATCACCACGGTGCGGGTACCGCGGCCGACCCCGTGGCGGGCCAGGCCGGCGGCGATCGCGTCGCTGCGGGCATCCAGATCGCGGTAGCTCAGGACCGAGTCGTAGCCGGCCAGACCGTCGCCACCGCGCTTGCCCGGGCAGCGCATGGCAATGCGTTCCGGCGCCTGCGCCGCCAACCGTGGCAGGCTCGCGGCGATATTGCAGCGCGCCGCGGCGCCCGCGGCCGTCACCGGCTCAGGGGGCTGCGGGACCGGGGTTTCGTCGGGGCTGTGCTGTTGCGCCATCCGGGTCCGTCGTCGGGTTCACCAGGCGCCATTGTCGCCGTTCCGGCCACCGCCTGGCCAAGGGCCACCGGACGCCCCGCCGCGCCGGGGTTCACGGCACTTGCGCGCGGCCGCGGAATCCCCAAAATTCCGCCACCCCCGAACGTATCCGCCCCATCCACAATCCGGACCGCGGCCCATGAGCCACCCCTGCCTCACCTGCGGCGCCTGCTGCGCCCACTTCCGCGTGTCCTTCCACTGGGCCGAGACCATGCCGACCCTCGGCGGGACCGTCCCCGAGGCGATGACCGAACGCTTCGACCATCACCGGGTGGTGATGCGCGGCACCTCGTCCAAGACCCCGCGCTGCATCGCCCTGGATGCGGAAATCGGCGTGTACTCGCGCTGCTCGATCCATCAGATCAAGCCCAGCGTGTGCCGCGAGGTGCCGGCCTCGTGGGAGCCCACCAGCAACGGCCCGGGCGAGCCCAGCGCGCAATGCGACAAGGCCCGCATCGCCCATGGCATGCCGGTGCTGACTCCGGCCGACTGGGACTTCCCGACCGAGCCGACCGAACCGCCGACCGAGCCCCCGGCACCGCTCGCGCCGCTGGCGGCCTGACCCCGCCGGTCCTCCGGACTACAGCCGGTTGCGCTCCAGGAACGCGCGGATCGCCGGCACCAGCACCTCGGCCTTGTCCTGCAGCACGTAGTGGTTGGCGTCCTCGAACGCATGGACCTCGGCATCCGGCAGCGCGGCGAGGAAGCCGTCCAGGAAGTGCCTGTCGAAGACGAAATCGCGCAGCCCCCAGCCGATGAACACCGGGCGGTCGTTGTACTCGTGCAGCACCTGCGCCGACTCGACCAGCAGCGACCAGGCGCGGTCGCCCTCGCCCAGCGGGATGTCCTGCATGAAGCGCAGGGTGCTGATCGCATTGCGCCAACCGTTGTAGGGCGCCTCGAATGCCCGCCGCACCCCGGGCGGCATCCGCCGGCTCACTCCGATCCGGGTCGCGCCGCGCGCGAACAGGTTGAACGCGCGGATCATGAAACCGCCGATCCGCGAGTCGCGTCCCAGCGACAGCTGCCACGGCATCGGCTTGGCCGCCGGCAGCGGGAACGCGGCGGTGTTGAGGATCACCAGTCGCCGCACCCGCTGGCGCTGCTTCAGCGCCCAGCCAAAGCCGATCATGCCGCCCCAGTCGTGCACCGCCAGGGTGACCGGGCCGTCCACGCCCAGGTGCGCGAGCAGGGCCTCCAGGTCGTCGATCCGCGATTGCAGGGTGTAGGTGTAGTCATCGTCGCCGGGGCGGTCGGACAGGCCCATGCCGACGTGGTCGGGCACGATGCAGCGATACGCCTTGCCGGCGGCGGGAGCCGCCAGATCCGACACCAGTCGGCGCCAGTAGTAGCTCCACGACGGATTGCCGTGCAGCATCACGATCACTTCTCCGTCGCGCGGGCCCTCGTCGAGGTAGCTCATCGCGATTCCGGGACGGACATCGAAGCGCTTCGGGGTGAACGGGTACTCGGGATAGGCGACTTCGGACATCACGGACTCGACGACGACCCGGACGGGTCGGGGGCCGCCATTATCCCGTCCTCGCGCCGCCACGCCCAGCACGACCCCGCCGCTCCGCCACCCCGGAGACTGTCAGTACCAGCGGCAACGCATGCCATCATGCCCGTGGAGCCCGCAAGGGACGCGACCCCATGACGGTACTGGTAGCCGGCGCCAGCGGTGCGACCGGGCGACTGCTGGTGGACATCCTGCTCGGCCACGGCCGCCGGGTACGCGCCATCGTGCGCTCGCCCGCGCGCCTGCCGGCGTCCCTGCGGGAACACCCCCGGCTGTCTATCGTGCATGCCGACCTCCTCGACCTGGACGAGGAAGCGATGGCCAGGCAAGTGGAGGATTGCACCGCGATCGTCTCCTGCCTGGGGCACAACCCGACCCTCAGGGGCCTCTTCGGCCCACCGCGCCGGCTGGTGACGGAGGCGACGTCGCGGCTGTGCGAAGCGGTCCGCCGCTGTCGGCCGGAGCGGCCGGTCAGGTTCGTGCTGATGAACACCGCCGGCAACCGCAACCGGGGCATCGCCGAGCCGGTCGCTCTCGGCGAGCGGCTGGCGGTCGGACTGATCCGCCTGCTGCTCCCGCCGCATCGCGACAACGAGGACGCAGCGGCCTGGCTGCAGGCCCGGTTCGGGCCCGGCGATACCGCGATCGAATGGGTCGTGGTCAGGCCCGACAGCCTGACCGACGCGGACCGGGTGACCGCTTACGACGTGCACCCCTCGCCGATCCGCAGCGCCATCTTCGATCCCGGCCACACCAGCCGCATCAATGTCGCGCATTTCATCGGCGAACTGCTCGCCGACGACCTGGCATGGCGCCGCTGGGCATTGCGGATGCCCGTCGTCTACGACAGCGGCGCGAAATAGCGGCGCGAAACCCGTCTGAGCCGGACGGCGGGCGCGCCGGTCAGGCGGCGTAGCGCTCCCACAGCGACTCGAACTGCCCGCTGTAGCAACGCACCAGGTGGGCGTTGTCGGTGACCGCCAGGTTCTCCTGGTTGTGGACGCTGGCGCTGCGGGTCCAGTTGAAGCTGCCGTTGGCCAGCAGGCGGCCGTCGAACAGCGCGAACTTGTGGTGCATGTGATGGGGCGAGTCGTCCAGCCGCACCGGCACGCCCTTGCCGCGCAGCCAGTCGACATCGTTGCCGGCGTCGAAGAGCTTGTCGTTGTCGCTGATCACCCGCACCTGCACGCCGCGCTTGTGCGCCTGCAGGATGGCATCGCGCAGACGGTCGTCGGAGATCGTGAAGACGCAGATGTCGACCGCCGCGCGCGCGCTCGTGCACAACTCGCGCAACTTGCGCAGGCAACTGTCGCCGGGAGTGAAGCATGCGGTCGATTCCACCGCCGCCACGGCGGTCGCGGTGTCCAGGGTCTTGACCACCTGCTCCAGCCACTTGAGCAGGTCGAACGCGTCCTGCGGCTGCGCCTGCAAACCCTCGCGCACCATCGCGAACGCACGGTTGCGCAGGAAGCGCACCCGCTCGCGGTCGATCTGTTCGCCGAGCTGGCGCAGCTCGTGGCGCTCGTCGTTGTCGAGCCGATTGTCGAGGAGGGTCTCGCGCAGGCGGCGGTCGAGGCTATCGAAATCCATGTTTCTGTCCTGTATCCGTCAACGCTGGATCCGGCCGTGCAGGCGGTCGGAGAACTCCTTCAAGGCCTTCTCCAGCTGCGCCTGCCGTTCGGTCTCGCTCAACGCCGGTTCGCGGCCGCCGCCCTGGCCGGCCAGCCGGACCAGCTCGCCGAGCAACAGCGACTGCTGCTCGGTGCGGGCCTGCAGGCTCTCCACCAATGGCGCCAGCGCGGTCAGCAGCGCCGATGCCGACGGTGCCGTGTCCGCCTCACGGGTTTCGCTCACCGGTACCGGGGCCGGGGCCGGCTCGCGGACCGCCAGCTTCTCCAGCGCCGCCAGCAACGCCGGCCACGGCGCGGCAGCGACCGGCTCGCGCGCATCGGCGACGCTGGCCAGGCTCTTCATCCCCTCCGACAGGTCGGCCAGCTGCGCGACCACGCGCTGGCCGACATCGGCATCCTCGCCGCCCATCGCCTTGTTGCGCAGGAAGTCGCGCTTGATCTGCGCCCAGCGCTTGCCCTGGGTTTCGTCGATGACGCCGCGCAGCTCGGCCAGCTTCAGCAGGTTCTCCTCGGCGCCGGTGGTCAGCAACTGCGCCTCGCCCAGGTAGTGGTCGGAGACCAGCCGCTGCAGCTCGGCCTCGTTCATCGCCGGCGAGACCTTCTCCGCCAGCTTGTTCATGTTGCGGTAGCTGCCCTGCAGCTTGAACGGCGGCTCGGTGCGGTACTTGTCGGCCTGCGCGGCGCTGGCGATGTACTGCTGGTTGACCCGGTAGACCACGTCGCGCAGCTTCAGCAGCCGCTCCAGGGTCGCGGTGATCTCGTTGACCTCGGCGCCGCTGTAGCTGTGGCTGAGGGCGTTGGCCGAGAACGGCCGGCCCTCGGCCTTGTCGACGAAGCGGTACAGGTCGGCGAGGTCGCGGGTCGCCAGCGGCGCCAGCACCGGGTTGGAGGTCAGGCAGTTCTCGACATAGCTGAGCTTGAACGCCTCCTCCATGCCGCCGAGGACGTCGCCGAGATTGTAGATATCGGCGCGGTTGGCGAGCATGTCGGGAATCTTGAACACCTCGCCGGACTCGGTGTACGGGTTGCCGGCCATCACCACGCAGAACTTCTTGCCGCGCATGTCGTAGGTGCGGGTGCGCCCCTTCCACACGCCCTCGATGCGGCGGGTGCCGTCGCACAGCGAGATGAACTTCTGCAGGAACTCCGGATGGGTGTGCTGGATGTCGTCGACGTACAGCATCACGTTGTTGCCCATCTCCAGCGCGAGATTGAGCTTCTCCAGCTCCTGACGCGCGGTCGCGTCCGGCGCCTGCGCCGGGTCCAGCGAGCGCACCTCGTGACCCAGCGCCGGGCCGTTGATCTTCATGAAGTTCAGGCCCAGCCGGTGCGCCACGTATTCCATCAGCGTGGTCTTTCCGTAGCCGGGCGGCGAGATCATCATCAGCAGGCCCATCAGGTCGCTGCGCTTGGACTCGCCGACCGTGCCCATCTGCTTGGCCAGGTTGTCGCCGATCACCGCCAGATAGACGTCGTTGATCAGCTTGTTGCGCACGAACGAACTCAGCGGGCGGGGCTTGAACGCGTCCAGCCGCATCGCCTCGCGCTCGCGTTCGGCCAGCGCCTGGCGCTGGGCCTGGTAGCGGCGATAGCCGGGCACGAAGCGGTCGCGGTGCTCGCGCAGGCGCGCGGCGAAATCGTCCACCGCCAGCCGCATCCGGCCTTCCGCGATCCGCGGATGCTCGCCGAGCAGGCCCTCGATGTCGGCGTGCAAACCGGTGGTGGTCGGCTTCAGCGCCAACGCCTCGCCCAGCAACAGCAGACCGGCCGCCTCGTCGACATGGCGCGCATCGGCCGCGTGCTCGGGATCGGCGCACAGCGCCAGCAACCATTCGCGCACCAGCGCCCAGCGCGCGCCCGGTCGCCGTTCCAGCGCCGCCAGCGCCTGCTCGAAACCGGCCCAGGCCTGGGCCGTGGTCAGGCGCGCGCGCAACGCATCGACCAGACCGCGGGCGCTGGCACTGACCATCAGCACCGGATTCGCCACCGCCAGCTCGCCGGCCAGGTAGCTGGCCGCCGCCGGCGCCAGTGCGGCATCGAACGGCATCGTCTCGGCACGGATGTGCTCGACGATGGCCTCGGCGATCTCCGCTTCCAGCGCCTGGATGCCGTCGCGGCGGCCCAGCAGACGGGCGATGTCGTGCACGGTGCGGGCG
>NZ_VICD02000031.1 GCF_006546735.2 Marilutibacter maris | reverse complement strand
CGGTGGCCGCGGGCATCGCGACCTGCAGTTCGCGGGTCTGCGGCGGGTAGCAGATGCCGGCATCGGCGCAGCCCTGGTACTTGACCTTCAGGGCGACCGTGCCGGCGCCGGCGCGACCGGGCAGGGTCGCGGTCAGGCGGTCGCGGTAGGTCTCGACATCGCCGAAGAACTCGTCGGTGTAGGCATGGCCCCTGGGCAGTCGCAGCTCGCCCTGGGCGAACGCCGGGCTGGCCTGGACCGAGGTGCGGTGCCGGTACAGGTAGTAGCCGTCGGCGATCTTCCATTGCACCTCGATGGTGTCGGCGGCGCTGGCGGAGGCGCTCAGTACGAAGGCTTCGTCGACCGGCAGCAGATCCTCCTCGTCGACCGCGGCCTGGGCCGGCAGCAGCGGAGCGAGCAGGGCCAGCAGGACGAGCAGGGAGGCGGACGCGCGGCGGCGCCCCGGGATCGGTCGGGATTGGGTCATCGATGCGGGTCCGGGAGGCGGGTCTGCCCGGCCACCCACTGCAGGTACGGGGCCAGGCCGGTGCGGACTTCGACCGCGACCAGTTCGGGAAGTTCGTAGGGGTGCAGGGCGCGGACGCGCTCGCTCAGTGCGTCCATGCGCTCGGCGGTGGTCTTGATCAGCAGCAGAACCTCGTCGGCCTGCTCGATCGCATCCTGCCAGCGGTAGGTCGAGCGCACCCCCGGCAGGCGGCTGACGCAGGCGGCCAGCCGTTCCTCGACCAGGGCCTGGGCCAGGCGCTCGGCACTGGCGTCGTCGGGACAGCTGCAGTGGACCAGCAGCACGGACGGGGAGGGTGCGTCGGACATGCGGCGATTGTAGCCGTCCCGTCCCGGCGGGCGCCGGCGGTCGCGCGGACCGGCCAGGATTGGTACCACGGCGGTGCCGGGCCCGTCGCGGGGCCGGCGAAGCAGGCCATCGGTCCCGCAAATGGCGGCGCCAAAAAAAAGGAGGGCCGTCGAACGGCCCTCCCTTCCTGCCTGGATCAGCGGCTCAGTTGAGCTGGCAGCTGGCCGGCTGGCTCGAGGTGAACAGCGCCTCGCTCGCCCATTCCGGGTGGTCGATGAACGGGTTGCGGTTGCCCTGGAAGCTGTAGATCACGTCGTTGCGGGCGCGCTCGGCGTCGTCCGGCGGATCGGCCTGGTGCCAGGCCAGCAGGGTCGACAGCAGGCCCATGTAGGCCGGGGAGCTGGACGTGGCCACGATCAGGTTGGCGTTGTCGGTCAGCTCCAGGTCGGGCTCGGACTGGCCGCTGTTGATGTCCTGGCCGCCCTCGTAGCGGATCGCCATGTACATCACCGCGCGGGCCATGTCGCCGCGACGTGCGCCCCAGACCTGGAAGCCGCTGCTCCAGGTCCAGTTCGAGTTGCCCGGGAACACGCCGCTGCCGCCGCCGTTGCCGTTGTAGGCGTCGGTCACCCGCTCGCCGCAGCTGCCCTGCGACGGGCAGTTCTTGTACGGCTTGTTGCCGCGGTCGGAGTTGTAGCCGGTATCGGTCAGATACAGCATGTGGGTGTCGGTGTACGGCGCGTTCGGCAGGCCGAGGTTGCCGGTGCGGTTGCCGAAGCCCAGCGAGTTCGGCCAGCTGTGCTCGCGGTTGTAGGTCGCGCCGCTGCCGGTGCCGGCCCGGTCGCTGCCCTTGGCGTAGCTGCGGTTGCGGTAGGCATCGAGGATCCGCGAGCCGTTGTTGGGGTCCTCGTCGGCGATCTCCAGGATGTCCCAGGTGCTGGTGGTGCCGCTGCCGCTGTACGGATAGGCGGTGTGGCCGCGGATGGTCTGGTGCAGCGAGCAGCGCAGCTGGCTGGCACTGCTGGTGTTGACCTGGGCGTAGTAGTCGTCGTTGCCGCCGCCGTTGCTGGCGACATTGAAGGCGACCACGGTGTCGGCGACCGGGTGGGCGCCGCCGCCGTCGGTGACCTGGCTGGCGTGCACGGTGAAGGTGCAGGCCTCGCCGGCGTACAGCGCGGTGCCGGTGGTGGCGGTGAAGCTGCTGCCGCTGGACGGGTACTGCAGGGCGATCGTGCCCGACTGCGCGCATTGCAGGGTCAGGGCGTTGCCGCCGAGGCTGACGCTCTCGGTGAAGGCGACGCCGAGATCGCCGGCGGCCGGGAAGTTGGTGGCGCCGTCGACCGGCTGAGTCGCAGTGACTTCCGGTGGCGGGTTCGGCGTGCTGAAGCTCTGGCCGTTGTTGCAGGCGCCGAAGGTCTGGGCCGCGGCTGACTGCCAGCTGAAGTCGCTGTAGCCGTCGCCGCTGCCGCCCAGCTGCAGCGAGTGACCGACCGGGGTGCTACCGGTTTCGGACACCGGCAGCGCGGTGCTGGTCTGGCCGGCGGCCGGGCCGTTGCCGGCGGTGACCGTGCCTTCGTAGCTGAGGAACTGGACCAGGGCGCCGCTGCCGTCGACCAGCGCGATCGCGTCGGGTGCGCCGTTCTGGATGCCGTTGCTGGGGTAGCTCAGGCTGGCGATGCGGACGTTGCCGCCGCAGGCGACCATGCTGCCGGCCGGCAGCGGGTCGTTGTCGTACACGCTTGCGGACGACGACGAGCTGCCGTTGTAGAGGTAGATGCGATAGCCGGACAGGCTTTCGCCTTCACTGGCGACGACCTCGATGGCTTCGCCGGTATCGCTACCGTCGTTGTCGTAGTGAATTTCGTTGATGAACACTTCGGCCAGCGCGGGGGCGGGCGCGAGTGCGACGGCGAGGGCAAGCCACAGACTGCGGCGGATCATCCGTTTCGACTCCTTTCATGATCATGAACACGGAAGTCTAACGGGCTTTTGTGACCGCAAGTGGCGGATGTGTCCGCCGGTTGTGCTCAGCTTGTGCGCTCGGTCGCAGCTATGCGCTCGGTCAGGCTGCGCTCGGGCGCCGGCTTGCGCCCCATCCGCTGGGCGGCCAGCTGCTCGGCGATCTCCACCAGCGGCGCGCGCGACAGGGTCGGGGTTTCGCGGAAGGCGGTCAGCAGGCGCAGCTCCAAGGGGTCGTCGACGAGCAGCGCATCGGCGGCGGCGACCGAATCCATCGCCACGTCCTCGCTCAGGGTCATCCGGCCGCGGCCGGTGGCCAGCCACTCGAACTGGACCTGGGTGACCAGCGCCAGCTCGCGCATGTTCGAGGTGCTCGGGGATTTGCCGACGGTGGCTTCCCAGTGGCTGACGGCACTGCGTTGCACGCCGACCGCGCGGGCGACGGCGGCCTGGGAGAGCCCGGCATGGCGGCGGGCGAGACGGATGCGCTGCTGGAGTGTCATGGGCGTTTTCGCTCGATGGTGGGGCTGGGGGTAATCGGGCCGTGGCGCGTTGTGGTCAGGGTGGCGAACACCGCAAGGGGGCGGTGGGCGCCATTCTCGCGCCAGACTCGGCAAATATGTGACCATAAGTCACATAGTGATCAATAGTCACAAACATGTGTCTACCAACAGTAACCCTACAGAGGTTCAAGCACGTGTTTACGGGCTGTTTGAGGGTTAAAGACCGGTTGTGCGCTACCAAAAGTAAACATATTTCGTGACTGGGTGCTATGGCCAAGGTGATGTGCCGCGCGCAATATCGGGTCAAGCCGACATGGATTGCTGGTTTCGACACTGATGTCTGGTCAGGGGAGGACGCAGGACGCGCATGCCAGGTAGGGCCGACCCCGTGCCACGAAAGAGCGCGTCACTTCGGGGACGCGCTCTTTCTCTATGTGACATCCGTCCACGTGTGACCTCCTTCCACTACTTCATCGCGGTTTGGCGCCGCAGGCGGAAATTTTTTCCCGCCAGCCCTTGAAAGCCCCGCGCACGCTCCCATCTCGTCGCCGTCCCGGTTCGCCGGGCGCAGTTTTGCCCGGGCTTTGGCACTCGCCCGGGTCGACTGCTAATATCCCGCGACTTTATTTCCCACAATCAATCACTTGCGTGAGGTTCTCATGAACATCAAGCCGCTCTACGACCGCGTGGTCATCAAGCGCATGGAAGAAGAGAAGATGTCCGCCGGCGGCATCGTCATTCCGGACTCGGCCACCGAGAAGCCGATCAAGGGTGAGGTCGTCGCCGTGGGCGAAGGCAAGGTGCTGGACAACGGCAACGTGCGCGCGCCCAAGGTCAAGGCCGGCGACAACGTGCTGTTCGGCAAGTACAGCGGCACCGAGGTCAAGCTCGACGGCGTCGAGTACCTGGTGGTGAAGGAAGACGACATCCTCGCGGTGCTCGGCTGAGCCGACTTCCGCGTGTGATCCGGCGCCCGGGGCCCGGGACCGCTCGCAGCGCCATGCGCTGACGCGTCCGCCGCCCGCCCCGACGCCGTACTTCCGCCTCCCACGAATCACCAATCCCCCTACACGAATCCCGGAGTCATCCCATGGCAGCCAAGGAAATCCGTTTCGGTGAAGACGCGCGCGCGAAGATGCTGCGCGGCGTGAACACCCTCGCCAATGCCGTCAAGGCCACCCTCGGTCCGAAGGGCCGCAACGTCGTGCTCGACAAGAGCTTCGGCGCCCCGACCATCACCAAGGACGGCGTCTCCGTCGCCAAGGAAATCGAGCTGCAGGACAAGTTCGAGAACATGGGCGCGCAGATGGTGAAGGAAGTCGCATCCAAGACCTCCGACAACGCCGGCGACGGCACCACCACCGCCACCGTGCTGGCGCAGGCGCTGATCCGCGAGGGCATGAAGGCGGTCGCCGCCGGCATGAACCCGATGGACCTCAAGCGCGGCATCGACAAGGCCGTCACCGGCGCCGTCGATGAGCTGAAGAAGCTCAGCAAGCCGTCCTCGACCAGCAAGGAGATCGCCCAGGTCGGCGCCATCTCCGCCAACTCCGACGCCAACATCGGCGACCTGATCGCCCAGGCGATGGACAAGGTCGGCAAGGAAGGCGTGATCACCGTCGAGGACGGTTCGGGTCTGGACAACGAGCTCGACGTCGTCGAGGGCATGCAGTTCGACCGCGGCTACCTGTCGCCGTACTTCGTCAACAACCAGCAGTCGATGCAGGCCGAGCTGGACGATCCGTTCATCCTGCTGCACGACAAGAAGATCTCCAACGTGCGCGACCTGCTGCCCGTCCTCGAGGGCGTGGCCAAGGCCGGCAAGCCGCTGCTGATCATCGCCGAGGACATCGAGGGCGAGGCCCTGGCGACCCTGGTCGTCAACACCATCCGCGGCATCGTCAAGGTCTGCGCGGTCAAGGCGCCGGGCTTCGGCGATCGTCGCAAGGCGATGCTGGAGGACATGGCGATCCTGACCGGCGGCACCGTGATCTCCGAGGAAGTCGGCCTGCAGCTGGACAAGGCCACCATCAACGACCTCGGCCGCGCCAAGAAGGTGCAGGTCTCCAAGGAGAACACCACCATCATCGACGGCGCCGGCGAGACCGGTGGCATCGAGGCGCGCATCAAGCAGATCAAGGCGCAGATCGAGGAGACCTCCTCGGACTACGACCGCGAGAAGCTGCAGGAGCGCGTGGCCAAGCTGGCCGGCGGCGTGGCCGTCATCAAGGTCGGTGCCTCCACCGAGATCGAGATGAAGGAAAAGAAGGCGCGCGTCGAAGACGCCCTGCACGCGACCCGTGCGGCGGTCGAGGAAGGCATCGTGCCGGGCGGCGGCGTCGCCCTGATCCGCGCGCTGGCCGCGGTGGGCGCCATCAAGGGCGACAACGAGGACCAGAACCACGGCATCACCATCGCCCTGCGCGCGATGGAAGCGCCGCTGCGCGAGATCGTCACCAACGCCGGCGAAGAGCCGTCGGTCATCGTCAACAAGGTCAAGGAAGGCAAGGGCAGCTTCGGCTACAACGCCGCCACCGGCGAGTTCGGCGACATGCTCGAGCTGGGCATCCTGGACCCGACCAAGGTCACCCGCACCGCGCTGCAGAACGCCGCGTCGATTGCCGGCCTGATGATCACCACCGAGGCGATGGTCGCCGAGCTTCCGAAGAAGGAAGAGCCGGCGATGCCGGCCGGCGGCGACATGGGCGGCATGGGCGGCATGGGCTTCTAAGCCGATCCGTCGACACGTTCCAACGCGTCACCCGGGCCCCCGCAGCGATGCGGGGGCTTTTTTTTGTCGCGGCATCCGCTGCGGCGGAGGCAGTGGCGGCGGAGCCGGGCCACGGGGTGACGCGCGTTCACCAAGCGGAATGGCGGCATCGTCGCCTTTCTTGTACCCATCGGTTCTCTTTTGCAGTGCAGCGTGCAAGCCGGTAACGCATCCTTCACGATCGGTCCCGCATCCCGACGTGGGGGAGGGAGCAAGCCCGCAACCGGTTCGACCGGGGCGGGCTTTTTAATTGCCTGCACGTTTCAATTGCCCGCAAGTTGCCTGTACCGCAGGTTGATTGCCGGCCCCGCAGGACGCGCCGGACCGAGCGCGCCGAGCGCCGGGTACGCGCCGGCCGATGCCCAGGCCCGCCCGGTCCTTCCGCGGTCGACCGCGACGGTCGCCGCCCGCTCGTGTACGCCCCGCCCCGGTCCATCGGCCCGGTCCATCGGCCCGGAGCGCTGCCCGCGCACGCGAGACGCCGCGACACGGACTTGGCCGGTCGGGGCCGATAAATGCGTGGACACCTGGACGGGGTGCTGTCCGGGGAGCTTCGGGCGGATGCCCCGGGCGGCGTGCGAACGCACGCTCATCCACCTCAGCTTCGGAGCAACCCATGAAGAACCGCACTATTTTGGCGACCGGTATTGGTCTGGCCTTGTTGGGCCTGGGCACGATGGGGTCGGCGCATGCCGGCAAGTACGTGGTGATGACCCAGGGTCAGGGATTGAACGCGACCCAGATCGAGCGCATCCAGGCCGCGGGCGGCACCATCACCGCCCAGCTGCCGCAGATCGGCGTGGCGATCGTGCAGGCCGGCGACGCCTTCGCCGCCGATGCCGGGGCGATTCCCGGCCTGCAGTCGGTCACCCGCGATGTTGAGTTGCAGTGGGACGTTCCCGAGTCCGAGGGTGCTCCGATCTCGGCCGACGCATTCGCCAACCCGCCGGGTTCCGGCGACGACGACCGTTTCTTCGATCTGCAGTGGGGGCATGCCGCGCTCGATGCCGCCGGTGCCTGGAACGCGGGCTATCGCGGCGCCGGCGCGACGGTGGCGGTGCTCGACAGCGGTGCCTACTGCGCGCATCTGGACATCGCCCCCAACCTGATCGGCGGCGCTTCGTTCGTCGATGGCGAGAGCTACTGCAACACCAGCGGCAGCAGCCACGGCACCCACGTCGCCGGCACCATCCTGGCCGCCGACAACGCCATCGGCACGATCGGGGTGGCCCCCGAGGCCAAGCTGTTGGCGGTCAAGGTGCTCAGCTCGGCGACAGGCAGCGGCGACTTCGCCGGCATCATCCAGGGCATCGTCTGGGCGGTCGACAACGGCGCCAACGTGATCAACATGAGCCTGGGCGTGCGTGGCGGCCTGCCGCGCAGCGGCCAGGGCGCGAACGAGCTCTCCGAGCTGATCAACGCGACCAAGCGGGCGATGCAGTACGCCGGCAAGAACGAGGTCCTGGTGGTGGCCTCGGCCGGCAACGACGGCCGCGACCTCGATCACGACAACAGCACGATGAGCTTCCCCGGCCAGCTGCCGGGCGTGCTGACGGTTTCGGCGCTGGCGCCGGAAGGCTGGGCGATCGATGCCGGCGTCGACCTCGACGTGCTTGCCAGCTACAGCAACTACGGCCAGTCGACGATCCATTTCGGCGCCCCCGGCGGCGATACCCGCTACCCCGGCAACGAGCTGTGCACGGTCGGTCCGGTGACCCAGGTCTGCTGGATCTTCGATGCGGTGTTCAGCACCACCTCGGTGTCCGGTGGCAGCCACTTCTACGGCTGGAATGCCGGTACCAGCATGGCCGCGCCGCACGTGAGCGGCGTCGCCGCGCTGGTGTACGGCAAGCATCCGGGCATCAAGGCCTCGCACGTGGCGACCATCCTCAAGCAGTCCGCCGACGACGTCGGCAAGCCCGGCAAGGACGACAGCGCCGGCTTCGGTCGCGTCAACGCGGCGCAGGCGGTGACGTACTGAGCGGCATCGGCGCATCGCCGAAAGCCTGTTGAACACGGGGCGCCTGCGGGCGCCCCGTCTGGTTGTGGTGTCTGGTCGTGATGTCCAGCCGTGGTGGCGGTGATCGCGCGTCCGCGCGCCGGCGCCCGTGTCATCATCGCCGGATGACCCCAAGCCACCACGACGCCGCCACAGCGACGGCGCTGGACACCTGCATCGACCGCGCGATCGAACGCCTGCGCGCCAGTTCGCCCGAGGCCGCCACCGCGCTCGCCGACCCGCAGGTCGCGGTGCGCCTGCGACGCCTGGCGGGCGCCAGCG
>NZ_VICD02000304.1 GCF_006546735.2 Marilutibacter maris | reverse complement strand
GGAGCGGTCGCCTCGGCCGGCAAGGCGGCGCCGCCGGACGCGGCGAACTCGCGCCGGGCGACCGCATCGATGCGGCGCAGGATCGACGCGGTCATCTCGCGTCGCAATTCCTTGACCAAGATATCGCGCTCGCCCTCGGTACCGATCGAATTGGTCGGGACCGAGATGTAGTCGCGGGCGAGCTCGACCGCCTGGCGCGGCAGGATCGGAACCCCGTCGCGCCCGCGCACCTCGAAGATCACCGCGTAGCGCAGGCTGTATTCCTGCGCGCGGCCGCGCGCGTCGACGCTGATCGGGGTGTCGCCCCAGCGCTCGGCGACCAGGTCGAGCACCGCGGTGTCGACGGCGTCGCCGGGCGCGATTTCGGCGCCCGAACGCACCAGCGCCTGCGCCAGGCTCTCGGCCAGCGGGCTGTAGCGGTCGGCGGAAACGACCTTCACCGGCCCCAGATCGGGCGGCAGCACCAGGGCGTTGCGCAGATGGAAACCACAGGCCGACAGGGCCAGCACGAGGACAACGGCGAGAAGGCGTGAAGTCATTCGCGAAGTCTGGACGACACCGCCCCCTCCATCAATAGCCGCGGCACCGGCGCCGTTCAGCCCCAGGCGCACGGGAAACGCCCGCCGACAGCCGCCGACGCACGCTTCAGCCCGCGACGATGTTGACGATCTTGCCCGGCACCACGATCACCTTGCGGATGCTCAGGCCATCGACGTACTGGGCGACGTTGGGCTCGGCCAGCGCGACCCGCTCGGCCTCCTCCTTCGACACGTTGACCGGCACCTCGATGGTGCCGCGCAACTTGCCGTTGACCTGCACCGCCAGCTTCACCGAGTCGCGCACCAGCGCGGCGGTGTCGACCGCCGGGAACGCCACGTCCTCCAGCAGGCCCTCGGGATGGCCCAGTACCTGCCACAGCGCGTGGCTGACGTGCGGGGTCACCGGATTGAGCATCAGCACCATCGCCTGCAGGACCTCGTGGCGCACCGCGCGGCCGGCATCGCTCATGTCGGAGAACTTCGCGACCGCGTTGAGCAGCTCCATCAGCGCGGCGATCGCGGTGTTGAAGCTGTGGCGGCGGCCGTAGTCGTCGCCGACCTTCTGGATGGTCTCGTGCAGCTGCCGGCGCAGCGCCTTCTGGCCGGCGTCCAGCGCGACACCGTCGGCCAGCAGCGCGGCGACGTCCGGGTGATCCGGCTGCGAGGCATGGGTGACGACCTCGCGCCAGAACCGGCGCAGGAACCGCGCCATCCCCTCCACGCCGGCCTCGTTCCACTCCAGCGACTGCTCCGGCGGCGCGGCGAACATCGAGAACAGGCGCACGGTGTCGGCGCCGTACTTGCCGACCATCTCGCGCGGATCGACGCCGTTGTTCTTGGACTTCGACATCTTCTCGGTGCCGCCGATCACCACCGGCAGGCCGTCGGCCTTCAAGGTCGCGCCGGTGATCCGGCCCTTGTCGTCGCGGGCGATCTCGACCTCGGCCGGGTTGATCCAGTCCCTGGAACCGTCGTCGTTCTCGCGATAGAAGGTCTCGGCGATCACCATGCCCTGGGTCAGCAGGTTGTGCACCGGCTCGTCGCTGTCGACCAGGCCCTGGTCGCGCATCAGGCGATGGTAGAAGCGGAAGTACAGCAGGTGCAGGATCGCGTGTTCGATGCCGCCGATGTACTGGTCGATCGGCATCCAGTAGTTGGCGCGCCGGTCGACCATGTCCGCCGCGCCCGGGCTGGTGTAGCGGTGCATGTACCAGCTCGACTCCATGAAGGTGTCGAAGGTGTCGGTCTCGCGCTCGGCGTCGCCGCCGCACTGCGGGCAGGTCGTCTTCCGCCATTCGGGATCGGACTTGATCGGCGAGGCGACCCCGCTGAACTCCACGTCCTCCGGCAGCAGCACCGGCAGTTGGTCCTCCGGCACCGGCACGTCGCCGCAGCGCGGGCACAGGATCACCGGGATCGGACAGCCCCAGTAGCGCTGACGGCTGACGCCCCAGTCGCGCAGGCGATAGTTGACCCGGCGGCGGCCGCGGTCCTCGGCCTCGAAGCGGGTCGCCAGCGCGTCCAGCGCCTGGTCGAAATCCATGCCGTCGAACGCGCCGGAATTCACCAGCCAGCCGCGTTCGGTGTAGGCGCCCTCCTCCTCGATCGCGCGGATGAAGTCCTGGATCACCTGCACCGCGGCGCCGGTGTCGTAGACGTCGATCGCGGCACCGTTGCCCAGCGCGGCGGCCATCGCGTCGTCGTGCTTGTCGAGGTGGCGGCCGATCTCCGCGAGCGCGTCGCGCACGCTCGCCGATGCGATCACCGGACGGATCGGCAGGTGGTAGCGCTTGGCGAACTCCCAGTCGCGCTGGTCGTGGCCGGGCACCGCCATCACCGCGCCGGTGCCATAGCCCATCAGCACGAAGTTGGCGACGTAGACCGGCACCTCCTCGCCGCTGATCGGGTGCAACGCGCGCAGGCCGGTGTACATGCCGCGCTTTTCCTGGGTTTCCAGCTCGGCCTCGGACACCCCGCCCTGGCGCAGCTCGGCGATGAAGTCGGCCAGCGCCGGATTGCCGGCGGCGGCATGGGCGGCCAGCGGATGCTCGGCGGCTATCGAGACGAAGGTGACGCCCATCAGGGTGTCGGGACGGGTGGTGTAGACCTCCAGCGGCTCGACCGCGTTGCCGTCCTCGTCGACGACGTCGAAGCGGATCTCCAGGCCCTCGCTGCGGCCGATCCAGTTGCGCTGCATGGTCTTGACCGCGTCGGGCCAGCCGGTCAGCGTGTCCAGGCCGTCGAGCAGTTCCTGCGCGTAGTCGGTGATCTTCAGGAACCACTGCGGGATCTCGCGCTTTTCCACCAGCGCGCCGGTGCGCCAGCCACGACCGTCGATCACCTGCTCGTTGGCCAGCACGGTCTGGTCGACCGGGTCCCAGTTGACCACCGCGTTGCGACGATAGGCCAGGCCCTGCTTCATCAGCCGCACGAACATGCGCTGCTCGTGCACGTAGTAGCCCGGCTGGCAGGTGGCGAACTCGCGCGACCAGTCGATCGCGTAGCCCATCTGCTGCAGCTGCGCCTTCATGTGCTCGATGTTGGCGTAGGTCCACTTCGCCGGCGCGGTGCGGTTCTTGATCGCGGCGTTCTCGGCCGGCAGGCCGAACGCGTCCCAACCCATCGGCTGCAGCACGTTGAAGCCGGTCATCCGCTTGTAGCGGCTGATCACGTCGCTGATGGTGTAATTGCGCACGTGGCCCATGTGCAGCGCGCCGGACGGGTACGGCAGCATCGACAGGCAGTAGTACTTGGGCTTGTCGGAGGCTTCGTCGGCCTCGAAGGCGCGGGTCCCCGACCAGAAGCGCCGGGCGGCGTCCTCGATCGGCTGCGGTTCGTAGGGTCGGGATTCGCGGGCTGATTCGCTGGCGGCTTCGGTGGACACGGCACGGGCTTGGCAACAGGGGACCGGAAAGCCTACCGCAGCGCAGCATGGGCCGCCACGCGTGGCCGCCCCGGGTCGCCCGCCCGGACCGGCCGGCCCGCTCAGCGGGCGAGGATCCGCACCGCCACCTCGCGCCCCAGCAGACAGGCGGCCAGCAGTTCCCAGCGCAGCCCGTCGCGCTCGACCCGTTCCTCGAACGCCCGCAACTCGTGCGCCTCGTAGCCCGGATAGCCGAGCATGTCGTCGAACACGATCACGCTGCCGGCCCGCAGCCGCGGCGCGACCGCCTCCAGCACGGTACGGGTCGAGCTGTAGATGTCGCAGTCCACGTGCAGCAGCCGCACCGGCCCCGGATGCGCGTCCAGGAACGGCGGCAGGGTCTGCTCGAACCAGCCCGGGTGCAGGGTCACATTGTCGGCGACCCGCGGCAGCCGGCCGGCGGTGCTGTAGCTGCCCGCGCCCTCGCCCGCCTTCCAGTCCTCCGGCAGCCCCTGGAAGCTGTCGAAACCGTGCACCGGCTGGTCGAGGCGAGCGGCGATATGGTCCAGCGAACGACCGAAGTAGACCCCGCACTCGATCGCCAGCCCCGCGCCGGTGGCCGCCTCGATGCCCCGCTCAAGCACCCGCGAGGGCAGACCGAAGTGGCGGCCCGGACCGTCCGCGTGGCGGCATGCCCACCGCAGCGCCTGCCAGCGCGCGCGCCGGCCCGGATCCAGGCGCGGGTCCGCCAGGACCGCTTCGATCGTTTCCTGCGAACGGTCCCCGGCCACGATATCCAGCGCCAGCGCGTAATCCGCGCAGACCGGGTCGTCGCGCAGCGGCGACAGCCTTGTCCGCGCCCGCTCCAGTGCGCCGGGCACCTCGGCCAGGGCCGCGCGCAGGGTGATCTGCGGGTCCTGCGGATGCGCCCGCAGCGCCGTTTCCAGCGCCACCGCCTCCTCCTCGCGCAGCGCCAGCATCGAGGCCGCCCGCAGCAACGCCAGATGGGTGGCGGCCAGCTCAGGCGCGCGGTCGCGGGCCTCGACGAACCTCGGCCAGGCCTCGCGATACTCGCCGCAACGCCATAGCCCCTGCGCCAGCTCCAGCGCGCTGCGCGCCGACGGCGCCAGCCGATGGCTGCGAATCAGGCCGGCCAGCCATTCGCGGCGGGCGCGGTCGAGGGAACTGGGGGCAGGCGTGCTTGCGGGCGTGGGACTGTCCATGCCCACAAGGGTACGCCGGGCGGAGTCACCCGGGCATCGCCGGCGCCCATGGCGACCGGCCTATGCCCCGCCCGGGGCGCTCGGTTAGGCTCGGGCGCACTCCCGTCCATCGTCGAACACGGAATCCAAGCCCATGCGCGTGCCCGTCGCCTGCCTCGCCATCGCCCTGATCAATGCCGTCGCCACCCTCCAGCCTGCGGCCGCCCAGTCTCCGGCAGCAGTCAGCGACAGTGGCACCCCGCTCACCCTGCACTGCGGCCGCGTGTTCGACGCGCGCAGTGGCCAGGTGCTCGGCCCGCATACCCTGCTGGTGCGCAACGGCCGGATCGAACAGGTGATCAGCGGCGGCAATGCCGACGTGCTCGGGGTGGAGTCTGTCGACCTGCGCGATCGCACCTGCAGCCCCGGCTGGACCGACCTGCACGTGCACATGGCCAGCCAGTCCAGTCCGCAGAGCTACTCCGAGGGCTTCCGCCTCGATCCGGTCGACTTCGCCTACCGCTCGGTCGGGTACGCCCGCAAGACCCTGATGGCGGGTTTCACCAGCGTCCGCGACCTCGGCGGCGAGGTCGCCCCGCACCTGCGCGACGCGATCAACCAGGGCCTGGTCGAGGGCCCGCGGATCTGGGCCGCGGGCAAGTCGATCGCCACCACCGGCGGCCACGCCGACCCGACCAACGGCTACAACGACGCGCTGTCGCACCTGATCGGCCCGCCCGGCCCCACCGAGGGCGTGATCAACTCGCTCGACGACGCGCGCCAGGCGGTGCGCCAGCGCTACAAGGACGGCAGCGACGTGATCAAGATCACCGCCACCGGCGGCGTGCTGTCCTACGCCAAGTCCGGGGACGCCCCGCAGTTCACCGTCGACGAGGTCCGCGCCGTGGTCGACACCGCCAACGACTACGGCTACCGCGTCGCCGCCCACGCCCATGGCGAGGAAGGCATGTACCGCGCGGTCGCCGGCGGCGTGACCAGCATCGAGCACGGCACCTACATGAGCGACCGGGTGATGAAGCTGATGAAGGAAAAGGGCACCTGGTACGTGCCGACGGTCTACGCCGGCCGCTTCGTCGCCGACAAGGCCAAGATCGACGGCTACTTCCCGGACGTGGTGCGCCCCAAGGCGGCGCGTATCGGTGCTCTGATCCAGGACACCGCCGGCAAGGCCTACCGCAACGGCGTCAAGATCGCCTTCGGCACCGACATGGGCGTCGGCCCGCATGGCGACAATGCGCGCGAGTTCGTCTACATGGTCGAGGCCGGCATTCCCGCCGCGGTCGCGCTGCAGTCGGCGACGATCCGTGCCGCCGAAGTGCTCGGGGTCGACGACCAGGGCGAGCTGGCGCCGGGCATGCGCGCCGACGTGATCGCGATGCCCGGCAACCCGGTCGAGAACATCGAGACGGTGATGGCGGTGGACTTCGTGATGAAGGACGGCGTGGTCTACCGGAAGCCCTGACCCGCGCAGCCCTGTAGGAGCGGCGTAAGCCGCGACAGGGCTTTCATGCGACCGTTCAATCGCGGCTTGCCCCGCTCCTGCGGGATGATGAAGGTGTCTGGCCCAAGGAGGTCGCGGCCCACGCCGCTCCTACGCCCCGCGCCGCATCGGTATACCGCAGGCCAGGTAGCCACCGAGCCAGGCGACGATCGCCAGCCGTCCCGC
Source organism: Marilutibacter maris (assembly GCF_006546735.2). Taxonomy (GTDB): domain Bacteria; phylum Pseudomonadota; class Gammaproteobacteria; order Xanthomonadales; family Xanthomonadaceae; genus Marilutibacter; species Marilutibacter maris. The sequence continues at coordinate 58,023 of NZ_VICD02000304.1, read as the reverse complement.
CAGTGCCGGCCACAGGCCGGCGCGCGCGGCGAGCACGCCGGCAAGCAGCAACAGCACCGACAGCAGCAGCCCGACACCGGCCCGGCGCCACCGCGCCTGCCGCATCAACGTCGGCACCAGCAGCGCGCCCGCGCCAAGGTGGGCAATCCACCACAACATCCAGCCCAGCGCGTGGCGGCGGCTGTCGGGTCCCTCCAGATCGTGCGGATCCAACGGCCACACGCCCTGGGCCGCGAACGCGAGCGCCGACAACAGCAGCAGCCAGGCGCCGATACGGGCGCCGAACCCGGCCCGGTCCGACAGGCATTCGCGCAGGGCGGCCGCCTGCGCCGCCAGCAGCAGCCCGGGCAGGATCCAGGCCAGCACATTGAAGAGACCGGCAGCGCCCATGCCGCGCGCCCCGAGCAGGGCCAGCGGATGCCGCGCGTGCGAATAACCGTCGGCGGCCAGTCCGAAGCCCACCGCGGCCAGCAGCAGCGACGCCGCCGCCAGGATCGGCGCCCAGGAAAGCCGGTGAACGAATCCTGTCTTCATCCGCACATGCTAGGGCCTGCGGCGTCCGTTGCGACAGCGGTGGGCAACCCGACCACCTTGCATCGCCGGTACCCGCCCCCATCTCGGCAGCAAATCCGCCTTCCGCGAGCCCATCGATGACCCCCGACACCGCCCCGCCCGCCCACGTGTTCGATGTCACCACCGACAGCTTCGAGACCGCGGTCCTGCAGCGCTCGATGCAGACGCCGGTGCTGGTGGACTTCTGGGCCGAATGGTGCGGCCCGTGCAAGAGCCTGGGGCCGATACTGGAAAAGCTGGCCCGCGACTACGGCGGCGCCTTCGAGCTGGCGAAGATCGATGTCGACAAGGAGCCGCAGCTGGCCGGGGCGTTCCAGGTCCGCTCGATCCCGACCCTGTTCCTGCTCAAGGGCGGCCAGGTCGTCGACGCGGTTCCCGGCGCGCTGACCGAGGGCCAGTTGCGCGAATTCTTCGCCCACCATGGCATCGAGCCCGCGGTCTCGATTGCCGGTGCCGATGAGGAAGCCGGCGCCGAGGATGCCGCGCCGGTGCCGGTCGATCCGCGAGCCGAGGCCGAGCGCCTGCGCGGCGAGATCGCCGCGGCGCCGGACCAGGACGAGCTCAAGCTCGACCTCGCCCTGGCCCTGCTCAAGACCGGCGAGACCGCCGAGGCGCAGACCCTGCTCGATGGCCTGCCCGCCAATCTGGCCACCGACGATCGCACCCTGAGCGCCCGCGCCCGCCTGGACTTTGCCGCCCTGCTCAAGGACGCGCCGGCACTTGAAGCGCTGCAGACGGCGATCGCCGGCGACCCGGGCGACCTGCGCGCCCGCCACCTGCTCGGCACCCGCCACCTGGTCGGCGGCGACGACGAGGCGGCGCTGGAGCAGTTCCTGGAGATGCTGCGCCGCGACCGCGATTTCGACGGCGGACTGCCGCGCAAGGCACTGATCGACGCGTTCCGGGTCATCGAGGACGCCGCCCTGGTCGGCAGCTACCGTCGCAAGATGTCGTCGGTGCTGTTCTGAAACCGGGACTCGGGACTCGGGACTCGGGACTCGGGACTCGCGGAGCGTAGCCCGGGCAAGCCCGAAGGACGCATCCGGGGCCGGTGCCGGTCTCGGGGACGAGACGGCGAAAGCCTCGTAGGAGCGGCGTAAGCCGCGATCCCCGGGCTGCGCCCGGGAATCCCCAAAGTTTGCTTCGCAAACCTTGGGCCCCGCCGTTGCGTCTCCACACCCCCATTCGCGCTACGCGCCACATGCTTTCTTCTGATTCGCACCTGAGGCGCGAATCGCCCCCTGACTCAGGGGGCTGGGCCATCCGGGCGGGCATCGACTTTGACAATACGCATGCGTATGGCAAGCTGGCGCCCCACTCCGCCGTCGGTTCCGCGCATGAAAGCCAGCACCCTGCGCCGGGTCCTCAACTTCTGGCCCCCGTTCCTGTTCAGTGGGGTCCACGTGATTTCGATCGCCGACGACTATCGCCATGCCGAAGTCGAGCTGCGGCTGCGTCCGTGGAACCGCAACTATGTCGGCACCCACTTCGGCGGCAGCCTGTTCGCGATGACCGACCCGTTCTGGATGCTGCTGGCGATGAACGCGCTGGGCCGCGACTACATCGTCTGGGACAAGGCCGGCTCGATCGAGTTCGTCAGGCCCGGCCGCAGCCACGTGCGGGCGCGCTTCGACCTGGACGATGCGGTGCTCGATGAACTGCGTGCGGCCACCGCCGACGGCGACAAGACCCTGCGCTGGTTCGACACCGAGGTGGTCGACGACGACGGCGAGGTTGTCGCGCGGGTCCGCAAGCAGTTGTACGTGCGACGCAAGCGCGACCGCTGAGCCGGGTCAGCGCATCCGCGGCAACGGCACCTGCCAATGGCTGCCGTCCTTCGCGTCGTACAGCTCGATCCGCAGGCTGCGCCCGTCCTCGCCAAGCTCGATCCGTCGCGCCGGGCTGCGCATCGTCACCGGCCGCGAGGCCAGCCGGGTCGCCACCGGACGCCGATCGTCGCGGTTCTCGCGCAGCCACACCAGCGCCGCCATCAGTTTCAGCCGCATGCCATGGTCCTGGGTGCGGCGCAGGTAGTCGGAATAGGCCGGCCCCGCGATCGAGGTCAGGGTGCAGCCGAAGAAGTTGGACAGGCACTCGAATTCCTGTGAGCGCTCCGGCACCGCCTCCCCGATCGGTTTGTCGGCGGCGATCAGCGACTGCCCGCGCGCGTCGCAGCCCAGGGAAAGATTCTCGGCGGCGCGCCCTTCGGTCGCGCTCCGGTCGTAGGCCAGCGCGTAGTACCACGGCATCGGCGTGCCGGCGGCGCTGGGATCGCGGATCAGCACCCGTTGCATCGCGAACTCGCCCTTGATCGCCTCGCAGACCCCGATCTCGCCTTCAACGGGCGGGGCGAACGCGGCCATGCATCCGGCCGGCAACGGCGTATCGGCCGGCAGCTCGGCCAGCATGTCGGCGAACAGATCCGAATAGCCGCGCACGGCATTGATCGCCAGCATGCTGATCACCAGCGAATCCGAGTTCGGCACCAACCGCCGCCAGCCCGCCGCGCTGTGGCACACGCCCGCCAGCGCGGCCGCGCTGTCTCCCTGCACGAAGTCAAGCGCATGCGAGGTCATCGGAATCCGCAGCAGGGCGTTGAGCCGGCCTGGAAACGGCGCATGCAGGTGCGCTGGAAACCCATTGGCGTAGTGGCCGTACCCGCCCAGCGCGTCGGCCTGGGCCAGCACCTGCTCCAACGGCCGCAAGCGCTGCGCGTAGCCATCGGCATCGTCGCCGACCCGCTGCAGGCAGCCAGGCTTCCGTGGCGAACACCATGCCGTATCGCTGCCGTCGACGGATGCCAGCAGGTCCTCGAAATCCGCCGCGATGCCGGAATCGAATCCCGTCGCTTCGAGATCCTCGCCGGCATCGAGCCGGCGCTGGAACCGCTCGACATCCGTCGCGGCGGCCGCTTGCACCCGGTCCTGCGGGACCCGGTAACCGAACGTCCACAGCGCCGGGAACGCATTGCTCCCGGACACCGGCTTCGGGGTCGCCAGACGCTCGACCAGGGCCATCCGTTCGGCATTGCGCCCCATCGCCCGCGAGACCAGGAACAGGCCCGCCCCCACTGCCACCACCGCCACTGCCACGACCGCCAGACACTTCAAAAGCCTACGCATGGAACTCCATTTCCCCGTGTTTCCCTGTGTTTCCCTGTCTTGCTTGGCACGGCTGCTTGGCGCCGCTTCCGCCGCCACGCGCAAGCATGACAACCATCCCATTTTAGCCGCCCGCCGGACGCTGGCCATACCCGGATCTGCCCGAAAGCCTTCCCCCGACATCCGATCTGGGTATGCTCTGGAGTCCGCAACAGGGGGCGGGCAATGGCTTCATACGCGTCCAGCAACGACATCGGTTCAGTGCCATTTCCGGAAATCGACGGATACCGGCTGGTGCGCGTGCTCAACCACGGTTCGGCATCGACCGTGTATCTGGGCGAACAGGTGTCCCTGTCGCGCCAGGTCGCGATCAAGGTGATGATGCCGCAGGCGCTGGGCGACGAAGTCAGCCGCCGCCGCTTCGAGAACGAGGTGCGCACGATCGCCCGGCTCGAGCATCCGCACGTGGTCGGCATCCACGAAGTCGGACGCACCCACAGCGGCCTGCCCTACTACGCGATGCCGTACATGCCGCGCGGCCATCTTGGCCAGCGCAGCTTCCGCAAGCAGGTCGCGGTCGGCGACGAGGCGCGGGTGATCTCGATCGTCCGCGCGCTGCTGTCGGCGCTGGAATACGCTCACGGCAACGGGGTCGTGCATCGCGACGTCAAGGCCGAGAACGTGTTGTTCGACGACGTCGACCGGCCGCTGCTGGCCGACTTCGGCATCGCCCTGCGCCGCGGTTACGGGCCGCGCGTGACCGCCACCGGGCTGGCGGTCGGCAGCACCGCCTACATGGCGCCCGAGCAGGCCCGTGGCGAAGAGGTCGACGGCCGCGCCGACCTCTACAGTCTCGCGGTGCTGATCTGGGAGATGCTCACCGGCGAACTGCCCTACCGCGCCTCCGACGCGCTGTCGATGGCGGTGATGCACGCCCAGGACCCGATTCCGAAGCTGCCGCTGGGGCTGCGTCACTGGCAGCGTTTCATGCAGCGGGCGCTGGCCAAGGCGCCGTCCGCCCGCTTCCAGGATGTCGCCCAGATGCGCGCGGCCATCGACCGGATCGAAACCCGGCGCACCTGGCCCGGACACGCCCTGCTGCGCCAGGCCACCGCGCCGCTGGCGCGCCACGCGCCCCTGATCCTCGGCGCGGCACTGGCGCTGCCGGCCCTCGGCCTGCTGGCCTGGTGGCTGGGCAACAGCGAGCACGAAGGATTCTTCACCGCCGAACCGGAGGCGGTCGCGCCGGTCGAGGTGGTCGACCCGACCGCGTCGATGCTGCGCCCGCTGCCGGAGGCGCCGCTGCAGGTCGCGCTGGAGAACGCGCGCCGGCAGCTGGACGAGCGCAACCTGACCGCGCCGGAGGGCGACAACGCCCTCGCCAGCGTGACCGAGGCCGCCCAGCTGGAGCCGGCCAACGAGAACGTCCACGCCCTTGCCGACGAGCTGGCGCGCGCGCTGACCGGAGAGCTGGTGTCCAACCTGCGCGGCGGACGTTTCGACCGTGCCCGCGACTACCAGCAACACATCGATGCCCTGACCGCCCAGGCCGGGCCTCTGGAACCGGCCCTGCTGAAGGAAAAACAAGGCCAAGTCGGCGCCGCGCTGACCGCCCGGATCGATGCCTCGATCGCCGGCAACGACCGCGCCTCCGCGACCCGGATCGCGGCGCTCGCCGCCGACTTCGGCGTGCCCTCGGCCGAATCGGCGCGATTGGCCGAGCACGCCAGGTCGGCACAGCCGGCGACGACCGCCGCGGCCGAGCCCGAACCCGGGGCGACCGCGTCGGGCGGTTCCGGACTGCAGCGCCGTCCGGTCACCGTGGCCGACTACAGCCGGTTCGCCGAGGCCACCGGCCGCAAGCCGAGCCTGTGCCGCGAACGCGGATCGCTGCTGCGGGTCCTCGCGCCCCGCGACTACCGTTCGCCCGGCTTCGACCAGAACGGCAACTCGCCGGTGGTCTGCGTCTCGATGGTCGATGCCGAGGCCTATGCGCTGTGGCTGAGCCAGCAGAGCGGACACAAGTACCGGATTCCGACCCAGGCCGAGTCGCGCGCGACCGCCGCGGTCGTCAGTGGCCGCGAGTTGTCGCTGTGGCAACGCGACTGCGGCCGCGACTGCAACAAGCGCCGGGTCGATGGCCGCTCCTGGCGCAGCAACGACGGCTCCCGCCTGCTGCAGTCCTCGCGCGGCTTCGACGACGTCGGCTTCCGCCTGATCCGCGAGAACTGATGCCGTTCCGGCGCGGCAACGCGCCGGTACACGGCCGCGCCCGTACAATCCGGACATGCGCATCCATACCCTGCAAAGGCTGTTCCTCACCGGTCTGCTGACCCTGCTGCCCCTGTGGCTGACCTGGGTCGTGATCAAGTTCGTGTTCGTCCTGCTGACCGACGTGAGCAAGCCCTTCGTGGCGCCATTGCTGGAGCAGGTCGCGGCCAGCGCGCCGCACACGCTGGGCTGGGTCGACGACCCCTGGCTGCAGACCGCGCTGGCCCTGCTGGCGACGCTGGGCGTGATCCTGCTGTCGGGGGTGATGGCGCGGCGGGTGTTCGGTCAGCGGATGCTGCGCTGGATGGAGTCGCTGATCGAGCGGATCCCGTTCGCCAGCACGATCTACGGCAGCGCGCGCAAGCTGCTGGACATCCTGCAGACCAAGCCCGACGGCACCCAGCGGGTCGTGCTGGTCGACTTTCCGCACACGGAAATGAAATCGATCGGCTTCGTCACCCGGGTGCTGAAGGAACACGGCAGCGGCCGCGAACTGGCCGCGGTCTACGTGCCGACCACGCCCAACCCGACCTCCGGTTACCTGGAGATCGTCCCGGTCGAGAAGATCACCCCGACCGACTGGAGCGTCGACCAGGCGATGGCCTTCATCATCTCCGGCGGCGCGGTATCGCCGGAAAGCATTCCGTTCAGCCCGCCCGCGACGGCGGCTCCGGAGGCGCCGACATCGCGCTGAGCAAGCCGGTGCTGGAGGACCGCACGACCCGACTGTTCATCGGCCTGGCGGCGTTCTTCTGCGTCAACGCCGCTCTGGCCGAGTTCATCGGGGTCAAGATCTTCGCCCTGGAGGACACGCTCGGCATCGCGCCGCTGCAATGGGACCTGTTCGGCCAGAGCGGTTCGCTGAGCTTCACCGCCGGCACCCTGCTGTGGCCGATCGTGTTCCTGATGACCGACGTCATCAACGAATTCTTCGGCCAGCGCGGCGTGCGCTTCATCTCCTGGCTGGCGGCCGGACTGATCTGCTACGGCTTCGTGTTCGCGTTCGCGGCGATCTCGCTGGCCCCGGCCGACTGGTGGGTCGGCGCCGCCGCCGATCGCGGCGTGCCCGACTACCAGGCCGCGTTCGCGGCGGTGTTCGGACAGGGGATGTGGACGATCGGCGGCTCGCTGGTCGCGTTCATGCTCGGTCAGCTGATCGACGTGGCGGTATTCCACCGCATCCGCCGCGCCACCGGCGAGCGCTGGGTATGGTTGCGCGCGACCGGATCGACCGCGGTGTCGCAGCTGGTCGACAGTTTCGTCGTTCTCTACATCGCCTTCGTGCTCGGCCCGCAGCAGTGGCCGACCTCGTTGTTCCTGGCGGTCAGCACGGTCAACTACGGCTACAAGATGCTGGCGGCGTTCGCGCTGATCCCGCTGATCTATCTGGTACGGGCCGGCATCACCCGTTATCTGGGACGAGAACGCGCCGCCGAACTGCGCGGGCAGGCCAGCGCCTGAGCGATGCCCCGCCGCCCGGTCGGCATGACCAAAGGCCCATGCCCGTCCCCGGCGCAATCCCGATGCTGGAGCATTGCGTGTCCCGTCCCGAGCCGTGTACCGGCCATGCGGGCGCCACCACCACTGCCCGGCCACCCGCCACAGGAGCCCCGAATGACCCCCGCCCGGACCCCATTGACCGTCGCCCTGGCCATTGCCGTCGCGATGGCCGGCCTCGCGCCCGCTTCCGCCAGCGCCGCCCAGACCGCGCTGGTGCCGGCAACCGCCGCCGCATCCGCCTCCGACAGCGCCAAGGCGGCCAGGCTCGATGCGCTGTACGAGCAGTACTGGGAGCAGATGCTGGAGTTGAACCCGCTGGCGGCGACCTTCCAGGGCGACCCGCGCTACAACGACCGCCTGCCCAACATCCTGTCCGAGGACTACCGCCGCCAGTCGCACGACTTCACCGCGCGCTGGCTGAAGACCGTCGAGGACGTCGGTCCGGAAGGATTGCAGGGCCAGGACCTGCTGAGTTACCAGATCTTCGTGCGCGACGCGAAGATGGAACTGGAAGGCGAGCGGTTCCCGGCCTGGCAACAGCCGATCAACCAGTTCTACAACCTCGCCTCGACCGTGGTGCAACTGGGATCGGGCACCGGCGCGCAACCGTTCAGGACGGTGCAGGACTACGACGACTGGAACAAGCGCGCCTCGCGGATACCGGCGATCTTCGACCAGGCCATCGCCAACATGAAGATCGGCGTGCGCAACGGCGTGGTGCAGCCGCGCGCGTTGATGGAAAAGGTGGTGCCGCAGCTTGACGCGCTGATCAAGGACGAGCCGGAGGACACCCTGTTCTGGGGGCCGATCAAGAATTTCCCCGAGGGCTTCTCCGAGGCCGACAAGCAGCGCCTGAGCGCGGAATACGCGGCGCTGATCGGCGAGCGGTTGATGCCGGCCTATCGCGAGCTGCGCGCCTACATCGTCGACGAGTACATGCCGCATACCCGCGCCAGCTCCGGCATGGACGCGCTGCCCGGCGGCGAGGCGTGGTACGCCTACCGCGCGCGCAACTCCACCACCACCGGGCTGAGCCCGGCGCGAATCCACCAGATCGGCCTGGACGAGGTCGCGCGCATCCACGGCGAGATCCGCAAGGTGATGGCCGAGGTCGGCTTCGAGGGCTCGCTGCAGGACTTCTTCAAGTTCATGCAGAGCGATCCGCGTTTCAGCTTCGACAGCGAGGAGGCCCTGCTGGCCTACTACCGCGGGCTGGAAGCGAAGATCGACCGCAAGGTTCCCGAGCTGTTCTCGCTGACTCCGAAGGCGCCGTTCGAGATCCGCCCGGTGGAGGCGTTCCGCGCCCAGTCCGCGGCCGGCGGCTCGTACATGCGGCCGAGCCAGGATGGCAGCCGTCCGGGCATCTTCTACGTCAACACCTACGACCTGCCGACACGCAAGACCTGGGACGCGGAGGATCTGTACCTGCACGAGGCGATTCCCGGCCACCACTTCCAGCTCGCCCTGCAGCAGGAGCTGACCGGACTGCCCAAGTTCCGCCGCTTTGGTGGCGAGACCGCATTCTCCGAGGGCTGGGGCCTGTACGCCGAGTCGCTGGGCAAGGACCTGGGCGTCTACACCGATCCCTACAACCACTTCGGCTACCTGCAGAACGAGCTGTGGCGCGCGATCCGCCTGGTCGTCGACACCGGTCTGCACAGCAAGGGCTGGACCCGCGAACAGGTGATCGCCTACATGCTCGAGAATTCGGCCGAGAGCGAGACCCAGGCCACCGCCGAGGCCGAGCGCTACATGGCGATCCCGGGCCAGGCGCTGGCCTACAAGATCGGCGAACTGAAGATCAAGGAGTTGCGCGCCCGTGCCGAGGAGGCGCTGGGCGAGGACTTCGACATCCGCGCGTTCCACGCCGAGGTACTGAAGGACGGCTCGGTGCCGCTGGATGTGCTGGAAGGCAAGATCGACCGCTGGATCGCCGCCCGGCGCGGCTGATGCGCCTGTAAGTTCCACCCGGACACGGCCGGCACCCGCCGGCCACCGGCTCCCACACCAAGGAGGTCCCCGTGACGCTTCGCCCCATCCTGCTCGCCGTCGCGGTCGCCGCGGCGCTCACCACCGTCGCCGGTTGCAGCAAGCCGGCCGGCAACGACACCACCGCGCCCGCGGCGACCGCCGAGGACGCGTCCGCCCGCGCCGAGCGTCTGAATCAGATCTACGCCGACTACTGGGAGGCGTTCCTGGAACTGAATCCGGTGATGGCGACCTTCCAGGGCGACCCGCGCTACAACGCCGAGCTGCCCGACTTCGGATCGCTCGAGTACCGCCAGCGCTCGGAGCAGTTCACCCGCGACTGGCTGGCCAAGGTCGAAGCGGTCGGCAGCGACGGCCTGCAGGGCCAGGACCTGCTGAACTACGAGATCTTCGTCGGCGACGCCCGCGAGACCCTCGACGGCCTCGAATACCCCGGCTGGATGATGCCGATCAACCAGATGGGCAGCCTGGCCACCTATGCGGCCCAGTTCGGCTCCGGCACCAGCCTGCAGCCGTTCAAGACGGTCAAGGACTACGAGGACTGGCTCAAGCGCGCCGACCGGTTCCCGGTGCTGTTCGACACCGACATCGCCAACATGCGCCAGGGCATCGAGACCGGCGTGGTGCAGCCGCGCGCACTGATGGTCAAGGTGATTCCGCAGCTGGACGCGCTGATCAAGGACAAGCCCGAGGACACCCTGTTCTGGGGCCCGGTCAAGAATTTCCCGGAGGACTTCTCCGACGCCGACAAGCAGCGTCTGACCGAGGCCTACCGCGCCCTGATCGCCGACCGGCTGATGCCGGCCTACGGCAAGCTGCGCGCCTTCATCAACGACGAGTACCTGCCCGCGACCCGCGACAGCGTCGGCCTGGACAAGCTGCCCGACGGCCAGAGCTGGTACGCGTTCAACGCGCGCCAGAGCACCAGCAGCGACCTGAGCCCGGCGCAGATCCACCAGATCGGCCTGGACGAGGTCGCGCGCATCCACGACGAGATCCGCAAGGTGATGGTCGAGGTCGGTTTCGAGGGCTCGCTGCAGGACTTCTTCAAGTTCATGCAGAACGATCCGCGCTTCAGCTTCGACAGCGAGGAGGCCCTGCTGGCCCACTACCGGGCGCTTGAAGAGAAGATCGACGCGAAGATTCCCGAGCAGTTCTCGCTGACCCCGAAGGCGCCGTTCGAGATCCGCCCGGTCGAGCCGTTCCGCGCCCAGTCCGCGGCCGGCGGCGAATACATGTCGCCAAGCGAGGACGGCAGCCGCCCGGGCATCTTCTACGTCAACACCTACGATCTGCCGACCCGCAAGACCTGGGACGCGGAGGACCTGTACCTGCACGAGGCGATCCCCGGCCACCACTTCCAGCTCGCCCTGCAGCAGGAGCTGGAGAACGTGCCGGCGTTCCGCCGTTTCGGGGGCGAGACCGCGTTCACCGAGGGCTGGGGCCTGTATGCCGAGTCGCTGGGCAAGGACCTGGGCGTCTACACCGACCCCTACAGCTATTTCGGCTATCTGCAGAACGAGCTGTGGCGCGCGATCCGCCTGGTCACCGACACCGGCCTGCACAGCAAGGGCTGGACCCGCGAACAGGTGATCGACTACATGCGCGAGAACTCGGCCGAGAGCCTGACCCAGTCCACCGCCGAGGCCGAGCGCTACATCGCCTGGCCGGGCCAGGCGCTGGCGTACAAGATCGGCGAGCTGAAGATCAAGGAGCTGCGCGCGCGCGCCGAGAAGGCCCTGGGCGACAACTTCGACGTCCGCGGCTTCCACGCCGAGGTGCTGAAGGACGGTGCGGTACCGCTGGACGTGCTGGAGGCCAAGGTCGACCGCTGGATCGCCTCTCAACAAAGCTGAACGACGCCCTGTTCAGAAACCGGCAAAGCCGGGTCCGACCCTCGGACCCGGCTTTTTCCTGGGGATAAGTCGGCAAAAACCCTGCATAATTGTGACAGGTATGGCAGAAATGCAGGGGCCAGCCAGCCATACGGGCATCGTCTGACAGGGAGTTCCAATGCGCTGTAGCACCACGACGGCATCGACCGGGAACCGGCGCCGACGTCTCTTGATCCAATCGACCTGTCTGTTCGCACCGCTGCTGATGTTGCTGCCGGTGCTCGCCGCCGCCGCGGACTGGAGTTACCGCGTGCGCCCCGGAGATACCCTGTGGGATCTGAGCGCGCGCTACCTGCGCACGGATGTCGGTTGGCAGCGTCTGCAGATGCACAACGCGATCGTCGACCCGTACCGTCTGCCGCCCGGTTCCAGGCTCGGCATCCCGGTCGAATGGCTGCGGGTCGGCCCGGTGCCGGCGCGGCTGGTCGCGCTGCGCGGAGAAGTGCGCGCCCGGCCCAATCCGAACGACCCGGCCGACAATGCCAGTGAAGGCATGGGCCTGACCATCGGCGGCTGGCTGGAGACCGGCGACAACGCCAGCGCGACCCTGGAATTCGCCGACGGCTCGCGACTGCTCGTGCAGGCCAACAGCCGGATCGAGTTCGACAAGCTCAGCGCCTACGGCGCCACCGGCATGGTCGACACCCGGCTGCGGCTGATCCGGGGCGGCACCTCCAACCACGTCAAGCCGGCCACCGGACCGGCATCGCACTACATCATCCAGACGCCGTCGGCGACCACCAGCGTCCGCGGCACCCGCTTCCGCGTGGGCGCCGGCAGCGATGGCCGGCCGGACCGGACCGAGGTGCTGGAAGGCACCGTCCATGTCGATCGCGACGAGGCCGGCGACGTGCTGCTGCGCCGCGGCCATGGCGCCCTGGCCGGCGGTGGCGCTCCCGGTGCCGTGCTCGAACTGGCGCCGGCGCCGGTCATCGACGAGGCCGGTTCCGCCCTGCAATCGCTGCCGATCAAGCTCGCCTGGGCGGCCGCCGTTGGCGCCGACGCCTATCAGGTCGAGGTCGTCAGCGAAGCCGAGCAGGAAGTGCAGCTGTTCGAGGCCATCACCGAAGCCACCTCGATCCGCATCGACGACCTGCCGGCGGGCGAGCACCGGCTGCTGTTGCGCGCGGTCGATGCCCACGGCCTGCAGGGTCACGACGCGATCCGGACCTTCACCCTCAATGCCGAGCCGGCGCCGCCGCTGACGATCAGTCCGCGCGCCGACCAGGTCGTCCATCACCCTCGCCCGCGCTTCGAATGGACCCGCCCCGAGCAGGCCAGCGAGGCCGTGCTCCAGATCGCCGACGCCCCCGCCTTCGACCGGCTCCTGAACGACAACGTGGTCCGCCAGACCCGGAAACGCGCCGACGACGACCTGGCGCCGGGCCGCTACTGGTGGCGGATCGCATCGCGCGACGCCGACGGGCGCCAGGGGCCGTTCGGCGACGTGCTGTCGTTCGAGGTCAGCGACCAGCCGGTCGACCCCGGACTGGAGACCCAGGCCGAACGCGGCCAGGTCACCCTGCAATGGCAGCAAGGCGCGCCCGGACAGCGGTACCGCGTGCAGATCGCGCGCAAGCCCGACTTCGCCGACCCGTTCGTCGATCGCGAGGTCGACACCCCGCAGTTGCAGCTCGACCGCCCGCACGGCGGTCGCTGGTACATCCGGGTGCAGTTGCTCGACGACGACGGCTATGCCCACCCGTTCGGTCCGGTGCAGGAGGCCAGGTTCCCCTGCCGCCTGTGCTACGGCGCCGGTGCCGGTGCGCTGCTGCTCCTGCTGGTGTTGTGAACGAAAACGGGCTGCCGTGGACGTGGCGGGCGACACTGGCCGCCATCGCCGCCACCGTCGCGGCTGCGCTCAGCCTCGGCGACGTCACCCATCGCGCCGACGACCTGTTCTACGACCTGCACGCGTCACACTGGGGATACCCGGTCGGCAACGACGTGGCGATGATCGCGGTCGACGACCGCAGCCTCGGCGTGATCGGCCAGTGGCCGTGGCCGCGCAATGTCCATGCGCAGTTGCTCGACCGCCTGCGCGACAGCGGCGTGCGCGGCATCGCGTTCGACCTGATCCTGTCCGAACCCGATCGCATCGATCCGGCCAACGATGTCCGCCTGGCGGAAGCGATCGAACGCAACGGCCGGGTGGTGCTGCCGGTCATCGCCACGATGCAGAACCAGAGCGGACCGCCAATCGAGGTGCTGCCGAACCCGGTGATCGCCTCCAGGGTGGCGGCGATCGGCCATACCGACGTGGAACTGGAGCCGACGGGCTCGGCGCGCGAGCTGTACCTGCACGCCGGTCTGGGCCAGTCGCGCTGGCCGGCGCTGGCGCTGGCGCTGCTGCAGCTCGACCCCACCGCGATCGGCGCCGATGTGCCCGGCGTGCGCCGCCCCACCGGGCTGGACGGTTCGCCGTACCAGTGGGTTCGCGATCACCGCGTGCGGATCCGCTACGCCGGTCCGCCCGGCAGCTTCCCCGAGCTGTCCTACATCGACGTGCTCGAGGGCCGCGTGCCCGACGACGCCCTGCGCGACCGCTGGGTGGTGGTCGGGGTCACCGCGACCGGCATCGCGCCCGGGTTCCGGACCCCGATGTCCGGCCTGCCCATGAACGGCGTCGAATACCACGCCAACATCGCAAGCATGCTGTTGCACCAGCGCGCGATCGTGCCGCTGGCGCCGCTGCCGCAGGCGGCCATCGTCGGCCTGCTGGTGTTCATGTGCACCCTGCTGTCGCTGTCCCCGGGCGTGATGCGACCGCTGTCGGCGGCAATCGCCGGTGTCGGCGTGATGCTCGCCATCAGCATCGCGATGATGCGGCTGGGCAACACCTGGTTCGCGCCGATGCCGGCGGCGATGGTGGTCGCCGCGACCCACCTGCTGTGGATGGGTCGCCACCTGCTGCACTGGCGGCGGCAGGCCAACTTCGACACCCTGACCCTGCTCGCCAACCGCCGTTACTTCGACGCCGTGCTGGAGCGCCGGATCGCCGCCGCCAGACGGGCGCAGTCACCGCTGTCGCTGCTGCTGATCGATGTCGACCACTTCAAGCGTTACAACGACAGCGAGGGCCACCTGGCCGGCGACCGCCTGTTGATGCTGGTCGCCCAGGCGATCGCGCGCCATGCCCGCCGCAGTGGCGACCTCGCCGCGCGCTTCGGCGGCGACGAGTTCGCCCTGGTCCTGCCGGATACCCCGGCCGCGGGCGCGGGCCGGATCGCCGAGGGCATCCTGGCCACCATACGCGAACAACCGGTGTCCACCGGCTTGAGCATCGGCATCTGCACCTGCATTCCCGATGCGGCGACCTCGCCGCGGACGATGCTGGAACAGGCCGACGCGGCGCTGTACCGGACCAAGCAGAACGGTCGCGACGGTTACATGCTGGCGTCGCCGGCATGACCGGCGACGCGCCTCCGCGGTCCCCGGTCCGGACTCAGGCGGAGCCCTGACCGCTGCGGCGGCGGTTGCGGCCGCTGCGTTCGCCACGCCCCGGCTTCGGTCCGGCATGGGCATGCCGCGACGCCGGCTTGGCATGGGGGCGATGGGCCGGCTTGCGCGCGCCACCACCGCCGCCGCGCTTGCTGCGCGGGTTCGGCAGCGGGACATCCAGCCGCAGCGGCTGGCTCGGCGCGTAACCGGGGAAGTCCGCCAGCTCGACGTCCTTCTTCAGCACCCGCTGGATCTGCCGCAGCAGTCCGCCCTCGTCGTGCGAAACCAGCGACAGCGCCTCGCCCTGCGCGCCGTTGCGGCCGGTACGGCCGATCCGGTGAACGTAGTCCTCGGCCACCATCGGCAGATCGAAATTGATCACCAGCGGCAGGTTCGGGATGTCCAGGCCGCGCGCGGCGACATCGGTGGCGACCAGCACCCGCGCCTTGGCCGCCTTGAACGCGTTGAGCGCCTTCTGCCGCTGCGCCTGGCTCTTGTTGCCGTGGATCGCGACCGCGCGGATGCCGGACTTCTCCAGCTGTTCCGCCAGCCGGTTGCAGCCGTGCTTGGTGCGGCCGAACACGATCACCTGGTCGGTGTGGCGCTCGGCCAGGATGTCGATCAGCAGGTCGCGCTTGCGCTCGGCGTCGACCGGGTGGGCCCGGTGGGCGATGGTCTCGGCGATGGTGTTGTTGGCCGCCACCTGCACCTGCTTGGGATCGCGCATGAACTCCAGCGCCAGCGCCTTCAGCTGGGTCTCGAAGGTGGCCGAGAACAGCAGGGTCTGACGCTCACGCGGCAACTTGCCGAGGATGCGCTTGATCGCCGGCAGGAAGCCCATGTCGAGCATGCGGTCGGCCTCGTCCATCACCAGCACCTCGATGCCGTCCAGACGCGCACTGCCGCGCTCCATGTGGTCGATCAGACGGCCGGGGGTGGCGATCAGCACGTCGACGCCGCGACGCAGCGCGTCGACCTGCGGGCCCATGCCGACGCCGCCGAAGATCGTGCAGCTCGCGACCTGCAGATGACGGCCATAGCCGCGCAGATTGTCGTGCACCTGCACGGCCAACTCGCGGGTCGGGACCAGTACCAGCACGCGCGGCTTGCGCGGGCCGCGCGCCGGGGTCTGCTTGGACAGGCGGTTCAGCAGCGGCAGGCTGAAAGCCGCGGTCTTGCCGGTGCCGGTCTGGGCGCCGCCGAGCAGGTCGTGGCCGTCCAGGATCAGCGGGATCGCTTCGGCCTGGATCGGCGTCGGCGAGGTATAGCCCTGTTCGGACAACGCGCGCAGCAACGCGGGCGCGAGCCCGAGGGATTCGAAAGACATGCAATGCTCCAAAAATGCGTGCCGCACACAGGTGCGGTGGTCATCCGGAGCCTTCCCTGAAGCCGCGCTGCGAATGATCGTGCATAGGTTGTTCGGTGACGGCATGGACGCTCCATGCCGTGTCAGCGCGACGAAGGACGTGCGGAGTGAGTGGCTGCGTCCACCCCCTACGCGTCCGCGTATCGGGAGGTGGACCGGTCTGGACCGGAAGGCGCAGCGGACTTGCCTGGGAAACGTGCCCTTGCGGGCGGTCACCGTACGCTGTACGCGGGGCACTCTACGCGAATGGCCCGCACCGCGCCAGCGCCGCATGCGCCGCCGGTCAGCTTGCGGAAGCCTTGCCGTCGATCCGAGCCATCGTCGTCTGCACCTCGTCCAGGACCGCAACCGCGTGGGCGAGCGCACGCCGCTCCGGGTCCGCCAGCCGCGGATGCCAGACGTCGAAGATCAGCACCGTGCGCTCGTGCCCGGAAAGATTGGCCGCGCTGTGCAGGAACGAGTCGTCGAAGGCCAGGAAACGGCCGTACTCCCAGCAGCGGGTCTCGCCGGCGACGGTGATGCTGCAGCCGGACGGCGGCAGGTCGACGGGCAGATGAACGGTGAGCTTGATATTGGACAGGCCATGGTGCGGCGGCAGCTCGACCCCGGGCCTGAGCCGCGAAACGAAGCATTCCGGCGCGTGCGGCGGACACTGCGCCAGCGGCGCCTCGGCCAGAAACGCATCGGTCAGCGGCAATCGGGCCATCAGCGCTCGGTTCCACTGCCCGCGCCGCAGCAGGTGCAGGGCCGACCAATCGGGCCGATCGGCCAGGGCGGCCCAGGTCGGGCTGCGCGAGGCCTCGGCGGAGACATAGGGCGAGAAGCCCCCCGCATCGGCCAGCACCGCGAGCAGCTCCTCGCGCAAGGCCGGAAGCCGGGCCTCCAGCGGGGCCAGTTCCGGCATGCTGCCGGCGTCGAACCAGGCCTGCGGCTCCAGTGCCGGGTAGTACAGATAGCTGGGCTGCTGCAGCGGCGACCGGAACGCGGCCGGACGGCGCCCGAAATAGACATCCAGCCAGAGCCGGAATCCCGGATGCTCGCAGACCCCGGCCAGGTGCCGGTGCAGCAGCTCCGGCAGCCGTGCCTGCAGGCGCTGACGGTCGAACGGCCCGGTCCCGCCGCGCGCCTCCAGCCAACGGCAGGCCGCGACCACCGCCGCAACGTCGCCGGCAGCTTCGATCTGCTGGATGAACCCGTCCTCGATGCCGCCCAACGCCGTCTCCGCCTCGTGTTCCGCAGGGCCACAGTCTGACATGCCGCAACGGCCGCCGGCCTGCTACTGTTCGGGAACGTCGACCATGCGGGCGATTGCGATGCGGGTACGTTTCCACGGAGCGGCCGGCGAAGTGACCGGTTCCATGCACGAACTGGAGGTGGCCGGGCACCGCCTGCTGCTGGACTGCGGCATGATCCAGGGCAGCCCCACGGCCGAGGCCCGCAATGCGGACGCCTTCGGGTTCGAGCCGGGCGCGATCGATGCGCTGATACTCAGCCATGCCCATATCGACCATGTCGGCCGGGTACCGTTGCTGGTCCGGCGCGGCTTCCGCGGCCCGATCCTGGCCCAGGCCGCGACCGCCGACCTGCTGCCGATCATGCTGCTGGACGCCGCCTCGATCGCCGAGGGCGAGGCCGAACGCTTCAATCGCAGGCGCCGGCGCGGCGAACCCGAGGCGGTACCGTTGTTTTCGCGCGCCGACGTGGAGGCCGCGCTGGAACGGCTGCGGCCGCTGGACTACGACAGCCCCGAGGAGATCCTGCCCGGCGTCGAGCTGACCCTGCGCGAGGCCGGGCACATCCTCGGTTCCAGCGTGCTGGAGCTGCGCGCGCAGGGCCGCACCCTGGTCTACTCCGGCGACCTGGGCCCCCGCGGCGCACCGATCCTGCGCGACCCGGCGGCGATCGCACAGGCCGACCTGGTGCTGATGGAGTCGACCTACGGCGACCGCGACCACCGCGATCGCCCGGCGACCGTCACCGAGATCGGCGAGATCCTGGACGCGGCCTGGCGCGACGGCGGCAACGTGATGATCCCCGCCTTCGCGGTCGGCCGCACCCAGGAGCTGCTGTACTGGTTCGCGCGCCACTGGGACCGTTGGAACATGGAGCGTTGGCGGATCTTCCTCGACAGCCCGATGGCGGCGCGGGTATCGGCGGTCTACCAGCGCCACCAGGAACTGTTCGACGCCCGCGCCCGCGAGACCTGGGCCGCGCCGATCGCGCCGTTGCGATTGCCCAACCTGCATTTCACCGCCAGCGCCGAGGAATCGATGGCGATCAACCGGATCCGCTCCGGCGCGATCATCGTCGCCGGCAGCGGCATGGCGACCGCCGGCCGGATCGTCCACCACCTCAAACACAACCTCGGACGCCGCGAGGCGCACGTGATGTTCGTCGGCTACCAGGCCGAGGGCACCCTCGGACGCCGCCTGGTCGACCGCGCCCGCTGGGTCCGCATCCACGGCCGCGACTACCGGGTCAATGCCCAGATCCACACCGTCGGCGGCCTGTCGGCGCACGCCGGCCAGCAGGCCCTGATCGACTGGTTCGCCCGGATCGGGCCGCCCCTCGGCCCCGCGGGCCCCCACCCGTCGCTGGCCCTGGTGCATGGCGAGGAGCGCGCGCGGGAGGCCCTCGCCGGCGAGCTGGGCCAACGCCTGGGCGTGTCCGCCCACCTGCCCCTGCCCGGCGACAGCCTGGCCCTGTGAGCCCCCGGCAGGGCCTTCGGCACCCGGCCCGATCGCCGCGCCCATGACCTTCGACACCTTCGGTCACCACCGGGGCGGGGCTATGGTGAAAGCGATGTGCCCCCGGCGCTTCCGGTCCGGCACCGCCATTTCCCGCATTCGCAAGGTCGGAGTACACCGTGACCCTCAACACACCCAAAGTCCTGCTGCTGTCCCTCGCCATCGCCACCGCCGTCTCGGCCTGCGGCAAGACCGAGGACCCGGCCGCCTCCGCCGACGCGGCCACGGATGCCAAGGGCATCACCCTCGACGAGAGCAAGCTGCCGCCGGTCAACAGCTTCACCGCCGGCGACCTCGACACCGGCAAGGACGCCTGCACCGATTTCGGCGGCTACGTGAACGGCAAGTGGCTGGCCGCCAACGACATCCCCGGCGACCGCACCTCCTGGGGCGCGTTCGAGATGCTCGCCGAGCGTTCGCTGGCGGTGCAGCGCCAGATCGCCGAGCAGGCCGCCGAGGACACCGGCGCCGACGGCGTGGAGAAGATCGTCGGCGACTTCTGGGCCACCGGCATGGACGCGGACAAGATCAACGCCCAGGGCATCGAGCCGATCAAGCCGACCCTGACCGAGATCGACGCGCTCGACAGCGGCGACAAGGTCGCCGACTTCCTGCGCGCCAGCGCCGCCAAGGGCCAGTTCTACGTGTTCGGCTTCGGCCCCGAGGCCGACTTCAAGAACTCGACGATGAACATCGCCTACGCCTTCCAGGGCGGCCTGGGCCTGCCCGACAAGACCTACTACGAGGACGCCGACAAGGCCGACAAGCTGCAGAAGTACCAGGAGCACGTGGCCAAGGTGCTGGAGCTGTCGGGCGTGTCCGCCGAGGACGCCGCCAAGCAGGCCGCCGACGTGGTCGCGTTCGAGAAGCGCCTGGCCTCGGTGTCGAAGTCGCAGGAGGAGATGTCGCGCGACGTTTCGATCTACTACAACCCGGTCTCGCCGGCCGACGCCGACAAGCTGGCGCCGAACTTCCCGTGGACCCGCTTCTTCGAGTCGCAGGGCCTGCAGGCCCCGGAAATGTTCTCGCTGGCGGTGCCGGCCTTCCACGAGGAAGTCAGCCGCATGCTGTCCGACGTGCCGGCCGAGCAGTGGCGCAGCTACCTGCGATTCCATGCCGTCGACGGCGCCTCGCCGTACCTGTCCGACGCCTTCGTCGAGGAGAACTTCAACTTCTACAACCGCACCCTGCGCGGCCAGAAGGAGCTGAAGGAGCGCGGCAAGCGCGTGCTCGGCAGCATCGAGAACGGCGCCGGCGAGGCGCTGGGCCAGCTGTATGTCGACGTCGCCTTCTCGCCCGACTCCAAGGCGCGCATGCAGGAGCTGGTCAAGAATCTCAGCGACGCACTCAAGGTCCGGATCGAGAACCTGGCCTGGATGAGCGACGAGACCAAGACCAAGGCGATGGAGAAGTGGGCCGCGTTCACCCCGAAGATCGGCTACCCCGACAAGTGGCGCGACTGGAGCGGCCTGCAGACCAGCCGCGACAGCTACATCGGCAACGTGCTGGCGGCGATGGAGTTCAACTACAAGTGGGAGCTGTCCAAGGTCGGCGAGCCTGTCGACAAGACCGAATGGGGCATGAGCCCGCAGACCGTCAACGCCTACTACAACCCGCTGCAGAACGAGATCGTGTTCCCGGCGGCGATCCTGCAGCCGCCGTTCTTCGACCCCGACGCCGACGAGCCGATCAACTACGGCGGCATCGGTGCGGTGATCGGCCATGAGATGACCCATGGCTACGACGATCAGGGCAGCCGCTTCGGACCCAGCGGCAACTTCGAGAACTGGTGGAGCGACGCCGACGCCAAGGGCTTCAGCGGCCTCACCGACAAGCTGGTCGCGCAGTTCGACGGCTACAAGGCCAACGACGACGAGCACGTCAACGGCAAGCTGACCCTGGGCGAGAACATCGCCGATCTGGGTGGCCTGGCGACCGCCTACGACGCGATGAAGGCGGCCACCGAGGGCAGCGACGATCCGATGATCGACGGCATGACCCGCGACCAGCGCTTCTTCGCCAACTGGGCGACCGTGTGGCGCCGCAACTTCACCCCCGAGGAGCTGAAGGTGCGCCTGGCCACCGACCCGCATGCGCCGGCGAACTTCCGCGCGATCGGCGCACCGTCGAACCTGCCGGCCTTCGCCGCCGCGTTCGAATGCAAGCCGGGCCAGCCGATGGTCCGCCAGGGCGACGACCAGGTCGTGATCTGGTAATCGGCACCGCCGAGCGGGCTTCCCGAAGAGCCCGCCTCCGCCCTGCCCCCGAGGCCCGGCTCACGCCGGGCCTTTTTTGTGCGCGCGCCCCGCTCCGAGCGGTGCTGCAACCGCCGTCACTGCGCCATTGTGGCCGCCGGCACGAAGTCGCCAGCGGCGCCCGGGCCGGTCCCGCGTCGACATGGGCGCTTGCTACACTCCGCCGATCCTCTGCATGGAATCCGCAATGACCCGTCAGCGTTTCCCTGGCCTCTCACTCCCGTTCCAGCTGCGCCCGCTCGCCTGCGCACTCTCGCTCGGCCTCACCGCCGCGATCGCCGCGCCCGCCGCGCTGGCCAGGCCCCCGGTCGCCTGCGCCGACTTCTACGGCAACACCAACGCCGACTGGCTGGAAGCCCACCCGCTGTCGAGCGGCGTCGGCGAGGTCTCGGCGATGAGCGAACTGGCCGGACGCGCGCGCCAGCAGCAACTCGACCTGCTGCAGGCGGCGATGCAGTCGCCGCAGGACGACGTGCAGAAGCTGCTCGGCGACTTCTGGGCCAGCGGCCTGGACGAGGCCGCGGTCGAGCGCGACGGCTCCAACCCGATCGCGCCGCTGCTGGACCGGATCAATTCGATCCGCCGCAGCAAGGACATCGCGCCGGCGATCGCCGCCCTGCACCAGGTCGGCATCCCGGTGGCGTTCAATTTCAGTCCCGACGCCGACCTGGCCGACCTCAACCGCCATATCGGTTACTTCAGCCAGGGCGGCACCGGTCTGCCCGATCCGGCCTACTACACCCGCAACGACGCCGATGCGCAGACCGTGCGGACCCAGTACGGCAAGTACATCGAACAGATCCTGGCGCTGACCGGCACGCCGGCCGACAAGCTGCAGGCCGAAGCCGCCCAGGTGCTGGCCCTGGAGACCCGGATCGCCGCCGCCTCGCGTCCGCTGATGGACCTGCGCGATCCGCGCAACAACTACCGTCCGGTCCCGCTCGAGGGGCTCGACAAGCAGTACCGCCACCTGCGCCTGGACGAGTTCCTGGAAGTGCAGGGGGTCGACGACGACACCGTCTCGATCGCCAATCCGGCCCTGTTCGCCGAGCTCGACACGCTGGTCGACGACCTCAAGCCGGCGCAGTGGAAGACCTACCTGCAGTGGCGGGTCGGCGATGCGATGGCGCCGTACCTGTCCAAGGCCTTCCGCGACGCCAGCTTCGACTTCCGCGGCCGCGTGCTCGAAGGCCGCAGCGCGCCGGCACCGCGCCAGCAGCAGGTGCTCGATGCGATCAACCTCGCCGCCGGACCGATGCTCGGCCGCCAGTACGCAAGCCGCTACCTGACCCCGGCCAACCAGGCCCGCGCCGAGCAGATCGTCGCCCAGGTCAAGGCCTCGCTGCGTGCGGCGATGGAACGCAACGCCCGCTTCAGCGCCGCGGCCAAGACGGTGGCGATGGCCAAGCTCGACAACCTCAAGGTCGAGGTCGGCGTGCCCAAGCGCGACCTCGACTACACCGTGCAGCCGATGGGCCGCGGCAGCTTCGGCGGCAACATGCTGATCGCCTCGACCTGGCGCCACGGATCGGAAATGGCCCGGATCGGCCGCGACACCGGCAGCCGCCGCTGGGACGTGATGCCGCAGACCCCGGCCCTGGCCTACGACATCGCCCAGAACCGCCTGATCATCACCGCCGCGATGTTGCAGCCGCCGGTGTTCGACCTCGGCAAGGACGCGGCCTGGCTGTACGGCTCGTTCGGCGCCCTGGTCGGACACGAGCTCAGCCATGCCTTCGACAACCGCGGCCGCCTGGTCGACGACAAGCTGGAAGTGCGCGACTGGTGGACCGCGACCGAGAACACCGGCTGGCAGACCCTGGCCAACCGCGTCGCCGCGCAGTACTCGGCCCTGCCCTATCCGGCCCTGCAGGGAGTGAAGGTCAACGGCCAGCAGACCGTCGACGAGAACATCGCCGACATCGCCGGCATGGAGCTGGCCTGGGCGACCTTCAACACCGCCGAGGCGAACCCGGGCAAGGAGGCCAAACAGTCCTTCTTCGGCGCCTGGGCCTCGCTGTGGCCGCAACAGCTCAGCGCCGAGGCGGCGACCCGGCGGGCGTCGACCAGCGTGCACGCGCCCGGCCAGTGGCGGACCAACGGCCCATTGTCGAACCTGGACGCATTCGGCGCGACCTACGGCTGCCGGGTCGGCGCGGTGATGCGCCACAAGCCCGACGATCGCATCACCATCCTGCCCTGAGCGGCACCGTCACCGACGGACATGGAAACGGCGCGGGAAACCGCGCCGTTTTCGTTTCAGCACCCGCCGCGAGGCACGGGACGCGCCAGCGGGATGCCCCGGTAAACCCGGCTCAGTGGATCCGGCGCGGTCCCGGCGGCTTGCGCCCGCCCCCGAACGGCGGCTGGCCGCGCCAGTAGCGGATCATCAGCCAACCGAACAGCATCCCGCCCAGGTGGGCGAAGTGGGCGACGCCGGGCTGCCGCCCGCTGACCCCGAGCAGCAGCTCGATCACGCCGTAGACGATCACCAGGGTCCGCGCCTTCATCGGAATCGGCGGGATCAGCAGCATCACCCGCTGGTTCGGGAACAGCATGCCGTAGGCCAGCAGCAGGCCGAACACGCCGCCGGACGCGCCCACCGTCGGATACGGCAAACCGCCCTGGGACATGGTCCAGATACCGACCAGCATCTGGCACAGCGCGGCGCCGACGATGCAGACCAGGTAGTAGTTCAGGAAGCGCTTGTTGCCCCAGACATGCTCCAGCGGCGCACCGAACATCAGCAACGCCAGCATGTTGAAGAACAGGTGCGCCCAGCTGCCGTGCATGAAGCCGTAGGTCAGCACCTGCCAGGGCAGAAACCCGCTCGCGTCGCCATAGATGCCGTCGCTGCCGGGCGGCCACAGCGCGAACGGGTAGAACGTGGCCTCGCCCAGCAACTGCTGCAGCACAAACACCAGGCCGTTGGCGATCAGCAGCGCCTTGGTGATCGGGGGAAGGTTGGAGAACATCGCGGCTCCCGGATACGAACGCACATGGTAACGGCAACGCCGCGCTCCCGCCGCCCGTGCCGGGGTCAGTCCGCGGGTCCCCAGACCTGTTCGTCGACCGTCGCCCGCGTCCTGGCGCCGAGCACCCGGCCGTTGACCACCCGCAGGCCCTCGGCGCGCAGCCGCTGGCACTGCTCCAGATAGCCGGCGGAACCTTCCGGCAGCGCGATCCGGCCGTCGGAGCGCAACACCCGATGCCAGGGCAGGTCGGGGTCGTCGTTGTGGCTGAGCAGACGGGCGACCAGGCGCGCCCGCCCGGGCAGGCCGGCGCGACGCGCGACCTCGCCGTAGCCGGCGACCTCGCCGCGCGGTATCGCCCGGATCGCCGCATGTATGTACCGGGCCGCCTCTTCGCTGTCCATCCTTCCACTCCTGCAGCGCGGTCGCGTCTGCGGTTGCCCGACGGCGATTCCGCGGGGCGCGGACGCGATCACGAAAACCGATGCGGGGCCTACCCGCGGCCTTCACCCGCCGCTGGCGGGGGCGACCGCATCATGAACGAAGCGGTAGCATACGACCCTGACTGCAAAGGAAGCTGCTCCGTGCGCAATTTCGAATCCATCAACCGTCACCTCAAGGCCGCCGGCTATCGCCTGACCGAGCACGACGTCGATGTCGTCTGCATCGAACTGTCGCTGGAACAGGGCCGACGTCATCAGGCGATCTTCCTGTCCGAGCTGGACGACGACGACGGCCGCCCCTACCTGAGGGTCAGCACCGCGGTGGCGCCGATTACCGGGCTCGACATGCGTCGGGCGCTGGTCTTCAACTGGCAGAGCCGGGTCGGCTACCTGGCGATCGGCGACCTCGACGGCGTACCGCACCTGCAACTGTGCGAGAACCGGCCCTACGAGGGCCTGGACGCGGCCGAGATCGATCGCCTGATCCTGGAGATCGGCGGCGTCGGCGACCGCATGGAGCGGACCCTGTCCGCCGGCGGCGATCTTTACTGAGAAAGCAGGAGTCAGGAACGAGGAGTGAGAAGTGAGAGAAAAGCACTCTCCTCTCACTGCTCACTTCTGCTCACTCACTTCTCGCCCCAAGGGCAAGGAGTCAGGAACGAGGAGCGAGAAGCGGGAGAAAAGCGAAAGCGCTCTTCCTCTCACTCCTCACTCCTCTCCACTCACTTATCGCCTCAAGCCCAGCCCATCGCCCGCATCAGGCTGAAGAACAGATAGGCGATGCCGCCGGCGGCGGGAATCGTCAGGATCCACGCCCAGATCATCTTTTCGACCACGGTCCACTTGATCGCGTTGAAGCGCTTGGCGGTGCCCACGCCCATGATCGCGGACGAGATGTTGTGGGTGGTCGAGACCGGAATGCCCAGCGAGGACGCGGCGAAGATCACCGCCGATGCGCTGGTCTCGGCGGCGAAGCCGTGGATCGGATGCAGCTTGACCAGCTTGTGGCCCAGGGTCTTGATGATCCGCCAGCCGCCGGCCGCGGTGCCGGCCGCCATCACCAGCGCGCAGGTGATCTTGATCCACAGATCGATGCCCTGGGTGGCCATCGCCTCGTCCGACGGATGCAGGAAGGCCAGCCAGCCCGGCAGGTCGTCGAGGGTACCCACCGACTGCGCACTGAACAGGGTCAGGGCGATGATGCCCATGGTCTTCTGCGCGTCGTTCATGCCGTGCGCCAGGCCCATGCCGGCGGCGCTGACCAGCTGCGCCTTGCCGAACAGGCTGTTGACCCAGCGCGGCCGCGCCAACCGCGCCAGCAGGCCGCCGCTGCGCGCCATCATCGAGATCACGAAGAACAGCAGCCCCATCACCAGGAAACCGGCGACGAAGCCCAGCACCGGCGATGTCACCATCGGCACGATCACCTTCCACAGCACGCCGGCGCTCTTGTACAGCGGCTCCTTGGGCTGCGACCAGATGATCGCGTGGAAGTTGTTCGAGGCCGCCGCCAGCGCGGCGCCGCAGAGACCGCCGATCAGCGCGTGCGAGGACGAGGACGGGAGGCCCAGCCACCAGGTGATCAGGTTCCAGACGATGCCGCCCATCAGCGCGCACAGGATCATCTGCGAACCGACCTCGACCACGCCGACGTCGATCAGGCCGGAGGCGATGGTCTTGGCCACCGCGGTGCCCAGCAGGGCGCCGATCAGGTTCATGCTCGCGGCCAGTCCCACCGCCTGCATCGGCGACAGCACCTTGGTCGCGACCACGGTGGCGATCGAGTTGGCGGTGTCGTGGAAGCCGTTGATGTACTCGAAGATGAGCGCGGCGAGGATGACGATCAGTACCAGTGTCAGCATCACGCCCCCTCAGCCCGGACCGGCGGTTGCGACATCGGATGGGCGCGGAACACGGAAGCGGCGACGATGCGGACCGGCGTCGCCGGTACCCGCGCCGGCCGGGCCGGGATGATCGAAGACATCGTGCGCTCCCCTCAGGAGTTCTTGAGGACGATCTGGTAGGCGACGACGCCGGCCTCGCGGCAGCGGTCGATGGCCTTCTCCAGGATCTCGAAGAACTCCTTGAGCAGGAACATCTGCAGGTGATCGAGCTTGCCCGAGTAGATGTCGCGGTACAGCTCCAGCATCAGCCGGTCGGCGTCGTTCTCCAGCGCGCGCAGCTCATCGCTGAGCGCCTTCATCGGCTCCAGCTTCAGGTGCCGCAGCTGGTGGACCATCTTCACCACCACCGAGGCCGCCTGCTCGAGCATCGCCGCGCGCGGCGCGAAGTCGATGTGCTCCAGGTGCTGGGTCGCCAGCGCGTAGCGGTCGGCGAACTTCTCGACCTGCTTGGGGATCTTGTGCAGGGCCGACGCCAGCGACTCGATGTCCTCGCGCTCGATCGGGGTGATGAAGCTGTCGACCAGTTCCTGGCTGAGCTGGATGGACACCTCGCGCTCGCGCTGGCGGGCCAGCTTGAACGCGTCCAACGCCGGCTGACGATCGGCTTCCTTGAGCATCGCGTGCAGGGCCTTGGCGCTGTCGTGGGCGGCGACCGCCGCTTCCTCCAGCAGGGAATAGAACTGGTTGCCTTGGCCGAAGATGGTTTGCAGGGAAAACATGCGTCAGGAGCCTCGTGGTCGCGACCCTGGCGGGCCAGGGCGAGGGTTCGAAAAAGGGGGCACAGCAGGGGCCGCGACGGACCGCGCCGCGTTGGCAGGCGGAATTATGACCGTTTTGTGACCTTCCCGCAGTCCTGGAGTCCCCGCCGCGACCCGAATCGGCCCGCCCTGCGCACCAAGGGGCGGGCCTGCCGGCCCCGGCCCGTTAAGGCGAGCCTGCTAATATCGGCGGCGACACTTCGACCCCAGACGCTTATCTGAAATGGACGACGACCCGGAACCTTCCAGTAGCAGCATGCCCCTCCCCCCGCGGCCCCTGGCCGCCGCCTCCCTGCCAGACCGGAGGGCGCCGACATGCTGGAACTGACGATCGTCCTGATCCTGATCGCGCTGAACGGCTTCTTCGCGATGTCGGAGATGGCTCTGGTCACCTCGCGCAAGCCCCGTCTGAAGCAGATGGCGCAGGACAGCGGGCGGGCGCAGCGGGCGCTGGAACTGTCGGAGCACCCCGAGCGCTTCCTGTCCACGGTCCAGGTCGGCATCACCCTGATCGGCATCCTGACCGGCACCTTCGGCGGCGCCGCGATCGGCGCCTCGATCGGCCAGTGGCTCGGGGAACAGGTGCCGGCGCTGGCGGTGTCCGGTCCGTTGTCGTTCGACCGCCTGTATTCCGACGCGATCGGCCTGACCCTCTCGGTCGGCCTGATCACCTACATGACCATCGTCCTCGGCGAGCTGCTGCCCAAGCGACTGGCCCAGCTGGCACCGGAGCGCCTGGCGAGCTTCGTCGCGGTGCCCATGCACGTACTGTCGAAGATCGCGATCCCGGCCGTGTGGCTGCTCAGCATCAGCGTTCGCGCCCTGCTGCGGCTGTTGCGCGCGGAGCAATCCAGCGAATCGAAAGTCACTGAAGAGGAAATCCGCCTGCTGGTCAGCGAGAGCCACGAGCAGGGCGTGATCGACGCCGACGAGCGCAAGATGGTCTACCGCGTGCTCAGCCTCGGCGATCGCACCGCCGAGAGCCTGATGACCCCGCGCACCCGGATCGTCTGGCTGGACGCGGAGGCCGCGGTCGCCGAGAACCTGGAACAGATGCGCGAGACGCCGTTCTCGCGCTATCCGGTGTACAGGGGCGACGACCGCGAGGTGCTCGGCATCCTGGAGACCAAGTCGCTGTTCGAGTCGCTGCAGCAGCCCGGTCCACCGCGGCTGTTCGAGCGCCTGCGCGAGGCGTTGTTCGTGTCCGAGTCGACCCACGCGTTCAAACTGCTGGAGATCTTCCGCGAGGAACAGCAGTCGATCGCGCTGGTGGTCGACGAGTACGGCGACGTCACCGGCCTGGTCACCGTCAACGACCTGCTCGGCGCGGTGATCGGCCGCATCCAGGCCAGCGAGTCCGAGGACAGCGAGGCGCCGGTGGTGCAGCGCGCCGACGGCACCTGGCTGCTGGACGGCAGCCTGCCGCTGGACGATCTGCGCGAGCTGATCGACGGCGCCCGCCTGCCGGTCGAAGAGGAACCGGACTTCCACACTGCGGCGGGCATGGTCATCAACCACTTCGGGCGCATCCCCCACGTCGGCGAGTACCTCGACTGGGACGGCTGGCGCATCGAGGTCGTCGACCTGGACGGCCCGCGCATCGACAAGCTGCTGCTGCAGGCGCTGCCGGACCTGGATGCGGACAGCGATGAAACCCTCGGCTGAGCCGTCGCGGCCGCGCTCGGAAGCCGGTACCCGCGCCCTGCTGGATGCGTTCGCGGTCGGCGACCCGGACACCCATCTGCGCCTGGGCGACGTGTTCGCCGGCCTGGGCAAGCGCTCGTTCGGCATGCTGCTGTTCGTCGCCACCCTGCCCGCCTTCATCCCGATCCCGGGGGTGGGCGGCGCGGTCAGCGGGCCGCTCACCATCCTGATCGGCGCGCAGTTGCTGATCGGTCTGCGCAAACCCTGGCTGCCGGGCTTCATCGCCCGCCGCGGCCCGACCCGGCATTCGATGGTGCGCTTCCGCAACCTGCTCTCGCCGTGGCTGTCGCGGCTGGAGCGGGTGGTGCGCCCGCGCGCCTCGTTCCTGCTCGACCGGCGCCTCGCCAGCGCGGTCAGCGGCCTGCTGGTGATGCTGCTGGGTCTGCTGCTGTCGCTGCCGATCCCGTTCACCAACTACCTGTTCGGCGTGCTGCTGCTGATGTTTGCGCTGGCGCTGCTGGAGCGCGACGGCCGCCTGATGGGCGTGGCCTGGCTGGCCGGCACCGTGGCGATCGCGGTGTTCGGCGTGCTGTCGGGCAGCCTGGCGGCGATGGCCGCCGACGGTCTGCGCGCGATCGGCATGACCGCCTGACCGCTGCGCGCGGACGGCCGTACAGCGGCCCCGCCAGGACTCAGCCCAGCAGGGCCAGGAATTCGTTCGCCGGCACCGGCTGCCCCAGCCAGTAGCCCTGGGCCTGGTCGCAGCCGCGCTCGCGCAGCAGCGCGTACTGGCCGGCTTTCTCGACGCCCTCGGCGATCACCGTGATCCCCAGCGAGTGCGCCATCGCGATGATCGCGCTGGTCAGGGCCAGGTCGTCCGGGTCGCGCAGGATGTCGGCGATGAAGCTGCGGTCGATCTTGACCCCGTCGACCGGGACCCGGCGCAGATGGCTCAGGCCCGAGAAACCGGTGCCGAAGTCGTCCAGCAACACCTTGATGCCGGTCTCGCGCAGCTGCGCGAGCATCTCGCTGGCGTGGACCTCGTCGCCGATCACCGCGGTCTCGGTCAGCTCCAGGTGCAGCCGCTCCGGCTCCAACCCGGTGTCGCGCAGGCAGTCGGCGACCACCTGCACCAGTTCGCCGCCGCTGCGCAGCTGCCGCGAGGACACGTTGACCGCGACCGACAGCGGCTCCGCCGACGGCCGCAACTGCTGCCAGCGCACCGCCTCGCTGCAGGCCGCGCGCAGCACCTGCGGGCCCAGGGTCTCGATCAGCCCGCTCTGCTCGGCCACGTCGATGAAGACCGACGGCGCCACCTGGCCGTGCCGCGGGTGGTTCCAGCGCAGCAGCGCCTCGGCGCCGACCATGGTGCGATCGGCCAGCCGGTAGACCGGCTGGTAGACCAGGCTCAGCTCGCCACGGTCCCAGGCCCCGCGCAGCTCGTGCTCCAGGTTGACCCTGCGCTCCACCGCCAGGTCCATCGCCCGGCTGTAGAAGCGGTAGCAGTTCTTGCCGGCGACCTTCGCCTGGTACATCGCGATGTCGCCGTTCTTCATCAACGCGGTCGCGGTCGAGGCGTCGTCCGGGAACAGGGTGATGCCGATCGAAGTGCCGAGGAACACCTGGCGCTCCTGGGTCATGATCGGCTGTCCCAGCTCCGCGACCAGGGCGTCGGCCAGCGCCATCGCCACCGCGCGCACGTCCTGTCCCTCCTTCGGCGAGGCGTGGACCAGGATCACGAACTCGTCGCCGCCGAAGCGCGCCAGCAGGGCGTTGTCGCCGGCATGACGCAGGATGGTGTCGCGGATGCGCGCCGAGCACTGCACCAGCACCTCGTCGCCGGCATCGTGGCCGAGGGTGTCGTTGACCCGCTTGAAGTCGTCGATGTCGGCGAACAGCAGCGCCAGTTGCTGCCCCGCCCCGCGGATCCTCAGCAGCTGCTCGTCCAGCGCCTCGCGGAACGCCAGCCGGTTCGACAGCCCGGTCAGCGAATCGGTATAGGCCATCCGCCGGATATCGCGGTCGTGCCGCGCCAGGCTCGCGCTCATCCGGCTGAACGCGCGCATCAGCTCGCCGACCTCGTCGCGGCGGCGGCTGGTCGGCAGATCGACCTCGAACCGCCCCGCCTCGATCTGGCGTGCGGAATCGGCCAGCAGCCGGATCGGACTCACCAGCCAGCGCTGGATCAACCACAGGATCACCGCTCCCAGCAGGACGATGCCGCCGGCCATCGCCGCCGCCCACAGCAACTGGCGGCTGCCCAGACCGTCGAGCTGGCTGCGCATCTCGGCGACCGCACGATCCTGGAAGCCGCGCGCGACCTCCAGATCGAAGCCGACCCTCACCCCGCCCAGGCGGCGGTCGCCGATCAGGATCGGCGCGGACACGTCCATCAGCTCCTCGCTGAACTGGGTCAGCAGCGAGCCCGACGCGATCACCTCGTCGGCGAACACGTCGTCCATGCGCTTGCCGTAGCTGGGAATGGTCTCGCTGCCGTCGTGGATGATGTTGCCCTCGGCGTCGTAGACCAGGACGTAGCGCGCATCGGCCTGGTTCAGCGCGGACGCGGTCAGGCTGCCGATCGCATCGAGGTCGAAGTAGTACAGCGGATTGGTCAGCGCCTCGCCGAGCTGGAGCACCATGCCCTCGCCGCGCCGGCGCAGGCTGTCGCTGGAGACGCCGGCCATCGCGTCGCGGGTGACCGTGATCACCTCTTCCTGGGCCCGCTCCTGGCGTTGCAGCAGCACCGCCAGGAGCAGCAGCTGGACCACCAGGGCCAGCGCCATGATCAGCAGGAACTTCGCCTGCAGGCCGTTGCGGAGCTTCATTCGACGTCCGCCCGCACCCGCCTGACCCCCGCGGCGACATGGTCCAGCGCGCGGGTCGAGGCCGGGTCCACCGGCAGGAACCGGGTGGTCCTGAAGAAGCGCTTCAGGGCATCGCCGGCCTCGGGGTCCGCGGCCGCCTCGATCAGCACCTGGCGCAGGCGTTCGCGCACCCGCGAGTCGAGATTGCCGCGCACCAGTTCGACCGCGCGCGGGAACTCGGGGGTCTCGCCGATGACGACGAAGTCATCCTTGAACCCAGGCGGCATCCGCCGCGGGTTCTCCCAGTCCAGATTGCTCATCACCCCGACATCGACCAGGCGCTTGTGGACCCAGGTGGAGATATTGAGCTCGGAACGGGCGAACAGATAGCCCACGGTGTCGGCGCCGGCGTGATCCATCGGCGACAGCAGCATTTCCAGGACCAGGCCGCGGTCGAGCATCGCCGCCGCCGGCACGAAATAGGCGCTGGTCGAGGATGGGCGCTGGAACGCCACCGAATGCCCGCGCAACTCGTCCAGCGAGCCCAGTCCGCTGTCGCGGCGAGCGAAGAAGATGCTGTGGTAGTGGCTGGTGCCGTCGCGTTCGGTCAGCACCAGCGGCGCCGCGCCGGCCCGCTCGCGCATCACCATCGCGGTACCGCTGGTCTCGGTGATCCAGTCGACCCGGCCGCGGCGCAGATAGCTGGCCATCTGCTGCGGATCCTTGGCCATCAGGATCCGGCCTTCGCGGATGCCGACGTCGGCCATTCTCGGCACCACGTAGTCCAGCAGCGGCTTGAGCTGCTCGAAATGCGCCTTGGGGTCGTCGCTGATGCGGCCCAACACCAGGATATGGGCGTCGTCGGCCGAGCCGGCGACCTGCCCGTCCTCGGCCCGTCCCGCCGGCGGCAGAGTCAGGCCGATCAACAGCACCAGGAGGCACGACAGGCGTACGATCAAGGACGAATGGCCACAAACGGGAAACCTGGCGGCCAGACTAATCGAAAACCGGCATCGGCCGCTATCGCCGGCACCGCGCCCGCGGCCGGGGCCGCCTCATCCCTGGCCGGCGCCATCGGCCCCAGCCAGCCGCACGCTGCGCTCGACATCGGCCAGCACCCCGCGCAGCAGCCGCACCTCGCGGGCGTCGAGGTCGGCGCGCAGGAACAGCCGGCGGAACTTGCGCAACGCCGACTCCGGACTGCGCCCCTTGTGGAAGTCGATCTGCTCCAGGACCTCGCCCAGCTGGCCGAAGAAGCCTTCCAGCTCGGCGTGCGAGGCCGGCGGGTCGACGCGGGCCGGCTCCGCGCCGGCGCCGGCGTCGAGCAGGGCCAGGCGCAGCTCGTAGGACAGCACCTGCACCGCGGCGGCGAGGTTCAGCGAGCTGTAGTCGGGGTTGGCCGGGATATGCACGGCGGCATGGCACAGCTGCAGCTCTTCGTTGTCCAGGCCGGTACGCTCGCGCCCGAACAGCAGCGCGACCTCGCCGCCGCTGCCCGCCCGAGCCACCAGCCGCGAAGCGGCCTCGCGCGGCGCCAACTGGTCCAGGGCGATCCGGCGGCTGCGCGCGGTGCAGCCCAGCACCAGGGTGCAATCGGACACCGCCTCGGCCACGGTCGCGCAGGTGCGGGCCGCGGCCAGCACGTCGTCGGCACCGGCCGCCAGCGCCTCGGATTCGCGATTGGGGGCGACCTCGGGCGCGACCAGCACCAGCCGGTCCAGGCCCATGGTCTTCATCGCCCGGGCCGCCGAGCCGATGTTACCGGGATGCTGGGTGCCGACCAGCACGATGCGGATGCGCGCGGCCGTGGCCGCGGCGGCCGACGACCCGGAGGCCGTCGGTTCAGGGTTGGAATGGGTAGTCATCGCCGCCAATGGTAAACTCCGCGCCCCGGCCATGCCTCGGCATGCCACTGCCGGGCCGCTCTTTCACTCCTCTCCAGTCCGCTCGCGGCCGCAGGGCCCGGGCCACCTCATCCGTCGAGGCCGTACCGCCATGCAGAAACCCGCCGTCACCCTCATGGTCAAGGCCGCCCGCGCAGCCGGCAACGTGCTGCTGCGGCACATGCACCGCCTGGACGCGCTGAACGTGGTCGAGAAGGACCGCCAGGACTATGCCAGCGAAGTCGACGAGGAGGCCGAGAAGGTCGTCATCCGCGAGCTCAAGCGCGCCCATCCGGACTACGGCTTCCTCGGCGAGGAAAGCGGCAGCAGCGCCGGCAGCGGCTACAACCAGCGCTTCACCTGGGTCATCGATCCGCTCGACGGCACCAGCAACTACCTGCGCGGCTTCCCCCACTTCTGCGTCTCGATCGCCCTGGTCGAGAACGGCGAACCGGTCCACGGGGTGATCTTCGACCCGATCCGCAACGACCTGTTCACCGCCAGCAAGGGCAGCGGCACCCAGCTCAACGGCAAGCGCGTGCGCGTGGCCGAGCGCAAGGACATCGGCGGCGCGGTGATCGTCACCGGCTTCCCGCCGCGCGAGCGCAGCCGCGCCAGCGCCCAGCTCAAGACCGTCGACAACCTGCTGCTGGAAGCCGAGGACATCCGCCGCACCGGTTCCGCCGCGCTGGACCTGGCCTACGTCGCCTGCGGCCGCGCCGACGCCTACTTCGAAGCCGGGGTGAAGCCCTGGGACATCGCCGCCGGTGCGCTGATGGTGCGCGAGGCCGGCGGCAAGGTCTGCGATTTCCGCGGTCGCAGCAGCGGGCCGATGGATGCCCGCGGCACCGCGCCGCGCACCCTGGTCGCCGGCAACCTCAAGGTCTGCGAACAGCTGCAGAAGAAGATCGTCGACACCGGCTACGCCGCGGCGTTCAGCTGAGTACCGCGGGCTTGCTCCTACGGGAGCGGCACAAGCCGCGATGAAGCCTTCCCATGAAAGCCCAATCGCGGCTTGCGCCGCTGCTACGAAGAGCTTTCGCCCGCCCCTGACCCGAGCCCGATTCGCGCGTCGCGCGAATGGGGTCTGGCCGCGCAACGGCGGGGCGCATGGTTTGCGCAGCAGACTTTGGGATATATCCGGGCGCAGCCCGGGGGTCGCGGCTCACGCCGTTCCTACGTGAGAAGGCCATCGCTTCTGTAGGAGCTGCGTAAGCTGCGACCGGGTTTTCCGCGAAAGCCCATCGCGGCTCACGCCGCCCCTACGAAGAGCTTCGTCCGCCTCCCCCCGAGTCAGGGGGCGATTCGCGCGTAGTGACAACGCGACCTGCGCGCGGCACGGCCCCCTCCGACCGATCGGCAACAAAAAAGGCCGCGCGATGCGCGGCCTTTTCGTGTTCCGGCACCGACGCTTACGGCCTGCGGGCCAGCGCCTCTTCGTCGCGTGCCTTCGGCATCAGGTCCTGCTTGGTCACCTTCAGTGGGCCGAAGCTCAGCAGGGTACTGGCGACGAAGATCGACGACAGGGTGCCGATCACCGCGCCGATCAGCATCGACTCGGCCAGGCCGCGCAACGAACCGCCGCCGTAGACGTACAGGGCGAGCATGGTCAGGATCGCCACGAACGAGGTGATCACGGTACGCGACAGGGTCTGGTTGATCGCCGCGTTGATCACCGTCCGCGAGTCGGCGCGCATCGAACGGAAGTTCTCGCGGATGCGGTCGAACACCACGATGGTGTCGTTGATCGAGAAGCCCATCACCGACAGGATGCCGGCCAGCACGGTCAGATCGAACTCGTGCCCGCTGAGCGCGAACCAGCCGGTGACCACGACCACGTCGTGCAGAGTGGTCAGGGTCGCGGCGACGGCGAACTTCTTCTCGAACCGGAACGAGATGTAGATCATGAAGCCGACGACCACGAAGATCAGCGCCCAGATGCCGTTGATGGCGATCTCCTTGCCGACCTGCGGACCGACGAAGTCGCTCTTCAGCACGGTGCCCGCATTGCCCGGGATCGCCAGCGCCTGCTGGATCTCGCGGGCGGTGTCCTGGTCGGCGCCGCCCTCCTCGTCCTCGCCCTTGGGCTGCACCCGGATCAGCAGGTCGTTGCCGGAGCCGAAGGTCTGCACCTGGGCATTGCCGTAGCCGGCCTCGCCCAGCCGCGCGCGCACGTCGTCGACGTCGACCGGCTGCTCGAAGCGCATCTCGGTCACGGTGCCGCCGGTGAAGTCGAGGGCGAAGTTGAAGCCCTTGAACGTCATCGCCGCGATCGACCCCAGCACCAGCAAGGCCGCGATCGTCAGCGACACGCGCCCCAGGCGCATGAAGTCGATCTTGCTGTCGTAGGGAAACAGGTTGAAAGGTTTCATTCTCGATTCCTGGTTATCCGCGGGCCGGACAAGCGCCGGACCCGCGACTGCGCGGCGGCCCATCGCCGGGCCGGCCGCGGATGCGGCTGGCTAGATGGCGAGGGACTTGAGCTTGCGGCGACCGCCGTAGATCAGGGTGGCGATGGCGCGCGAGGCCGAGACCGCGGTGTACATCGAGGTGCCGATGCCGACGATCAGGGCGACCGCGAAGCCCTTGACCGGACCGGTGCCGAACGCGAACAGCGCGATGCCGGCCAGCACGGCGGTGATGTTGGCGTCGGCGATCGTGCCGACCGCGCGATCGTAGCCGGCGGCGATCGCGGCCTTGGCCGGCAGTCCGGCCCGCAATTCCTCGCGTATTCGCTCGTTGATCAGCACGTTGGCGTCGACCGAGAAGCCGACCGTCAGCGCGATGCCGGCCATGCCCGGCAGGGTCATGGTGGCCCCGAACAGCGACATCACCGCGACCACCATCAGCAGGTTCAGCAGCAGCGCGATCGTGGTGATCACGCCGAACATGCGGTAGTAGACCAGGAAGAAGCCGAGGATGAAGAAGAAGGAGTACTTGATCGCGGTCATGCCGCGCTCGACGTTCTCGCGGCCCAGGCTCGGACCGACGATGCGCTCCTCGATGAAGTCCATCGGCGCCGCCAGCGAGCCCGAGCGCAGCAGCAGGGCCAGGTTGGCCGCTTCCTTGGTGCTGTCCAGGCCGGTGGTCTGGAACTCCTTGCCGAACACGCCCTGGATGGTCGCGATCGAGATCACCTCCTCGTCGACGCGGGTGCTGCGCACCTCCTCGCCGTCGACGACCCGGACCTCGGGCACTCGTTCGATGTAGACCACCGCCATCGGCTTGCCGACGTTCTCGCTGGTGAACTCGAACATGCGCTGGCCGCCGGCGCCGTTCAGGCGCACGCTGACCGAGGGAGTGCCCGACTGCGGGTCCATGCCCGAGGAGGCGCTGACCATCTGGTCGCCGGACGCGATCACCCGCTTGCTGAGCAGGACCGGCACCGGCTCGCCGTCGGGGCCGAGTTCCTTGCGCTGGTACAGCCGCGCCTCGGGCGGCACGATGCCGGTGTCGCGGGCGTCGTAGGCGTTGCCCTCGACCACCGCGCGCCACTCCAGGGTCGCGGTCGCGCCCAGCACGCGCTTGGCCTGGGCGGTGTCCTGCACACCGGGCAGCTGGACCACGATGCGGTCCTCGCCCTGGCGCTGGATGATCGGCTCGGCGACGCCCAGCGCGTTGACGCGG
This sequence comes from Marilutibacter maris, assembly GCF_006546735.2. Classification (GTDB taxonomy): domain Bacteria; phylum Pseudomonadota; class Gammaproteobacteria; order Xanthomonadales; family Xanthomonadaceae; genus Marilutibacter; species Marilutibacter maris. The sequence continues at coordinate 20,847 of NZ_VICD02000304.1, read as the reverse complement.
TTGCGCAGGGTGCCGACGTTCTGTTCGATCGCGTCGATCGCCAGCTGGCGCAGCTCGTTGTCGCTCATCTCCACGCTGACCGAGTTGCCGGTGGTGGACGCCAGCAGGGTCGGCTGGCTGAGCACGATCGCCTCGCGCGCCTTCTCGGCTTCCGCGGCATCGCTGAGGGTGGCGACGATGGTCCGGCCGCCAGCGCGGCGCTCGACCGAGGTGTAACGGATGCGCTTCTCGCGCAGCAGCACGCGCACGTCCTCGGCGGTCGCCTCCAGGCGCTTGTCGAGAGCGGCCTTCTGGTCGACCTGCATGGTGAAGTGGACGCCGCCCTGCAGATCCAGGCCCAGCAGCATCGGCTTGCCGCCGAGCTTCTCCAGCCAGTCGGGCACGGTCGAGGCCAGGTTCAGCGCGACCACGAAGTCGTTGCCCAGGTCCGGGCGCAGCGCATCGGCCGCCTTGACCTGGGCATCGGGGTCGGCCAGGCGCACCAGCAGGTTGTCGCCGTCGATATCGACCGCCTTCGCGGCCACACCGGCCTTCTCCAGGTTGGCCTCGACACGGGTCTTCAGGGCCTCGTCCACCACCGCGCCGCGATTGGCGCTGATCTGCACCGACGGGTCCTGCGGGAACACGTTGGGCAGCGCATACAGGCTGCTGAGGATCAGGATGACCAGGAGGAGGGCGTACTTCCAGCGCGCGTAAGTCAGCATCTAACGGATCCTGCGGCGGCCACCGGGCCACCAGAAATATTGGGGCAATCAGCGAAACGACCGTCCCGGCCGCTCCCCGAGTCGGCCGATCCGGAACCGTCCGGACCGGCCTGGCCGCGGCGGACGCTCACGCGCGCCGCGGGTCGAACCTTCCACTGCCTGCCAGAAACCCCGAACTCCCCCGGGGCCTCCTCAGCGGTGGTGGCGATTCAGGCCGACTTCAAGGTGCCCTTGGGCAGCACGTTGGAGATCGCGCCCTTCTGCACGCGAACCTGGACGTTGTCGGCGATCTGGACCGTGACGAAGCTCTCGCCGATATCGCTGACGGTACCGGCGATGCCGCCGTTGGTGATGACCTCGTCGCCCTTGGCCAGCTTCTCCAGCATGGCCCGGTGCTCCTTCTGCCGCTTCATCTGCGGGCGGATCATCAGGAAGTACATGATCGCGATCAGCGCGATCGGGAACAGCAGCTGCATGCCCATGCCGGGCGCGGCCGGAGCGGCGGCGATCAGGGCATGGGCCGGGGTGATCAGCAGGTCGGGCAGGTTCATCAGGGACGTCCTGGAGCGAAATAACGGGGGATTATGCCACGAGGCGGCCCGGGCCCACCGGCGTCCCGCTCCGGCCGGCTGCGCCCCGGAGGACGGCAGCCGCGACCGGAGCCGGTTCAGGCCGGGGGCGCGGCCCCGCGTGCGACGTAGAAGGACTCGCGGAAGGCGGCAAAGGTTCCCTGCCCGATCGCATCGCGCATCTGCGCCATCAGCCGCTGGTAGTAGCGCAGGTTGTGCAGGGTCCCGAGCATCGGCCCGAGCATCTCGTTGCAGCGGTCCAGGTGGCGCAGGTAGGCACGGCTGAAACCGTTTGCACAGGCATGGCAGTCGCAGCCCTCCTCGATCGGGCGCAGGTCGTGCTCGTACTTCGCGTTGCGTACCCGGATCGTGCCGCCGGCGGTGAAGAAGTGGCCGTTGCGGGCGTTGCGGGTCGGCATCACGCAGTCGAACATGTCGACCCCGCGCGCCACCGCCTCGACCAGGTCCTCCGGACGCCCCACCCCCATCAGGTAGCGCGGCCGCTCCTGCGGCAACTGCGGGCAGGTGTGGTCGAGCATGGCGTTGCGCTCGGCCTCGGTCTCGCCGACCGCCAGCCCGCCGATCGCGTAGCCGTCGAAGCCGATCGCCTTCAGGCCGTCCGCCGAGCGGCTCCGCAGTTCGTGGTGGACGCCGCCCTGGACGATGCCGAACAGGGCCGCGTCGTTGCCCTCGTGGGCCTTCTTCGAACGCTCGGCCCAGCGCAGCGAAAGCTCCATCGAGCGCTTCACCACCTCGACCGCGACCGGTTTGCCGCCCACCTGCACCGGCGGACACTCGTCGAAGATCATCACGATGTCCGAGCCCAGCACCTTCTGGATGTGCATGCTCTCCTCCGGCCCCAGGAACACCTTGCGGCCGTCGGTCGGGGCGGCGAAGTGCACGCCGGCCTCGGTGATCTTGCGTTTGTGCGCCAGCGAGAACACCTGGAAGCCGCCGGAGTCGGTCAGGATCGGACCGTCCCAGCGCGCGAAGCCGTGCAGGCCGCCGTGCTCGCCGATCACCTCCAGGCCCGGACGCAGGAACAGGTGGAAGGTGTTGCCGAGGATGATCTGCGCGCCCAGCTCGCGGATCTGGTGCGGCAGCACGCCCTTGACCGTGCCGTAGGTGCCGACCGGCATGAACGCCGGGGTCTCGATGGTGCCGCGCGGGAAGCTGATGCGGCCACGGCGGGCCGCGCCGTCGCGGCCCAGCAACTGGAAGGACATGCGACTCATGCGGGGAAACCGGAGTCGTGGCGCGGCCACAGCAGCATCGCGTCGCCATAGCTGAAGAAACGGTAACGCTCGCGGATCGCGTGGGCATAGGCCTCGAACACGCGCTCCTTGCCGGCAAAGGCGGAGATCATCATCAACAGGGTGCTTTCGGGCAGGTGGAAATTGGTGACCATCGCGTCGACCGAGCGGATCCGGTAGCCGGGCAGGATGAACAGCCGGGTCTCGCCGGCGAACGGACGCAGCTCGCGACCGCCCTCGCCGTCGTCGCGCATCGCCGACTCCAGCGCGCGCACGACCGTGGTACCCACCGCGATCACCCGGCCGCCGGCCGCGCGGGTGCGGCGGACCTGTTCGACCAGCTCGGCACCGACGTTCAGCCACTCGCTGTGCATCAGGTGCTGGTCCAGGTGTTCGACCCGGACCGGCTGGAAGGTGCCGGCGCCCACATGCAGGGTGACGTGGCCGGTATGCACGCCGCGCGCCTTCAACGCATCCAGCAGGGCGTCGTCGAAGTGCAGACCGGCGGTCGGTGCGGCGACCGCGCCGGTCTCACGGGCGAACACGGTCTGGTAGCGCTCGGCGTCCTCGGCGCCCGGCCGGCGCTCGATGTAGGGCGGCAGCGGCAGCTGCCCGGCCCGGCTCAGCCAACTTTCCAGCGGCGTGTCGACATGGAAGCGCAGATGGTAGAACTCGCCGTCGCGGCCGAGCACCTCGGCCTCGCCGCCGGCGTCCAGGGCGATCCTCGCACCCGGCCTGGGCGATTTGCTGACCCCCAACTGGGCACGCGCCTCGGCGCTGCCGAGCAGGCGTTCGATCAGGATCTCGACCCGGCCGCCGGTGCTTTTCTGGCCGAACAGGCGTGCCGGGATCACCCGGGTGTCGTTGAATACCAGCAGGTCGCCGGGCTGCAACAACCCGGGCAGGTCGCGGAACACGCGGTCGGCGAACGGTTGCGGCGCCGGCGGCACCAGCAACAGCCGGCTGGCCGAACGCTCGGCCAGCGGCGCCTGCGCGATCAGCTCCGGCGGGAGCTCGTAGTGGAAGTCGGATTTCTTCAAGCGGTGGCTCTTCTCAAACGATGGCGCTTCGTGTGCCGTCTGACCACGGCTGACCGGCCATTGTACGGGGCCGAGGGCCGCGGGTTTTTCGCCAGCGCGGCACAAGCCGCGATGGGCCTTGCCGCAAAAAGCCCCTCGCGGCTCACGCCGCTCCTACGGCATGGTCGACGGCCCCAGCCCCCTAAGTTAGGGGGCGATTCGCGCGCAGCGCGAATGGGGGTGTGGCAGCGCAACGGCGGGGCCCAGGGTTTGCGAAGCAAATTTTGGGAGATATCCGGGCGTAGCCGGATATCGTTCCCCCCTAAGTTAGGGGGCGATTCGCGCGCAGCGCGAATGGGGGTGTGGGAGCGCAACGGCGGGGCCCAGGGTTTGCGGAAGCAAACTTTGGGGATTCCCGGGCGCGCAGCCCGGGGATCGCGCCTCACGCCGCGCCTACGACATGGTCGACGGCCCTTGAGTCAAAGGCAGGAGCGACCTTCCAGCGGAAAGCGCCCCTGCTCTGCCATCGCTCAGTCGGCCGCGACCCGTACCACCAGCTTGCCGTGGTTGCGCCCCTGCAGCAGGCCAATGAAGGCCTCCGGCGCCGCTTCCAGCCCCTCGACCACGTCCTCGCGCAACTTGATCCGGCCTTCGGCGACCCACTGCCCCATCTCGCGGCGGAAGGCATCGTAGCGGTCGGCATAGTGGTCGAGGATCACGAAACCCTGCACCCGGATGCGCTTTTGCAGGATCGCCGCCATCGCGCCCGGGAGCCGGTCGGGGCCGGCCGGCGGCGCTTCGTCGTTGTAGTGCGCGATCACGCCGCACACCGGCATCCGCGCGCCGATGTTCAACAGCGGCAGCACCGCGTCGAACACTTCGCCGCCGACATTCTCGAAGTACACGTCGATGCCGTCCGGACAGACCGCCGCCAGGCGCGCGGCCAGATCGGGTTCGCGACGGTCCAGGCAGGCATCGAAACCCAACTCCTCGACCACCTGGCGGCACTTGTCCACCCCACTCGCAATGCCGATCGCCCGAGCCCCCTTGAGCTTGGCCAATTGCCCGACCACCGAGCCGACCGCGCCGCTGGCCGCCGCCACGACCACGGTATCGCCCGGCCGTGGCCGACCGATGTCGAGCAGGCCGACATAGGCGGTGAAACCGGGCATGCCGAGCCCGCCCAGGGCCAGCGACGGCTGTTCGACATCGCCCAGCCGGACCAGGTCGGAACCGTCGGACAGCGCATGGCTCTGCCAACCCGCATTGCCGAGCACGAGTTCACCGGCCTGGAACCCCGGGTGGCGCGAGGCCACGACACGGCCGACCGTGCCGCCGACCATCGGCGCACCGAGCCTGACCGCCTCGGCGTAGACCGGCCCGACCTTGTCCATCAGGTTGCGCATGTAGGGATCCAGCGACAGGTACAGCGTGCTCAGCAGCACCTGGCCCTCGTCCGGCGCCGGCATCGGCACCTCCTCCAGGCGGAAGTCCTGTGCGGTCGGCAGACCGCGCGGATGGGCGGCGAGCACGATGCGGCGGGCGGTGTCTTGGGACATGGGGAAACTCCTTTGTCTGCAGCGAGAGCGGTTCTGTCGGAAGTGGGGACGCCACCCGGGACGGGGGGGGGCATCGAGCGGAACAAGGAATAGACCGGTCGTCTATAAAGGAGGCGCGAAAACGGGGCGGGAGCAGACGTGCATGGCGACCCGTCAAGCCTCCGTGGCCAGGCCCAGCATCTGCCGGGTGCCGGCCATGGCCGCGTCCAGGGAAGCGCGGTCGCGCCCGATCTTGGCCAGCAGACTGGCGCCGAACCAGCTCTGGTACAGGGTATTCGCGGCGGCCGCCGGATCGGCCAGCGACGGCAGCGACGGCAGCGAACCGTCGTCGATGCCGGCCTGGATGCAGCGGGTCAGCCGCTCGACGATCGCGCCGATGCCCCGATCCAGGGCGATGCGCATCGGTTCGGACAGGTCGCAGACCTCGGCGCCGAGCTTCACCGCCAGGCAGCGACTCTGCATATGGTCGCCGACCTGGGTGTCCAGGCAGTGGCCGAAATAGCGCAGCAGCCGCTCGGCGCCCGTACCCGGCCCGGCGAGCAGCGCATCGATCTCGCCCAGGTAGTCGCTGAAATAGGCCTCCAGCACCGCCTCGCCAAACGCCTCCTTGGACCCGAAGTAGTGATAGAACGAGCCCTTCGGCACCCCCGCCTCCGCCAGCAACTCGCTCAGGCCGACCGCGGTGAAGCCCTTGCGCAGCAGCAGCGGCCGGGCGACGTCGAGGATGTGTTGCCTGACATCGGGCTGTCTGACATCGGGTTGTCTGACGTCGGGTTGCCTGACACCGGGCTGCGCGGGACGGGACAGGGAGGCAGTGGCGGCGGACCGGTTCATGCGGCGCAGCCTAGCAACGATTAGACCGGTCGTCTAGCGATCGAACTTGGCCGACAGGATGATCGACGAGGTGGTCCGCTCGACCCCGTCGATCGCACCGATCCGGTCGGTCAACTCATCCATTTCGCCGACGCTGGGCGCCACCCCCAGCGCGACCAGATCGAACGGCCCGCTGACCGAATGCAGGCTGCGCAGCTCCGGCATCGCCCGCAGCGTCTCGACCACCGCCGGCATCTGCTTGGGCAGCACGGTGATCATGATGTGGGCGCGGATGTGCCCGATCTCGGCCTGGTCGTGGACGCGCACGGTATAGCCGGCGATCACCCCGCTGCGCTGCAGCCGCTCGATCCGGCTCTGCACCGTGGTCCGCGACAGCTTCAGCCGGCGGGCGATCTCGGCGGTCGAGGCGCGGGCGTTCTCGCGCAGGACCGACAACAACTGCTGGTCGGCGGCGGTGATCTTCATGGTGAACAACCCTTTTTCGTCGAATCGACGAAATTGTAAGAAATTTCGTCCAAATTCCTACTGTCGATCGACGATTTAATCCAGATAATGGATGGATTGGCGTACCCACAAGGAGCACACATGGCCATCATCGACACCCTCGCCCCGCTGCGCGCCCATGCCGGCAAGCGCCGCACCACCGGTCTGGACGACGCGACCATCGAGCGCTTCGCCGCCGGCCACCCGTCGCTGGTGGAGGCGATCGAGGCCGCCGCCGCCGAGTACGCGCGGCTGAAGGACGAGTTCGACGACCTGCTCGACCAGGACGAGGACGCGCAGATCCATGCCGTCCAGGCCGGCTACGTCAACTTCTACGCCGACGACGCGGTCAATCCCTACGTCGCCCTGGCCGCGCGCGGCCCGTGGATCGTGACCCTGAAGGGCGCGGTCCTGCACGACTCCGGCGGCTACGGCATGCTCGGCTTCGGCCACGCGCCCAAGGCGGTGATCGAGGCGATGGCGCGCCCGCAGGCGATGGCCAACGTGATGACTCCGAGCCTGTCGCAGCTGCGCTTCGAGCGCCTGATCCGCGACGCGATCGGCCTGGGCCGCGACTGCCCGTACGCCAAGTTCCTGTGCCTGAATTCCGGCTCGGAGTCGGTCACCCTCGCCGCCCGCATCGCCGACGCCAATGCCAAGGCGATGACCGACGAGGGCGGGCGCCACGCCGGCCGCGCGATCAAGCGCATCGTGGTCAAGGGCAGCTTCCACGGCCGCACCGACCGCCCGGCGTTGTACTCGGATTCGACCCGCAAGACCTACCTGCAGCATCTGGCCAGCTACCGCGGCGAGTCCTCGGTGATCGCGATCGAGCCCTACGACACCGCCGCGCTGAAGCAGGCCTTCGCCGACGCCGACAGCAACGGCTGGTTCATCGAGGCGATGTTCCTGGAGCCGGTGATGGGCGAAGGCGATCCCGGCCGCAGCGTGCCGGTGGAGTTCTACACCGCCGCCCGCGAACTGACCCGCGCGCACGGCTCGCTGCTGCTGGTCGACTCGATCCAGGCCGGCCTGCGCGCCAACGGCGTGCTGTCGATCGTCGACTACCCGGGCTTCGAGAAGGTCGAGGCGCCGGACATGGAGACCTACTCCAAGGCGCTCAACGCCGGTCAGTACCCGCTGTCGGTCCTGGCGGTCAACGAACGCGCCGCCGGCATCTACCGCAAGGGCCTGTACGGCAACACCATGACCACCAACCCGCGCGCGCTGGACGTCGCCAGCACGGTCCTGTCGCTGGTCACCCCCGAACTGCGCGAGAACATCCGCGCGCGTGGCGTCGAGGCGGTCGAGAAGCTGGAGAAGCTGAAAGCCGAGCTCGGCGGCGCGATCACCAAGGTCCAGGGCACCGGCCTGCTGTTCTCCTGCGAGCTGTCGCCGGAGTACAAGTGCTACGGCGCCGGGTCGACCGAGGAGTGGATGCGCGAACACGGCATCGGCGTGATCCACGGCGGCGCCAACTCGCTGCGCTTCACCCCGACCTTCGCGATCACCAGCGAAGAGGTCGACCTGCTGGTCGCGATGATCGCCCGCGCGCTGCGCGAGGGCCCGCGCGCGAGCCAGGCCGCGGCGGCCTGAGGCAGGCCGTAAACCGGGGTCTAAACCGGGGTCAGAGTCGACTTTCCTTCGGGAAAGTCGACTCTGACCCCTGCTCGCCCGCTCACCGGCTCAGGCCTCCGGCGCCGGCTTCTTCGGCAGCGCATCGCCGACCTCGAACCAGTCGACGTGGGTGTCGTAGTAGGCATGCGCCTGCGGCAGCTGTTCCAGCGCATCGGTGAACAGCGCGCGGGCGATGTGCAGCTCGCCCGGCCAGCGCTCGCCCTTGAACAGCATCGGGCTGCCGCAGTGCGAGCAGAAACCGCGCTGGCCGCCGCCCTCGGCGACATGCCAGCGCAATGCGCCCTCGGGGTCCTCGATCCCGACCCGCGCCTCCTCCATGCCGACCCAGGTCACGAAGGCGGCGCCATGGGCCCGGCGGCAGCGCGTGCAATGACAGTGCGCGACCCACTTGGGCGGCATCCGGGCGAGGAAGCGGACGCGGCCGCACAGGCAGCTTCCGGCGGCTGTGGTCTGGCTCATCGGCACTCCTGCATCGTTGCGGACGGCCCCAGCATACGCCGGCCGCTCCGCATCGATCGCCCTACTCCCAGCAGCGGTCGCGACGCCCCTTGAGGGTCTGCTCACGGCCGCAGTCGCGCGGCTCGATGCGGCCCTCGCGCAACTCGACCAGGCGCTTCCCCTCGCCCTCGTCGACCAGTTCGAAGGCGTCGTACAGGCGCCCGGTCGCGGTGCGCGCCTCGTAGCGCAGACGGCCATCGGCGATCCGGATCCGCTGCAACAGCTGGGTATCCTCGCCGACCGGGTCCATCGTCGCGCGGGCCTGCTCCGACAACCGATATTGCTTGGCGCCGGCCACCGAGACCACGTAGACCGGCGTCGCCGCGGCGGAGCGTGCGGGACCGCGTCGACCGTAGGTGTGGTCGTGCCCCTGCAACACCAGGTCGACCCGATGGCGCTCGATCACCGGTTGCAGGTGGCGCTTCAACTCGACGTTGTCGCGGTCCGCGCGCGGCGAATGGAACGGCTGGTGGATCAGCACGATGCTCCAGCGCAGCGGGTTGTCCGAGAGTACGCCGTCGAGCCAGCGCGCCTGCGCGGCGGCGCTGCCCAGGTCCAGCGCCGAGGTACCGTCGACCACCGCGACCCGCACGCCCTGGTAATCGAACCAGTAGGTCGTCGCCGGCTCGCCATCGGCGGCGATGCCGTTGCCGGGCAGCGCGAACTGCAAGGGCCAGTGCGCACCGAGCACGCGACGCTCGCGCGGAGTGTCCTCGAACTCCTCGAAATACTCGTGGTTGCCCGGTGCCGGCGCGGTCATCGACGAAGTCGACAGCACTCCGGCGGCGTCGAACCACTCGCCCCACTCGTTGTCGTCCTCGCCGTCGCCGCCGCTGACCAGGTCGCCGGCGTACAGGACCAGGCGCACGTCCGGCGCCTGCCGCAGCGCCTCGCGCACGACCCGGCTGGTCAGGCTGGCGTTCTTGTTCTGGGTGTCGCCCAGGTACAGCAGTTCCAGCGGTTCGGAGGCATCGCCGGCGGTGCGTAGCTGCATCCATGGGCTCCAGGTGCGGTCGCCCTGGACCCGGTACGCGTACAGCACTCCCGGCTCCAGGCCGTCGACATCGGCACGGTGATGATGGGCCAGACCGTTCTCGCTGCGCAGCGCCCGGGTCGAGGCGACGATGCGGCGCGGCTCGCCCAGGTCGGGCGAGTCGCCGGCGATTGCGATCTCCAGCACCGGCGCATCGACCGCAGCATCGGTACGCCATGCCACCGCGAAACCGCGCGAAGCGTCCTGCGCGGGGCTGGCGACGATGCGGTCGGGAAAGCCGCTGGGGGCGTAACGCATCACCCCAGGCGGCACCAGGGTGTTGGGTTCCGGCGCGCGTGCGGACGCCTGCTCGGCCTCGACCGGCAGCGCCAGCGACAGCCACAGGCCCGCCGCCAGCGCGACCGCGCGCCGCGCTTCGAATGCAGCGACGCCCATGTTCAACCCTCGCCGCAGGTCTTCAGCGACAGCGCGGCGGCGACGTCGCGCCAGTCGAACGCGGAAACGCCCTGATCGTCGTCGACCGCGTAGAACACGCCCTGCGGAAAACGCGCGCTGGCGCTGCGGTCGAGCCAGACGCCGTCGGTATTGGCGGTACGCGCACCGGCGAACGCGCCGACATGGCTCAGGCTGACCCGGTCGAACACATGGAACAGGCTGCGGTCCTTGAACTGGTCGGTCGCCAGCCAGTAGCCGCTACCGTCGTCGCAGGCATACAGCGCCAGTCCCTCGGCCTGGGCCTTGAACAGCTCCGCGCCGATGTCGCGGCCGCGGTAGCGGCCATCGAGACCGTACTCGCGAAGACGGGTGCCGCTGCCCGGATCCTCCTCGGCCAGCAGCAGGCGGTCGTGCGCCGGGTCGCCGAACACCGATTCGGCGATGCGGATCGCACCGGCGGCATCGGTCGCGCCGAAGCTGCCGAGCAGGCGCGCATGCCAGCCCTCCGCCTGGCGGTCGAGCGCGTAGCGCTTGAAACGCCGCCCCAGCTCGGCCAGCGGCGGCGGCCGGTCCTCGTCGTCCGGCGACATGTAGTTGTCGCTGACGATCACCTCGTAGCCGCTGCCGTCGCGATGCACCCACAGGCCGTAGGGCTGCTCCAGGTCGTCGGCGCCGAAGCTCAGCAGCGGCTCGAACCCGGGCAGCGCGAACGCCTGAACCCGCCGGTTGTCGCGTTCGACCACCAGCAGCAGGTCGTCGATCACGGCGACGCCATTCGGGCGCCGCAACTGGCCGGGGGCGCTGCCGGGACCGGCCACCTCGCGCAGGCGTCGGCCGCTGTCGCCGTCGTAGACCACCAGGCGGTCGCTGCTCTTGGCGCTGGCGATCAGCCAGCGCTGCCCGTCCGCGCTCGTCCATGCGGTCGGCGAATCGATGTTGTCGTCCGGCGTCGCCGGGGTGGTGAAGGCCTCGGCCACGCGCCGGTGCGCGATCGCGTGATCGGCCAACAGCGGATCGACCTCGGCCTGCTCATCGGGCTCGCGGTCGACGACGGGAGCGACGGCGCAACCGGCAAGGCATATCGCGATGGCGAGCGGGAGGAAGCGGCTTGGATTCACGGAGAGGCCCTCGGAAATACGGTGGGGGCAGCGGCGCGGATGCGGCGACTGTCAACAAACCGACATGTTCTACGTGGCCCAGGTGACGCTTTCGTGTCGCTCGCGCGCGCATCGCGCCATGACGGTGCGCCCTCCATGCCGGTCGCATGACATTCGCGGTTCACGGCGATGACCGCGCACGGCCGCCGTGTCACTACACGGAAATCTTAACGAACTACAAATTCCGGTTTGACCAGACCCGGACCCACCCCGATGAAGCAGACCCTCCTGGCCACCAGCCTCTCGCGAGCGCTGCTGTGCGCCGTCATGCTGCCGGCCAGCTACCAGGCCGCCGCCCAGTCCGTCGAAACGCCGGATGCGGGCAACAGCGCAGAGGGCATGGATGCCAGGCAAGATGCCAAGCAACTCGACACGGTCGTCGTCCAGGGCGAGATCGCCTACCGCAACCGCACGCTCGACATCGAGCCGGTGCTGTCCTACGACCTCGAATACTTCCAGCGCTTCGAGCCGAACACCGTCGGCGACATGGTCAAGCGCGTGCCCGGCGTCGGCTTCGTCGGTTCCGACGTCATGGAGTTCGACGGCGCCCAGCTGCGCGGCCTCGCCGGCGGTTACACCCAGGTCCTGATCAACGGCAAGAAGGTGCCCGGCGCCGGCGACGACCGCTCGTTCTGGGTCGATCGCATCCCCGCCGAAATGGTCGACCGCATCGAGATCCTGCGCAGCAACAGCGCCAACCGCAGCGGCGATGCCGTCGCCGGCGCGATCAACATCATCCTGCGCGACGCCTACGCGTTCGACGGCCACTACATCCGCGTCGGCGTGAACCGCTGGTTCGACGGCGAGGTGAACCCGACCTTCGGCGCGGTGACCAGCGGCGAAGCCCTCGGCGGCCGGGTGCTGGCCGGCGTCAACGTGCAGGACCGCTACCGCCGCAAGGACAAGCGTTCGGACCGTTTCACCGACCCGTCGAAGGAAGAACTGGCGAGCTGGGAAGACCAGGTCGAGGTCAAGGATGGCCGCGACTACTCGGCCAACTTCAGCTACACCGTCGACGTCGGCGAAACCGGCCGCCTCGGCATCGACGCCTTCTACGTCAAGACCGACCGCGACGTGACCGAGGTGTCGTACGAGGAGGAGTACGACGATGGCGACGTGATCACCGCCGACGTGCCGGGCCTGGCCATCGTCGACCAGAAGAACTGGGGCGCCGGCCTGGAGTACAGGTTCGGGATGGCCGGCGGCATCACCGAGCTAGACCTCGACCACGCCCGCTTCGCCGACAACAGCTTCGAGCGCGAGGAAGAGCACGTCTACGAGAACGGCGACTGGGACGAATCCGAGGGCGAAGCCGAGTACATCGACGCCAAGGACGCCGAGACCAGCTTCAAGATCGCGCACATGCGCTCGCTGGGCGCGGCCGGGATGGAATTCGGCGTGGACTACCGCGACAAGGAGCGCGACGTCACCTACGCCTTCTTCGAGTGGGAGGCGGAGAACGAAGGCGACCCGGTGGTCTACCAGCCGGACAGCATCATCGGGTCGGTCATCGAGGAAAGGCGCGTCGATCCGTACATCCAGTTCAACGGCCAGGCCGGCATCCTGGCCTGGGAAGCGGGCCTGCGCTACGAGACCACGCGCTCCAGGATCCGCTACAGCGAGGACGGCGACGTCGAGGGTTCGGCCCGCAAGGACTACAACGAGCTGCTGCCGTCCATGCACCTGCGCTGGGACGTGACCGATGCCGATCGCATCAACCTGTCGCTGGCCAGGAGCATCAAGCGCCCGAACTTCAACGAGATGATCCCGGCCCTGCTGGACGGCGAGTTCGGCGACAACGACTACATCGGCAACCCGCAGCTGGACCCGGAAACCGCCAACGGCATCGACCTGGGCTGGGAGCACCGCCTCGGCCGCAAGGGCGTGATCGGCATCAACTTCTTCTACCGCGACGTCAAGGACCTGATCGAGGTCGTCAATACCGGCGCGCCGAGCGAGGAAATGCTCGACACCTGGGAAGAGATGGTGGAGGACGGCGAAGCCGCCAGCATCGAGGAGGCCATGACCGCCGAACCGGCCGACAGCTGGGTGTTCACCTCGGCCAACATCGGCGACGGCAAGGTATGGGGCGCCGAATTCGACCTGTCCACGCCGTTGAGCGCCTTCGGCCTGGACAACACCGGCGTGTTCCTGAACTACTCGTGGGTGGATTCGAAGATCGACGACTTCCTGGGCGAGCGCCGCTTCAACAACCAGGCCAAGTCCGTGTTCAACATCGGCTTCATCCAGGACCTGCCGGCGCTGGCGGCCAGCTTTGGCGTGACCTACCGCAAGCAGGGCGACGCCTACGAGCGCATCCTCGGCGAGGAGGTCACCGTCAGGTACGGCGACGACCTGGAAGCCTTCGTCGAGAAGCGCTTCGGCAACCGCATCTCGGTGCGCCTGTCCGCGGCCAACCTGCTGGACGCCTCGAAGGACGAGTTCTTCCACAAGTTCGACACCCTGGGCGACCAGACCGACCGCGACTACGACGAGTACGAGCTGGAAACCGAGGAGGCCGGCCCGAGCTACCAGATGGTCATGCGCTGGTCGTTCTGACCGCCGCACCACCGCGTCACGAAGAAGCCGGCCCCGCGCCGGCTTTTTTCTTTCTGCGCGTCGTGCGCGTCGCCGCGGCGCCCGCGCCGGTGTTCCCGGCTTCGACGGCGCAGGCTTCGACAGCACAGCGCCCTTGATGCAGACTTGCGCGATCGCACAGGAATGCCCGCCATGAAGATCGTCGAAGTCCGCCATCCCCTGGTACAGCACAAGCTCGGCCTGATGCGCCGTGTCGACAACAGCACCAAGACCTTCCGCGAACTCGCCTCCGAGGTCGCCACCCTGCTCACCTACGAAGCCACCTCCGACCTGGAAACCGAGGCCACCACGGTTGAGGGCTGGGCCGGGCCGGTCTCCACCCGCCAGATCAAGGGCGCCAAGATCACCCTGGTGCCGATCCTGCGCGCCGGCCTGGGCATGCTGCCGGGGGTGCTGGAGCTGATCCCGGCGGCCAAGGTCGGCGTGGTCGGCCTGCAGCGCGACGAGCAGACCCTGCAGCCGGTCGGCTACTACGAGAAGCTGACCGGACGCATGGACGAGCGCACCGCGCTGATCCTGGACCCGATGCTTGCCACCGGCGGCACCCTGATCGCCACCGTCGACATGCTCAAGGCGGCCGGATGCCGGCGCATCAAGGGGTTGTTCCTGGTCGCGGCGCCAGAGGGACTGAAGGCGCTGGAGGCGCACCACCCCGACGTCGAGGTCTATACCGCCTCGGTCGACGAGCGCCTCAACGAGGTCGGCTACATCCTGCCCGGGCTGGGCGACGCCGGCGACAAGATCTTCGGCACCCGCGGCTGAGTGGTGCCTGGCGGCCCGCCACCGCGGCGGGCCTGGCCGCCTACCAGCCGCCCAGGTGACGCGCGGCCAGCACCAGTCCGGCCACCGCCGCGGCCAGCATCATCCCCCAGCTCAGGGCGGTGCCGGTGAAGCGGCCGAACGAATAGCCGGCGCTGCCGGACAGGCCGATCGCGTGCAGCACGCGTCCCAGCAACAACGCGACGCCGAAGCCCCAAAGCCAGGCCGGGGCCAGTCCCGCCATCTCGACCAGGGCCATCAACAACAGCGCCATCGGCACCTGCTCGATGAAGTTGGCGTGCACCCGCACCCGGCGCTGCAGCGAGGGATCGCCGCCGCTGCCGATACCGATGTTGCTGCTGCGGCGGGCCATGCTCACCCGGGTCAGCAGCACGAGCTTGAGCAGCACCAGGATCGATGCGAACAGCAGGGTGATCGCGGGCATCGTCACGTTCATCAGGGGGTCTCCTTCCTTGGTCGGCGCCGCAACGCCAGAATCAGAATCAATACCAGTGGCAACGCCAGCCACCACCACGACAGATCGTCGGCCTCGGTCGTACCGGAGGCCGCCACCGCATCGCCGCGATGCGGACCGCCGTCGCCGGCATCGCGCCCGCTGCCGGGGGCGGCGGACGGCCGCAGTCGCCAGGCGCCATCGCGGAACAGCACCCGTTCCTGCAGCGGCGGCAGCACCAGTTCGCGCCAGCGGATGCGCAGATCGCCGATCTGCGGCTGCAGGGGATTTTCGGCACTGCCCAGGCCATCGCCCTCCGGCTGGAAGGTCGCCGCCATGTTCAACGGCAGGCGCGAGAAGCCCGGACGGAACACCCGCCACTCGCCCAGCGCCTGCAGCACCTCGGGGTCGACCGGCCTGCCGTCGAGCCGGGCGTCCTCGGACCACCAGCGGCGGTTGTCGAGCAGGAACGGCGGATTGCGGTGAGCGTCGTCGAAATCCGACGAATCGATCCGCGCCGCGTTCCACACCCGCTGATACTCGTCGCCCTGGCGGCGCCACTGGTACATCTCGACCAGGCGGTCGAGACCGGCCGATTTCGTCGACACTCCGAAGTCGCGATCGACGATCGCCGAAGCGGTCTGGATGCCACCGACCGGTTCACCGACCGGCTCGACATCGACCTGCGCCGCGGGCGGCGGCTGCCAGGCGAATGCGGGCGCGACGTTGCCGGCCAGCGCCAGCACCAACAGCAAGCACGCGCAGGCCCTGCGCGGACGCGACCGCCACCCGCCGGCCGCGGTGCGCGGCGGTCGACTCATGCCGCCAATGCCCGTGCCTGCAGTTCTCCGACCTCGTGCGCGGTGCCATAGCGGCCCTTCTCGTCGCGCACCACCTGGGCCAGCGCGCAGCCGGGATCGTGGGTGAAGAACAGATGCACGTTGCGCTCGAGCTTGTCGGCGAGGAAGGCCTTCTTCTCGTCGATCAGCAGCTCGGCGTTGCGGTCGTAGCCCATCGTGATCGGCACGTGCACCCACGGCCGCCCCGGGATCAGGTCGGCGCAGAACACCACCCCGCCATGGGGCTGGCCGTCGACGCTTTCCGGACCGACGATCTCGGCCAGCATCAGGCCCGGCGTATGTCCGTCGCTGTAATGGAAACGGACACTGTCGCCGAGCGTGCGGCTGTACGCGCCATCGACCAGCTCCAGCCGGCCGGTCTTCTCCAGCAGCTCGGGCAGCTCGGGGATGAAGCTGGCGCGGTCGCGCGGGTGCGGCTGGCGCGCGCGCTCGAAGTGGTCGCGGCCGACCACGTAGGTCGCATTCGGAAACACCAGTCGCGGCGGCTCGCCGTCGTGCCAGGCGCGCAACACTCCACCGGCGTGATCGAAATGCAGGTGCGAGAGCACGACCACGTCGATGTCGTCCGGACCGAAGCCGGCGGCGGCCAGCGAATCCAGCAACACGTGCTGCGACTCGACCACGCCGTAGCGCTCGCGCATCTTCGGCTCGAAGAACGCGCCGATGCCCGCCTCGAACAGCACGGTCTTGCCGGCCAGCGGCGTCGCCAGCAGCGCGCGGCAGGCCAGGTCGATGCGGTTGTGCTCGTCGGGCGTCGCCCAGCGCTGCCACAGCGCGCGCGGCGCGTTGCCGAACATCGCGCCACCGTCGAGCTTCTGACTGTTTCCCAGGAGTGACCAGAGCTTCATGCGGGTAATGCCTGTGCGGATGACTCAGGGGGTGATCCAAGGGTAGCGCCGGCGCCGTGCATCGGGGACGTGACCGCCAGCATGCGCATGCCGGCGTTCATGTCGCCGCGACGAACGGCACGGTGGCGATCAAGGGGTCGGTCTGATTCCGACCTTGCCCACCGGGTTGCGCGGATCGGTGCCGCCTTCCAGGGTATCGCTGCGCCGATCCCACGACACCGTCTGCAGGTTGCCCCAGCTGTCGCTGGAGCGGCGCCCGCCGGCGACCTCTTCGCCGGGCACGTTGACGGTATGCCCCATCGCGCGCAGTTCGGCGACGACTTCCGGAGTCATCGCGTCCTTTTCGATCGAGATCGCATCCGGCATCCACTGGTGATGGAAGCGCGGCAGCGCCGCGACCTGCGGCGCGGACAGGCCGTCGGCGTAACCGAGGATGCCGAGCAGGACCATGGTGATGATGCGGCTGCCGCCCGGAGTACCGAGCACGGCGACCCGGTCCGGCGAGCTCATGAAGGTCGGCGTCATCGAGCTGAGCATGCGTTTGCCCGGCTCCGGTGCGTTGGCGTCGAAGCCCATCACCCCGAACGCATTCGGGGTACCGGCCTTCAACGCGAAGTCGTCCATCTCGTTGTTGAGCAGGAACCCGGTACCGGGCGCGACCAGACCGGAGCCGAACAACAGGTTCACCGTCTGGGTCGCGCCGACGCGGTTGCCTTCAGCGTCGATGATCGAGAAGTGGGTGGTCTCCTCGTCCTCCAGCGGCGTCGGCCGTCCGGAGAACGTGTCGCTGGGGGTCGCCCGGTCGGGATTGATCGAGGCGCGCAGACCGGCGGCATAGGCCGGGTCGGTCAGCAGGCCGACCGGCACCTCGACGAAGTCCGGATCGCCCAGATAGAAGGTGCGGTCGCGATAGGCGCGGCGCATCGCCTCGACGGTGAGGTGCACGCGCTCGCCCTGCGGCAGCGCGGCCAGGTCCCACGGCGCCAGCACCTGCAGCATCTGCGCCAGGGCGACGCCGCCGGAGGACGGCGGCGGCGCGGTGACGATCTGCCAGCCGTCGTAGTCGAAGCGCAGCGGTTCGCGCTCGCGCACCCGGTAGCCGGCCAGTTCCTCGGCGGTCCATTGGCCGCCTTCGGCGCGCACGCCGTCGAGCAGCAGGCGCGCGGTCTCGCCGCGATAGAACCCGTCGAAGCCGCCGTCGGCGAGGCGCTCCAGGGTCCGCGCCAGATCGGGCTGGCGGAACAGCTCGCCCTCCTCGACGGTGTCGCCGTCGGCGAGGAACACCGCGCGGGTACCGGGGTAGCGCTCCATCACCTCGCGGCGCGCGGCGTAACCGCGTGCCATCCGCTCGTACACCGGAAAGCCCTCGCGGGCGATCCGGATCGCCGGCGCCAGCGACTGTTTCAGCGGCAGCCGTCCGTACGTCTGCGCCACGTGCACCAGTGCCGCCGGCAGACCAGGAATGCCGGCCGACCACGGACCGTTGACCGAGCGGTCGCGGTCGAGGTTGCCGTCGGCATCGAGGAAGGCTTCCGGAGTAGCCGCGGCCGGCGCGGTCTCGCGCGCGTCGACGAACACGTCCTTGCCGCTGCGCGCGTCGTGCAACAGGAAAAAACCGCCGCCGCCCAGACCCGAGCTGATCGGCTCGACCACCGACAGCGTCGCCGAGACCGCGACCGCGGCGTCGAAGGCGTTGCCGCCGGCGGCGATGATCTCAAGGCCGGCATCGGTGGCCAGCGAATGCGCGCTGGCGATCGCCGTGCCCGGCGGGTGGGTCGCCGCGACCGCGGCCTCGCGCGGGTTCGAGGCCTGCGGTTGCTCGGCGCAGGCCTGCAACGGCAGCAGTGCCGGCACCAGCAGGGCGATCAGGATCAAGGTTCGCGGCATCAAGCGCATCTATTCACTCCTGTGGAACACGAGCCGCCATCAGCGGCTCAGGACGCCTGCAGGCGCGCCAGCTTGGCCAACAGCTGGTCCTGCGTTTCTGGAAGATCGGGGTCGGGATCGATGCACTCGACCGGACAGACCACGACGCACTGGGGTTCGTCGAAATGCCCCACGCACTCGGTGCAGCGGGCCGGATCGATCACGTAGATGGTTTCGCCCTGCGAGATCGCCTGGTTCGGGCAGGCCGGCTCGCACACATCGCAATTGACGCAGAGCTCGTTGATCTTCAGGGACATGGGGGCACGCGGTCGTGCGACTCACGCTCGTTGGCTGCGGTACGGTTCGCGATTCCGGCGGGGCGACTCCGGCGAGTCGCTCAACCGATGCGGACACCGCTCCGACTTTGCGGGGGATGGCGGCGGCATGCAAGGGCCGGCACGGGCAATTCGCGGGACGCTGTGTATCGCCTGCGGGATGCGGGCGGCGCGTCGGGAGAAGCGCCCCGGCCGGCGGCATGCGCGGCCGGAACGATGCGGACGTGGCCGCCGACGCGGCCACGCCCTCCACGGCTTACTTGGCTTCGACGAACTGGAACGCGGCTTCCGACGGCTCGACCGCGGCCTTGACGCGGTCGCTGTCGGCCGGATTGCCGATGAACAGCACGCGCACGCCCTTCATCGAGCCCGGCTGGGCCTGCTCGAACGAGGCCACCGCCAGGTCGGCGCTCTTGGCCGAGTCCGGCGAACCGTAGGCCAGCAGGGTGCCTTCCACGCCACCGCGCATCACGTCGGTCTGGGCCTTTTCCAGCTGACGGGCGTACTCGCCCTCGTAGTCGGCCGAATCCGAGGCCGGCAGGGTGTACAGATACACGCTGGTGGCGTCGCCGACGTTGCGCTTGACCACGTCGGTCAGGTACTCGGCCCAGGCGTTGTCGTCGTTGGTGGTCGGCTTGGCGACCGGAGCGGCCTCGACCACTTCCGTCGCTTCTTCCTTCTGGCACGCGGCAAGGACCGGCAGGGTGAGACAGGCGGCGAGGATCAGGCGGGTGGACATCTTCATGGGTTTCCCCTCGGGTTGGATCGTACGGGTTGGAATTCTTGGACCGGGATCGCGTGGATCGCGATCGTGCGGGTCATGGAAACGGTGGATTATGACGCCGGACGCTCGCGCCGCCACTCCGCCTGCAGGGCCTCGGCCACGGCCGCGGGCACGAACCCCGACACGTCGCCGCCCAGGCGGGCGACCTCGCGCACCAGCGAGGAGGAAATGAATCCGTACTGCTCCGCCGGCGTCAGGAACAAGGTCTCCACCTCGGGAATCAGGTGGCGGTTCATGCTGGCGAGCTGGAATTCGTACTCGAAGTCGGACACCGCGCGCAGCCCGCGCAGCAGCACCCCGCCACCGACCTCGGCGACGAAATGCGCGAGCAGACAGTCGAAGCCGCGGACCTCGACGTTGGCATGCTGGGCGACCGCCTTGCGCGCCAGCTCGACCCGCTGCGCCAGCGGCAGCGCCGGTCCCTTGCCGGGACTCTCGGCGACCCCGATCACCATCCGCTCGAACAGCGGTGCGGCGCGGTTGACCAGGTCGACGTGCCCGTTGGTGATCGGGTCGAAGGTGCCGGGATAAACGGCGATGCGTTGGCGGGCCGCGGTCATACGTCAGTGCATTCCCAGTGAGGGGCCCGGCCGGGATACCGGCGATGGCCCGGATTCGCTGCCCAGTCTATCAGTCCGCCGATTCATTGGCCGGCGAAGAAACCGCGCCGCCGCCGCGCCGATACAGGGCGTAACGGACCTCGCGGGTACGCCCCTCGCGGTGCAGGGTCCAGCCAGGCGGTGGCGCCGGCGCCGCGGTCGCCGGCGCCTCGACGTACAACCAGCCATCGGGGACCAGTGCGGCGGACAGCCTCGGCAACACCGCCTCCCACAATCCGTCGGCGAATGGCGGGTCGACGAAGGCGATGTCGAAGGCCGCCTGCGGCGCCGCATCCAGCCAGTGGCGGGCATCGGCCTGGACCACCTCGACCGCGTCGCCGCCGGGCAGTCGCGCCGCCAACGCACGCAGGGCCTGCGCCAGTTCGCGATCGCGCTCGACCAGGACCGCGCCGGCGGCGCCGCGCGATACCGCCTCCAGCCCCAGCGCGCCGCTGCCGGCGAACAGGTCGAGTACGCGCGCGCCCGGCAGTGTCGGCATCAGCCAGTTGAACAGGGTCTCGCGGACCCGGTCCGAGGTCGGCCGCAGCCCGGCGACCGCGGGGACTTCCAGGCGGGTGCCGCGCCAGCGTCCGCCAATCAG